>NZ_DATKFR010000312.1:0-2570 GCF_035511255.1 Parvibaculum sp.
GCGACCAGGTGCATCTCGTAATCGTGGCGACCGCCGATCGCGGTCTTTGCGGCGGCTTCAATTCGTCGATTTCGCGGCTCGCGCGCGAGCATATCTACAAGCTCCTGCGCGAAGGCAAGACGGTGAAGATCCTCACCGTCGGCCGCAAGGGCCGCGATGCGTTGAAGCGGCTTTTTGGCGACAAGATCGTCAAGAGCTACGAGTTCACCGGCATCCGTTATATCGGTTTCGAGCAGGCGGAAGATATCGCCTCGACCGTGCTCTCGATGTTCGAAGCGGGCGAATTCGATGTCGCAACGCTCTTCTACTCGAAGTTCAAGAATGTCGTGACGCAGATCCCGACCGCGCAGCAGCTGATCCCGGCGACCCTGCCGGCGTCGGCCGAAGGTGGCGCCGATCTGGGTGGCGCCGTTTACGAATACGAGCCCGACGAGGCCGAGATCCTCGCCGATCTTCTGCCGCGCAATCTTGCGGTGCAGATTTTCACGGCGCTTCTCGAAAACGTCGCGGGTGAATTTGGTGCGAAGATGTCCGCGATGGACAATGCGACGCGCAACGCGGGCGAGATGATCAAGAAACTGCAGATCACCTACAACCGTTCGCGTCAGGCGATGATCACCAAAGAACTGATCGAAATCATTTCGGGCGCTGAAGCCCTCTAAAGACGTTCCCGGACGGGAAAGATTAAGGAACTCGCATGAGCAACGCAGTCGGAAAGATCGCCCAAATCATCGGCGCCGTCGTGGACGTGGAGTTCACCGATCATCTGCCGGCCATTCTGAACGCGCTCGAGACGAACAATGGCGGCAATCGCCTCGTTCTCGAAGTCGCGCAGCACCTCGGTGAAAACACGGTCCGCACGATCGCCATGGACACGACCGAGGGTCTGACCCGCGGCCAGGAAGTGCGCGATACCGGTTCGGCGATCTCCGTGCCGGTCGGCGAAGGCACGCTCGGCCGCATCATCAACGTCATCGGCGAGCCGGTGGACGAAGCGGGCCCGGTCAAGGCCGACGCGACCCGCACGATCCATCAGGACGCGCCGCCCTTCGTCGAGCAGTCGACGGAAGCCGAAATGCTCGTCACCGGCATCAAGGTTGTCGATCTTCTCGCGCCTTATGCGCGCGGCGGCAAGATCGGCCTTTTCGGCGGCGCCGGCGTGGGCAAGACCGTGCTCATCCAGGAGCTCATCAACAACATCGCGAAGGCCCATGGCGGCTATTCGGTGTTCGCCGGCGTCGGCGAGCGTACGCGCGAAGGCAACGACCTCTATCACGAGATGATCGAGTCCGGCGTCAACAAGGACCCGCATGAAAATGGCGGCAACACCGCCGGTTCGAAATGCGCCCTTGTTTACGGCCAGATGAACGAGCCGCCGGGAGCCCGTGCCCGCGTCGCTCTGACGGGTCTCACCGTCGCCGAGCATTTCCGCGATCAGGGCCAGGACGTTCTCTTTTTCGTCGACAACATCTTCCGCTTCACGCAGGCGGGTTCGGAAGTGTCGGCGCTTCTCGGCCGTATTCCTTCGGCGGTGGGTTACCAGCCGACGCTCGCGACCGACATGGGCGCGCTGCAGGAACGCATCACCACCACAACCAAGGGTTCGATCACCTCGGTGCAGGCGATTTACGTGCCCGCCGACGACTTGACCGACCCGGCGCCCGCGACCTCCTTCGCGCATCTCGATGCGACGACGGTTCTCAATCGCGCGATCTCGGAAAAGGGCATCTATCCCGCCGTCGACCCGCTCGACTCGACCTCGCGCATTCTCGAGCCGCGCGTTGTCGGTCAGGAGCATTACGACACGGCGCGCCGCGTGCAATCGATCCTGCAGCGCTACAAGTCGCTTCAGGACATCATTGCCATTCTCGGCATGGACGAGCTGTCCGAAGAGGACAAGCTCGTCGTTGCCCGCGCCCGCAAGATCGAGCGCTTCCTGTCGCAGCCCTTCTTCGTCGCCGAAGTCTTCACCGGCACGCCCGGCGTGCTCGTCGACGTGAAGGACACCGTGAAGGGTTTCAAGGGCCTTTGCGATGGCGACTACGACCACCTGCCCGAAGCCGCCTTCTACATGGTCGGCACGATCGAAGATGCGATCAAGAAGGCGGAACGTCTGGCGGCTGAAGCGGCCTAAGGGAAGATCGGGATCAGCCTCATGGCCGACAAGCTCCATTTCGACCTCGTTTCGCCCGAGCGGCTTCTCCTGTCGGAGAATGTCGACATGGTGACTGTGCCCGGCAAAGAGGGCGATTTCGGCGTGCTGGCGGGCCACGCGCCCTTCATGACCACGCTGCGCCCCGGCGTCATCAATATCGACGATGAGGGCCGCGGGCAGCGGCGCATCTTCGTGCGCGGCGGCTTTGCCGAAGTGACGCCTGCGGGCCTCACGGTGCTCGCCGAGCACACGATCCCGCTCGAGGAACTCGATCAGGGCAAGCTCGACCTCGAAATCGGCTATGCCGAGGAAGATGTCGCGGACGCCAAGAGCGATGAAGCGCGGCTCGCGGCGCAGGAACGCCTCGACCATCTGAGGCAGCTTCGTCAGGTTCTTTGAGGTCCGAAAAGGCCGA
>NZ_DATKFR010000313.1:0-5096 GCF_035511255.1 Parvibaculum sp.
ATTGTCCGCGCCCGCCCGGCCTTCAAGCCCTTCGACGGTGAGGGGCAGGGGATCGGGATCGGTCTGGGCTTTCCGGATCTTCACCGCGATGTCGTCGGCGGAATCCTTCAGCGTGATGCGCGAATAATTCGACGGGTCCGACTTCGACATCTTCTTGGTACCGTCGCGAAGCGACATGACGCGCGTCGCCGGGCCCATGATCAGAGGCTCAGGCAGCGGGAAGAAATCCGTGCCGCCCGTTTCGGCGAAGTCGTTGTTGAACTTCTGCGCGACGTCGCGGGCGAGTTCCAGATGCTGCTTCTGATCCTCGCCGACCGGTACATGCGTCGCGCGATAAAGGAGGATGTCGGCGGCCATCAGCACCGGATAGGTGTAAAGGCCGACGGAGGCCTGCTCGCGATCCTTGCCCGCCTTCTCCTTGAACTGGGTCATGCGGTTCATCCAGCCGATGCGCGCGACGCAATTCAGGATCCAGGCGAGTTCGGCGTGGGCCGGCACCTTCGACTGGTTGAAAATGATATGCGTCTTCGGATCGATGCCGGCCGCGATATAGGCGGCCGCGACCTCGCGCGTGTTCGCCGCGAGTTCCTTCGGGTCCTGCCAGGCCGTGATCGCATGCATGTCGACCACGCAATAGATGCATTCATGCGTGTCCTGGAGCCCGACGAAATTGCGGATCGCTCCGAGATAGTTCCCGAGATGCAGGTTGCCTGTGGGCTGGACGCCCGAGAAGACGCGGTTGGTCGGCTTTTCCATGGAAGATATCCATCACGGTTGCCCCGAAAGCGGAGCGTTGCCGCGAGGTTTATGCGGCCAGGCGCCGGTTGGCAATGCCGGCCCTTTCCGTCGCTGCTTCGAGTCGCATTCTTTTGAGAATTATTCTAAACTGCCTTGACACTCGCCGTTGCGTTTCCTAGTTTTGAATAGTTCTAATCAGGAGAGCGCGCCATGAGCGACCAGAAGAGCGACAAACCGAACCGCCTCACCACCTCGGCAGGCATCCCCGTTCCCGACAACCAGAATGCGCTGACGGCGGGGCCCCGCGGGCCGCTCCTCGTGCAGGACTGGCAGCTTTTCGAGAAGCACGCCCATTTCAACCGCGAGCGCATCCCCGAGCGCGTCGTCCATGCCAAGGGTTCGGCCGCCTTCGGCATCTTCCGCGTCAATAACGACATCACGAAATACACCAAGGCGAAGCTCTTCGAGCATAACGGCAAGGAAACACCGGTCTTCCTGCGCTTCTCGACGGTGGCCGGCGAACGCGGCGCGGCGGATGCCGAACGCGACGTGCGCGGCTTCGCGGTGAAGTTATATACGGACGAAGGCAATTGGGATCTCGTCGGCAACAACACGCCGGTCTTCTTCGTGCGCGATCCCTACAAGTTCCCCGACTTCATCCATACGCAGAAGCGCGATCCGCGCACCAATCTGCGCAATCCGACCGCGATGTGGGACTTCTGGTCGCTCTCGCCTGAAAGCCTTCATCAGGTGACGATCCTCTTCTCGGACCGCGGTATCCCGAAGACGCTTCGCCACATGCATGGCTTCGGCTCGCACACCTACAGCTTCATCAACGCGAAGAATGAGCGCTTCTGGGTCAAGTTCCACTTCAAGTCGATGCAGGGCATCGAGAACCTGACGGAAGCGGAAGCGACGAAGCTCATCGGCGAGGACCGCGAAAGCCATCAGCGCGATCTCTATGCCTCGATCGAGAAGGGCGACTTCCCGAAATGGCGCGTCATGATCCAGGTGATGCCGGAAGCGGACGCCGACAAGACGCCCTACAATCCCTTCGACCTGACGAAAGTTTGGCCGCACAAGGATTATCCGCTGATCGAGGCGGGCGTGCTGACGCTCAACCGCAATCCGGAGAATTATCACGCGGAGGTCGAGCAATCGACCTTCTCGCCGGCGAATGTCGTGCCGGGCATCGGCCACAGCCCCGACAAGATGCTGCAGTTCCGCATCTTCTCCTATGCGGATGCGCATCGCCATCGCGTCGGCGTCAATGCGGAAGCGCTGCCGGTCAATCGCCCGCGCGTCGAGGTCCACAATTATCACCGCGACGGCGCGATGCGCTTCGACGGCAATGCCGGCGGCGCGGTCAATTACGAGCCGAATTCTTTCGGCGGACCGAAGGAAGATCCGAGCGTCAAGGAACCGCCGCTGAAAATCTCGGGCGATGCCGACCGCTACAACCATCGCGATGGCAATGACGACTATACGCAAGCCGGCGATCTCTTCCGCCTGATGTCCGACGCGCAGAAGAAGAGCCTGATGGACGCGATCGCCGGCGCCATGGCGACGGTGCCGGAGGAAATCCAGCGCCGCCAGATCGGACACTTCGCGAAAGCCGATCCGGCCTACGGTGCCGGCGTCGCCCAGCGTCTCGGATTGAAGGAGCTTCGCGGCGCGGCTGAGTGAGTTCTCCTTCCTCAGTCAGCGTGCGAAACGCGGCCCCGGCGAGGGAAATTGCCGGGGCCGCAGCTTTTTTGGAAGGATTCAGCTTCGCTGAAGGCCCGGCGAGGGAAATTGCCGGGCTGCAACTTTTCAGGCACCGCCCCTGCGCAGGGGCCGCATGATGTCCGAATAGCGCGCCGCGCCGGTGATCTGGCAGAAGATCGCGTAAGCGAGAAGCCCGCCCGCGACGAGGCCCGTCAGCACAGAGACGCTCCAGATGAAACGCAACTCGAACCAGGGCGCGAGGAAGCGCGCTCCGACATAAAGCACCGCGCCCATACCCGCCGAGGCGAGCAAGGTCAGCGGCAGGCGCTTCAACAGCTGGGCATCGGGCAGGAAATGTCCGCGCTTCCAGAGGCGCAGCCCGAGCTGCCCGGTATTCACCCAGGCCGCAATCGAAGTTCCCATGGCGATGCCCGCAAAGCCGAAGAACTGGAACAGCAGAATGCTCGACGCAATATTGACCGCGATCGAAATGGCGGCGAATTGCAGCGGCGTCCGCGTATCCTCGCGCGCATAAAAAGCGGGCGAGAAAACCTTGTTGAGCACGAAGGCCGGAAGACCGATCGCATAGATCAGCAGCGCGATCGCGGTCGCATGCGTGTCGGCGCCGTGGAAATGCCCGCGCTCGAACAGCACTTTGATGATGTCATAGGGAATGATCGCCAGGGCGACGGCGGCGGGCACCGTCAACAGCAGCGAGAATTCGATGGCCCGGTTCTGGCTCCAATGCGCGCCCTGATCGTCGCCCGCCCGCAGGCGCCGCGAGAGATCGGGGAGCAGCACGACGCCGATGGCGATGCCGATGACGCCCAGCGGAAACTGATAGATGCGGTCGGCGTAATAAAGCCACGAGACCGCGCCGTCCTGCCAGGACGCCATGATGGTGCCGATGGTGAGGTTCAACTGTCCGATACCGCCCGAGATGAGACCGGGAATGGCGAGAAGCAGCAGCCGCTTCACTTCGGGCGTCAGCGTCGGCCAGCGCAGCCTGAGCGACATGCGCGCGCGGTGGCAGGAAACGGCAAGCCAGATGAACTGGATGATGCCCGCCGCCATGACGCCCCAGGAGAGCGCGAGGCCCGGATTGGTTGCGAGCGGCACGACGAAGAAAAGCGCCGCGATCATCGTGATGTTGAGCATCACGGGCGCGGCGGCGCCGGCGAAGAACTTGCCCAGCGAGTTCAGGATCGCCGACTGGACGGCAGTGAGCGAGATGAAGAGAAGATAAGGGAAGTTCACCCGCGTGAACTGCACCGCCCATTCATGCTTTTGCGGGTCGTCGCCGAAACCGGGCGCGAAGAGCCACATCAGCCAGGGCATGCCGATCTCGACCAAAATCGTGAAGACGAGAAGGCCAGCAAGCAGCACCGAGGTCGCATCCTCGGCGAAGCGGCGCGCCGAGGCTTCGCCGTCGCCCTCAAGGCGCTTGGCGAAGAGAGGCACGAAGGCCGAGTTGAAGGCGCCTTCCGCGAAAATGGCGCGGAACATATTGGGGAAACGGAAGGCGACGAAAAAAGCGTCGGCGATCGGTCCCGTGCCGAGCGCGGACGCCACCATCATGTCGCGCAGGAAGCCGAGGATGCGCGAGAGGAACGTGGTGCCGCCGACGGTCGCCGCTGAACGCATGAGATTCATCGGGGGAAACGCCTCGACGCCGTCATTCCGCCGCCGCCGTTTCTTCGCGGCGGCGCGCCTTGGCGGGGCGCGCTTTCTCGACGGGGTTCTCCAGCGCCTCGAGCAGATGACGCTCGACGGCTTTGCGCTTGTTGGCGTTGGTGACCTTGTGCCCGATGACGTCCTTTACATAGAAGACGTCGACCGCGCGCTCGCCATAGGTCGCGATATGAGCCGAGCCGATGGTAAGACCGAGATGGAAAAGCGCCTTGGTCAAGGCGTGAACGAGACCCGGCCGGTCGAGGCCGTTGACCTCGATGACGGTGAAAGCGTCCGACGCGTTGTTGTCGATGAAAACTTGCGGCGCGATATCGAAGGCTTCCGCGCGACGCTCGCCCTTGAAGCGCTGTTCGATCAGATCGGGGGGCAGCATCTCGCCCGACAGCACCTTGCGGATCGTTTCCTCGAGACGCTTCACGCGACGCTCTTCGGCGATCGCGCCGCCATGCTGGTCCTGCACCCAGAGCATGTCGAGCGCCATGCCGTCGCGCGTAGTGAATATCTTCGCATCGACGATGTTCATGCCGAGAATGGCGCAGGCGCCGGCAAAGCGCGAGAAGAGGCCAGGATGATCCTGCGCGTAAAGCGTGATCTCGGTGACGTCGCGCGTCGGATCGGACTGCGCCGCGACCGTCAGCGCATCCTTCGCCTCCGCGATCAGCCTCGCCTGACGCTCCAGGACGTTGGTGTCAAAGGAAAGCCAATAGGCTTCCGTATGGCGGGCGAGATAGGCGCCCCAGTTTTCAGGCGACCAGTCCGACAGGCGCTCGCGCAAGGCCGCCTTCGCTTCCGCGATGCGGTTGGCGCGATTGAGCAAAGCATCGCCGCCCTGCAGCACGGCGAGCGTCTCGTAATAGAGTTCGCGCAGCAGCTGGCCCTTCCAGCCGTTCCAGACGCCCGGGCCGACAGCCGTGATATCGACGACCGTCAGCAGGAAGAGCATCTTCAGACGCTCCGGG
>NZ_DATKFR010000314.1:0-4660 GCF_035511255.1 Parvibaculum sp.
CTCGGCAAGCTGAACGAAGGCGTGCGCGTGCTGATGTCGGGCCTCGACTATGAGCGCGCGGTGCTCTCGGGTGGACCGCTTGGCATCATGCAGGCCTGCATGGATGTCGTGGTGCCCTATGTGCATGACCGCAAGCAGTTCGGCGAACCCATCGGCACCTTCCAGTTGATGCAGGGCAAGCTCGCCGACATGTACTCGACCATGAATGCCTGTCGCGCCTATGTCTATGCGGTCGCGAAAGCTTGCGATCGCGGCAAGACCACGCGCAAGGACGCGGCCGGCGCAATCCTCTATTCGGCGGAAAAAGCCACCTGGATGGCACTCGAAGCGCTACAGACGCTGGGTGGAAACGGCTATATCAACGACTATCCGACGGGCCGCCTGCTGCGCGACGCCAAGCTCTACGAGATCGGCGCGGGTACGAGCGAAATCCGCCGCATGCTGATCGGCCGCGAACTGTTCAACGAGAGCGCCTGATGCCGTTAGATTCCGTCTTTGAGCTGAAGGGCGATGTGGCCACGGCGACCGGCTATGCCGCCGGCCCTTGGGATCCATCGATGCAGCATGGCGGCGCACCTTCTTCGCTGATCGCCCATGTGGTCGAACATATCCCGACGGCGGCGCCGATGCAGGTTGCGCGGTTGACCATCGACCTGCTGCGCCCGGTGCCGATCGCGCCGCTTGAAATCAAAACCGAGGTCGTGCGCGAGGGAAAGAAGATCCAGCTCTGCGCCGTGAGCCTTCTCGCGGGCGGCAAGGAATGCGTGAGGGCCTCCGCGCTGAAAATCCGCAGCGCCGATTATCCCGACCTCACAGGCATTGCGGAAAAGGAATCGACCTTGCCGACGCCGGATGAGTCCTCGCCGATCGACGAAGCGATCCGCAAGAGCAGCGGGTTCATTTCGGGTCTGGAAGTCAGGAATGCGAAGGGCATCTTCGGCCTTCTCGGCGCGGGCGGCCCGGCGGCCTGCTGGTTCCGTTCGATCCGGCCTATCGTCGCGGGCGAGGAAAATTCGCCGCTGATGCGTGCCGCGATGGTCGCGGATTTCAGCAACGGCGTTTCCTCGGTGCTGAACCATGAATGGACCTTTCTCAACGGCGACCTCTCGATCAACCTCGCGCGCATGCCTGCGGGCGAATGGATTCTGCTCGACGCGGAAACCTGGGTCGATGAAACGGGCGTGGGCATCGCGGCCGGCCGTCTCGCCGACGAGCGCGGTTATTTCGGTCGTTGTATTCAGAGTCTCGTCATCGAGAAGCGCTGATCGTTCATAAATCCGTACGAAGAAAAAAAGTCCCCGCGATGTCACTCGCGGGGACTTTCGTTCTTCAGGTGGCGAGGGGCTTAGTGTCGTCCGCCCTCCCGGCCCGCTTGCGAGGCGCGCTGCGGGTCGTTCTTGAAATTGCCGCCGCTCATCTGACCGCCTTTCTGGCCAGCCTCGGCGGCGCGCTGCGGGTCGTTCTTGAAGTTCCCACCGCTCTGCTGCCCGCCTTTCTGGCCGGCCTCCGATGCTCTCTCGCGATCTTCGGCAAAGTTTCCCGAACCGCCACGGTGCTGGGTATTCGTCATCGAACGTCTCCATTTTTGATCTTTGCGGCTCAGGCAATCGGCATCCCGTCCGGACCTCGCCGCCTCGATCCGGTGGTTTGGGCGTATCGCCCCGATGTTCGATTGCTGGCGGTGATCTCGATCAACAAGTGTTGATTGCACCGTCGCTTGTTCAACCGACTGCGATTGCGGAGGTTCCTGTTTCGAAAAATGAAAAAGGAGAAAGGTGCTTGTGCCGCCGCATTGTTTCGGTTTCCGGAAATCGCCGGTCGCGTTCGCGCCCCTTCGGTTCAAGCACCGGTCATTTGACGAGGCCAAGCGCACGGAAGGCGAAGGGCGCGGCGCATGTCATATAAAAACCCATGAGAGCGCCTGTGACGTAGCCGGATGCTGTTCCCTTGATGGTGAGAGCTTCGGCAGCTCCGTCGAGTCCCGCGCGCAGGGCAAAGAGCGCAACGACGCCGGCCGCGCCCATGACGATGCGCAGCCACCAGGCTGGCAGGACAGGCGCCGCGGGCGCGAGACGGCGATCGATATCGGCGCCAAGCACCCAGCCGAAGAGCAGCGCGAGAATGCCGACGGGGGCGGGAGGTTCGCCGTTCGGCCAGGTCAGGGTGAGGACGATGCCTGCCGCGACGACGAGAAAGAGATGATAGGCCACCGGCCAGTCGCGCGAGGGGGCAAGGCGGGGGGAAAGCAGCAGCGCGAAAAGCGCGAGGCCGGCGACGGCGAGGCCGATGCCGGTCAGCACGTCGTCGATGTCGTGAACGCCGAGATAGAGCCGGCTGAAGCAGACGCCCGCGATGACGACCGCCGCCGCGATATAGGCCCAGACGGCGCGGATCTCCCAGGCGATCCACGACCACATGGCGACGGCGACCTGCGCATGGCCGCTCGGCCGGCCATAGGAGCCCTCGACGCGGTTGTCGAGCCAGTAGCGAAGATCGGGGCGCGGGTCCTGCCAGAGGTCCTTCAGCCAGCCGTTGACGATCGCGGTGAGGGCGATCAGGACCGTCATCCGCATCGCCTTGTCGCGGTCCCAGAGCCAATAAGCGATGGGAAGCGCGATCAGAAAGAACGTGGCATAGCCGAGCCAGGTGAAGCCGTTTGCGACGACCGTTGCGGCATCGCTGCGCAGCGGCAGCACCCAATCCATATTGTGTAGAAAATCCAACCGAACCTCCCCCGATAGCTTGTTTTGGGCTAGGTTCGTCCCCCGAATCCCGGCCGTTAAGGCACTTTACCGTGGAAAGCCGCCCATGACACAAATCCGTCACGCAGAAGACCCCGTCGTCATCGCCAGCGCCGCGCGGACGCCGATGGGCGGATTTCAGGGTGCGTTGGCCGATATCAGCGGACCGGACCTCGGCGCCGTCGCCCTGCGGGCGGCGGTGGAGCGGGCGGGGCTCGCCTCCGGCGCGGTCGATGAAGTGTTCATGGGTTGCGTGCTGACGGCGGGCGCGAAGCAGGCGCCGGCCCGGCAGGCGGCGCTGAAGGGCGGTCTGGACGAGTCGACGCCCTCGACCACCATCAGCAAGGTCTGCGGCTCCGGCATGAAGGCGATCATGCTTGCGCATGACACGCTGGCGCTCGGCCATGGCGACGTCGTGGTGGCCGGCGGCATGGAGAGCATGACCAATTCGCCTTACCTGCTGCCCAAGGCGCGTAGCGGCTTCCGCCTCGGCCATGGCGAGGTGAAGGACCACATGTTCATGGACGGCCTCGAGGACGCCTATGAAGGCCGGTTGATGGGCACCTATGCCGAGGAGACCGCGCGGCATTACCAGTTCTCCCGCGAGGCGCAGGATGCTTATGCGGTCGAGTCGCTGGCGCGTGCGAAGCGCGCCATCGAAGGCGGCAGCTTCGCTCCCGAAATCGTTCCCGTGGCTGTGAAGAGCCGCAAGGGCGAGGTCGAGGTGATGCAGGACGAGCAGCCGCTGAAGGCCGATCCGGCAAAGATCCCGACGCTGAAGCCCGCCTTCGCGACGGACGGCACGGTGACGGCGGCGAATGCGAGCTCGATTTCCGACGGCGCGGCGGCACTGGTGCTGATGCGCCTGTCGGAAGCGGAGCGGCGCGGCCTGAAGCCGCTTGCCGCGATCCGCGGCCATGCGGGCTTTGCGCAGGCGCCGGCCTGGTTCACGACGGCGCCTGTCGGCGCGATCAACAGGCTCTTCGAGCAGACGGGCTGGAAGGCCTCCGACGTCGACGCTTACGAGATCAACGAGGCCTTCGCGGTCGTCGTCATGGCGGCGATGAAGGAACTGGGCCTCAGCCACAAGAACATCAATGTCTATGGCGGCGCGACGGCGCTCGGCCATCCGATCGGCGCTTCGGGCGCGCGCATCGTCGTGACGCTTCTCAATGCGCTGAAGCAGGGCGGCGGCAAGCGCGGCGTCGCCTCGCTTTGCATCGGCGGCGGCGAAGCGACGGCGCTGGCGGTCGAGCTGATGTAAGGCTCAGGCCGCCACTCCCTCCATCACCAGCCGCGTGTGCAGGTCGATGAGTTTCCTTCTGCTCACGCGGCCCTTCGGGTCATACCAGGTGCAGATACCGGTGAGCATGGCGAGCAGCGCATAGGCCGTTACGCGCACGTCGTCGATCCTGAAGAGCTTCTTCGCCGCGCCTTTCTTCAGAATGTCGCAGAGCCGGTCCTCATAGGCGCGGCGGAGCGCGACGATTTCCTTGCGGTGTTTCGGCGTCAGGCTGCGAAGCTCGGCCGAACCGATGAAGACCTCCCGCTTGCGTTCGATATGATAATCGAGATGGAAGGCGACGAAGGCCTTGAGCCGTTCGGCCGGTCCCTCGATCCCCTCGAGTTCCGCGTCGACGCGAGCGAGCAGCACGACCATGTGATTGTGGATGAGGTCGAAGAGAAGGTCCTGCTTCGTCTCGATGTGATTGTAGAGGGAGCCCGGCTGGAGGCCGACCTTGGCCGCCAGTTCGCGCAGGCTCATCGCCTCGTAGCCGACCGTATAGATGAGATCGAGCCCCGCCTCGTTGATGGCGGCCAGCGTCTTGGGGCCGGAGGAGCCACGGGTTCTGCTCATGTAACCTCGGTCGGCCTTGTCGGGCTCAGGAAACGAACGTATGATCGTTTTTATCCGAGAT
>NZ_DATKFR010000315.1:0-4765 GCF_035511255.1 Parvibaculum sp.
AGCCGGATCCACATGATCTCGCGGCGCGGCGTCATGATGGAACTCACCTGGCGCTCGCCGAGCGTGAGCACACCGCTCACCATGGTGCGTTCCTCGGCACCGAAGCCCTTCATCGGGTCGTCGAGGTCGGGCACCGGAGCACCCTCCCCGACATCGGGCGCGCCGCCCAACAGGCGGAAGACCGCCTCCGCCGTTCGCTGACGGAAGGGCCGGGCCGCGGCATGACGCACGCGATTGCGTTGCACCCACTGATTGAAGGTCTCGATCAGGATCGAGAAGCCGATTGCGGCATAGAGATAGCCCTTCGGAATGTGGAATCCGAATCCCTCCGCGACGAGGCTGAAGCCGATCATCATCAGAAAGCCGAGGCAGAGCACCACGACGGTCGGATGCGCGTTGACGAATTTCGTGAGCGGATTCGAGGCGATCATCATTACCGCGATGGCGATGACGACGGCCGCCATCATGACCGGCAGGTGCTCGACCATGCCGACGGCGGTCACGACGGAGTCGATCGAGAAGACCGCATCGAGAATGATGATCTGCGTCACGACGACCCAGAATTTCGCGTGTGCCCTTGCGCCGCCGTGTTCTTCCGAGGCGGGCTCCAGGCGTTCATGGAGTTCCATCGTCGCCTTGGTCAGCAGGAACATGCCGCCGCACAACATGATGAGATCGCGGCCGGAGAATCCGAGGCCATAAACGGAGAAAAGCGGCGTCGTGAGCGTCACCAGCCAGGAGATGCTGGCGAGCAGCGCAAGCCGCATGATCAGGGCGAGGCCGAGGCCTGTGAGCCGCGCCCGGTTACGTTCGGCCGGAGGCAGCTTGTCGGCGAGAATGGCGATGAAAACGAGATTGTCGATGCCGAGCACGATCTCGAGCACGACGAGCGTCGTGAGACCTATCCAGATCGTCGGATCAGCGATCCATTCCATCGGCGCGGTTAGTGCCCCTCGAAGGTACAGAGCGACAGGATTTCGATGTCGAAGGCTTCAAGTCTCTCACGTCCGCCGAGTTCCGGCAGCTCGATCACGAAGCTCGCGGCCGTGACGTTGCCGCCAGCCCGCGCGATGAGCTTCACGGCGGCTTCCGCCGTGCCGCCGGTCGCGATCAGGTCGTCGATCAGCAACACCCGATCCCCCTCGGCTACCGCGTCGGAGTGGATTTCCACTGTGTCTGTGCCGTATTCGAGATCGTAGTCCTGGCCGATCGTTTTCCAGGGCAGCTTGCCCTTCTTGCGCACCGGCACGAAGCCGAGGCCGAGCTGATGCGCGACGGCACCGCCCAGAATGAAACCGCGCGCCTCGATGCCCGCGACCTTGTCGAACTTCGCGCCGAGGTGAAGCTTCACCAGCGCGTCGACCGCCGAGCGGAAACCTTCGGCATCGCCGAGCAGCGTCGTGATGTCGCGAAAGAGGATGCCCTCCTTCGGATAATCCGGAATGGTGCGAATGAATTGCTTCACGTCCATCGTCCCCCAATACCTCAGCTTATATGCAGCACGCGGCCCGCGACCGCGTCGAGCTTGCGCATCATTTCCGGGTCGCGTCTCGCAGGCGCCGTGATGAGCGCCGTATCGAGCACGCGGTCGAGCCCCTGCGGCGACGGCGTGCGCTCCGGCCCGAAGCTCTTCGCGACCGAGCGCACGACGGCGCGGGCGTGACCGGCATTTTCCTCGAGCACGCGGATCACGTCCGAGACCTCGACATGGGCGTGATGGGGATGCCAGCAATCGTAGTCCGTAACCATCGCGACCGTCGCGTAGCAGATCTCGGCCTCGCGGGCGAGCTTCGCCTCGGGCATGTTGGTCATGCCGATGACCGAGCAACCCCAGGAGCGGTAAAGGTTCGACTCCGCGCGGGTCGAGAATTGCGGGCCTTCCATGACCATGTAGGTGCCGCCGCGCGCGTGGCGAATGCCGTTTTCCTTGCAGGCCGCTTCGAGATGGTCGCCGAGGCGCGGGCAGACCGGGTCCGCCATCGAGACATGGGCGACGAAGCCTTCGCCGAAGAAGCTCTTCTCGCGCGCAAAGGTGCGATCGATGAACTGGTCGACGATGACGAATGTACCCGGCGGCAGCTCCTCCTTGAGGGAGCCGACGGCGGAAACCGAGATGATGTCGGTGACGCCGACGCGCTTCAGCACGTCGATATTGGCGCGGTAGTTGATCGTCGTCGGCGAATGCGGATGCCCGCGGCCGTGGCGCGGCAGAAAGACCATTTCGACGGGGCCGTTGTCGGTCGGCAATTCGCCGAAATGCAGCGCGTCGGAGGGCTCGCCCCAAGGGCTCGACACATGCTCCCAGCGCTCGTTCTTCAAGCCGGGCAGCTCGTAGACGCCGCTGCCGCCGATCACGCCCAGAACCGTTTTCGCCATATCCGCCTCGTGAAATCCACCTTGCGCCACAAAGCAGGGAATGCCCGCGCAAGCGGCGAAACATAACAAACATATGTGTGATGGCCATGAAAAAGGGCCTCGCGAGAGGCCCTTTTCCGTCAATTCCCCGTGCGTCCGCTCAATGCTGGTCGGACCAGACCTTGCGCGTCGCGAAATAGAGGATACCGGCCAGCGCGATCAGGTAGATCGCGACCTGGAGGCCCAGGCGGTGGCGCTGTTCGAGCTTCGGCTCGGCGGCCCACATCAGGAACTCCGTCACGTCCTTCGCCATCTGGTCGAGCGTGTTCGGCGTGCCGTCCTCGTAATCGACCTGACCGTCCGAGATCGGCTGCGGCATCGCGATGATCCCGCTGCCGGCCGCGAAGACCGGGTTGTAGTGACCGCCGGCCGGAACATGAACGTCGGCGGGCGCATCCTGATAGCTCGTCAGCAGCGAATAGACGTAGTCCGCGCCGCCTTCGCGCGCCTTGACGACGAGCGAGAGATCGGGCGGCGCCGCGCCGAGCGAGGCGGCGGCTGCCTCCTCGTTCGGATAGGGCGAGGGGAACGGATCCTTGCCCTCGCCGGGACGCTCATACATGTCGCCCGCCTGGTCCGGACCGTCCTGCACCTTGTACTCGGCGGCGATCGCCTTCACTTCGGCGGTCGTGAATTCCGGACCGCCCGGCTCGCCGAGATTGCGGAAATGGACGAGGTCCATCGAGTGGCAGGTCGAGCAGACTTCCTTGTAGACCTTGTAACCGCGGCGAAGCGCGCTGCGGTCATAGGTGCCGAAGGGGCCTTCGAAGGACCAGTCGACATGCTTGAGGTGGGCTTCCCCGCCTTCCGCCCGGGCCGGAGCCGAGGGGCTGAAGGCAAAGCCCAGAGCGACGGCGGCGACGGCCGCGACGCCTGCGAGCTTCGAGGTGAAGCGCGAGCGGGAGGACATTTCGATCATCTTCTGTGTCATGTGCGTCTCTCCCCTTCTCAGCTTTTCACGGCAGCGGCGTTACTGCCGCCGAGTACCGAGGCCGAGATGCTCTCGGGCAGCGGCTTCGGCTTTTCGATCAGGCCCAGAACCGGGAAGAGAATGATGAAGTGGAAGAAGTAATAGGCGGACAGGATGCGCGCGAGATGCGTGACCGTGAAGCCGACTTCGCCCACCTGCGCGATGACATTGTCCGGCGACTGCGCGCCGCACCAGCCGAGCGCGATGCAGACCAACAGATGGATCCAGAAGAACTGCTTGTAGAGCGGGCGGAAGCGCGCCGACCGTACTTTCGACGTGTCGAGCCAGGGCAGCACGAAGAGCACCGCGATGGCGCCGAACATCAGAATGACGCCACCGAGCTTGTCCGGCACCGCGCGCAGGATCGCGTAGAAAGGCAGCAGATACCATTCCGGCACGATGTGCGGGGGTGTCTTCAGGGCGTTGGCGACGATGTAGTTGTCCGGCTCGCCGAGACCGTTCGGATTGAAGAAGACGAAATAGGCGAAGAGGATCATGAACAGGACGAGGCCGAACGCATCCTTGGTCGTGTAGTAGGGATGGAACGGGACCATGTCCTGCTTGCCCTTCGCGTTGACGCCGGCGGGGTTGCCATTGCCGGGCACGTGCAGGGCCCAGATGTGCAGGATGACCACGCCCGCGATCAGGAACGGGAAGAGATAGTGGAGCGAGAAGAAGCGGTTCAGCGTCGGATCGCCGACCGCGAAGCCGCCCCAGAGCCAGGTGCGGAGCGACTCGCCGACCAGCGGGATCGCGCCGAAGAGGTTGGTGATGACCGTCGCGCCCCAGAAGCTCATCTGGCCCCAGGGAAGCACATAGCCGAAGAAGGCCGTCGCGATCATCAGGAGGTAGATCAGGCAGCCGAGAATCCACAGCACTTCGCGCGGCGCCTTGTAGGAGCCGTAATAGAGACCGCGGAACATGTGGATGTAGACGGCGATGAAGAACATCGAGGCGCCGTTGGCATGGACGTAGCGGATGAGCCAGCCGTAGTTCACGTCGCGCATGATGTGCTCGACGCTGCCGAAGGCCAGTTCCGTCTGCGGGATGTAATGCATCGCAAGGACGATGCCGGTGACGATCTGCACAGCGAGGCAGAAGGTCAGGACGCCGCCGAAGGTCCACCAGTAGTTGAGGTTCTTCGGGGTCGGGTAGTCGATGAAGCTATCGTTTGCCAAGCGCAGGATAGGAAGGCGCTCGTCGAGCCAACGCGTGAAGCCATTGGCGGGTTTATAGGTGCTTTCGCCGCTCATGTTGCTCCCCTCAGCCGATCTGGATCTTGGTGTCGGATACGAACTTGTAGGGCGGCACCTCGAGATTGAGAGGCGCCGGGCCCTTCCGGATGCGGCCGGATGTGTCGTAGACCGAACCATGGCAGGG
>NZ_DATKFR010000316.1:0-3120 GCF_035511255.1 Parvibaculum sp.
GATCACCGGCTCCCCCTTTGTGATCGCGAAGCCATCCTTCGGCAGAAGGATGCTGAGCGAGAAAGCACTGGAGGTCATTCGCTGGCAGCCCGTGCAATGGCACGCCATGGTGATGACGGGCGGCGCGCTGATCTTCACGCGTACCTGTCCGCAGCGGCATCCACCCTCCCAGGGCAGGTTCCATTCGCTCATCGCCGATTCTCCCTGCATTTTGCACCGCCAATCTAGACCTCGCCGATGCGTCGAGGCCATCGGGTTGACAAAGTTCCGTTTTGGAACTTACATCGGGCGACAATCAAGGCGAGGAACGCTCATGCCCATCCAACGGAATGCGACGGCGGCCATCGTCGGCGCCGGCGACTATATCGGCGGCGCGATCGCGAAGAAGTTTGCCGCCGAGGGCTATACGGTTTTTGCCGGGCGGCGCACGGCGGACAAGCTCGCGCCGCTCAAGGCCGAGATCGAAGCAGCAGGCGGCATCTGTTTCGCGCGTGGCCTCGACGCACGCAAGGAAGACGATGTGGCGGCCTTCATGGCGGAAGCCGATGCACAAGCGCCGCTCGAGCTCACGATCTTCAATGTAGGCGCCAACGTCAACTTTCCAATCCTCGACACGACGGAGCGCGTCTTCCGCAAAGTCTGGGAGATGGCCTGCTATTCGGGCTTCCTCGCCGGACGCGAGGCGGCGCGTCACATGGTGCCGCGCGGGCAGGGCTCGATCTTCTTCACCGGCGCGACGGCGAGCCTGCGCGGCGGCACCGGCTATGCAGCCTTTGCCTCGGCGAAATTCGGCTTGCGCGCGGTGGCGCAGAGCATGGCGCGGGAGCTGGGACCGAAGAACATCCATGTCGCGCATCTCATCATCGATGCGGGCGTCGACACCGCCTTCGTGCGCGATCGCATCAAGGCGGCACGCGGCGAGGAAGCCCTGCAGAATCTGCAACCCGATCAGCTGATGAACCCGGCCTCGATCGCCGATACCTATTGGATGCTGCACAACCAGGCGCGCGACGCCTGGACGCACGAACTGGACATCCGTCCATATGGGGAGACATGGTGATGGCGAGGGTGGAACATCATTTCGATTTCGGCAGTCCGAATTCCTATATGGCCTGGAAGGTCATTCCGGAGATCGAGGCGAGGACCGGCGTTACGTTCGAGAACGTGCCGGTGCTGCTCGGCGGCATCTTCAAGCTCACCGGCAATCAGCCGCCGATGATCGCCTTCGGCAATATCAGGAACAAGCCGCAATACGAGAACCTCGAGATGCAGCGCTTCATCAAGAGGCACAGTCTGACGAAGTTCAAGTTCAATACGCATTTCCCGGTCAACACCGTGCAGATCATGCGCGGCGCCGTGGCGGCGAAAATGGACGGTGTGCTGCCGAAATACATGGACATCGTCTTCCGCGCCATGTGGGAGGATTCGCTGAAGATGGACGACGCGGAGGTGATCCGGGCGGCCCTCGATGCCGGCGGCCTTGACGGCGCGCGCATTCTCTCCCGCATTCAGGAGCAGGATGTGAAGGACAAGCTGCTCGCCGACACGACGGCCTCGGTCGAACGCGGCAGCTTCGGCGCGCCGACCTTTTATGTCGACGACGAGATATTCTTCGGCAAGGACCGTCTCAGGGACGTCGAGGAAGAGATCGTCCGGACGAAGGGCTGAGAGGTACGGCGACCTCGTCCATTCCCACCCCTCACCCTCATGCGGAGGGTTGGCGAGGGCATAGCCCGAGCCTTACCCGGAGCAGGGTGAGGGGAGGGGGATTTCGACCTCGCGAAAGATGTCAAACGCCCGGCTCGCGGTATATCCTCCGTCATAAAGACATCGGGAGGTGGGCATGTCGTTGACGGAAGAGCGCGCGAGGGCACAGGGCCTTTTCTACGAGAAGGTCGCGGGCGAGAATCTGGCGCCGCTCTGGCGTCATCCGGAAATGAACATGATGAAGGAGCCGCGCCCGCGCGCGCTTCCGCATCTCTGGCGCTACGACACCATCCGCTCGACCATGATGGAAGCGGGCCGTGTCGTTTCCGCGACGGAAGCCGAGCGCCGCGTGCTGCTGCTGGTCAATCCGGGGCTCGGCGGCGTCAAGGCGCCGGTCGGTACGCTGGCGGGCGGCGTGCAGATGGTGATGCCGGGCGAGGTCGCGCCGGCGCATCGGCATACGCCGACAGCGATCCGCTTCGTGCTCGAAAGCAAGGGCGGAGCCTTCACCGCCGTCGATGGCGAGCGCGCACGGATGGAGGAGGGCGATTTCATCGTCACGCCGTCCGGGCTCTGGCATGATCACTCGAATGACGGCGATCAGCCGATCCTCTGGCTCGACGGCGTCGACGTGCCGATGGCACGCTTCTTCGATGCGGTCTTCGCCGACAACTATCCGAAAGCCCATCATCCGCTTCACCGCGACGAAGGCGATGCGCTGGCGCGCTACGGCAACGGGCTTCTGCCGGCCGACTGGAAGCCGAAGGGGCTTCATTCGCCGCTTTTCCGCTATCCCTATGAGCGCGCGCGCGCGGCGCTGGCGCGGCTTGCTAAATCGGATACGCCCGATCCTCACAACGGCCACAAGCTCGCCTATGTGAATCCGGCGACGGGCGATCACGCCGTGCCGACCATGGCCGCATTTCTGACATTGCTGCCGCAGGGCTTCCGTGGCTCACCTTATCGCTCGACCGAAAGCGCGGTCTATGTCGTCGCGGAAGGGCGAGGCCGCTCGGTCATCGGCGAGACCGTGATCGAATGGGGCCCGCGCGACATCTTCGTCGTGCCGAACTGGACCTTCGCCCGCCACGAGCCGGAGAGCGAGGCCGTGCTCTTCAATTATTCCGACCGCGCCGCGCAGCAGAAACTTGGTTTTTTCCGCGAGGAGCGGGGCGCAATCTGAGAACGTCGAAATCATCACAGGGAGGACAACATGAAAGACCAGGAGATTGTTGCTATCCGCGAGTTTCTCGCCTCGATGCCCGAACCCGCCGACACGGCGGAGCTGCGCCAGACCTATGACAATCTCGGGACCGTCTTTCCGACGGCCACGGACGTGACGCTTGAAAGCGTGACGGCAAACGGTGTGCCGGCCGAATGGGCTTCGACGCCCGGCGCCGCGCGCGATCGCGT
>NZ_DATKFR010000317.1:0-3427 GCF_035511255.1 Parvibaculum sp.
CCTATAACGCGTTCGAGGAAACTCTTCTTTTTCTGTTTCGACTTCGGTCGTTTGACGCGCATGCGGATCGGGCGATCGACACCGGCGAGGCGGCGTCCGTGTGGCGTCGGGCGGCGGAGTAGGGCAACGAGTTTGCGATCCGGGAAAATACAGACGGGATCGAGCGCGCCAGTGGGAACGGGTATGTCGGCCAAGCCGGGAATCGCGAAATCCAGTTCGTCGTAGTCGAGGATCAGTTCGGCCGGCGACAGTTTGAGACGCGTGAGAGCTTCATCCTCTTCATTGAGAGGATCGCTTAACAGCAATTCGTCGAGTTCGTTCTCGCGCGCCGTTTCCGCGAAATCGCGGCGAATGTCCTGCGCGAAAGTCCAGCCGACGAGATCTCTTGCTTCTTTCGGCGAGCAGATATGGGCGCCCTGCGCGGCGGTGAAGCCCATGGCGGCGAGAGAGGACAATGTGGTCTCGTCCTCGACGCCGACGGCCGTTGCGTCGAGCCCGAGAGAGGCCGCCAGTGCGACGCGCTTGCCGATGAAGCCGAGACCGGATTGCTGGAGTCGCCGTGCAAACTGGATGATGGCGCCCCCCGAAATCTTGATCTCGCTGAAGAAATCCGGTTTCACGAATTCGGGCGGCACGATGACGGCGCCGCCGCCATCAAGCGCGGTACGAAAGCCGAGGCGACGGATTTCCGAAATCGTCTCGGCGGCGTCGCGACCGTGACGCGCAAAAACGCCTTCGGGCACTTCGATGGTGAAGCTCGCGGGATCGAGACCATGTTCGCCGACGATACCGTCGAGCGTGCCGGGCAACGTGGGATCGGTGAGGTCGCTTCCCGATATGTTGATCGAGATGGGCCAGTTCTGTCCCTTGAGGCGCCAGCTTTCCATTGTTTCGGCCGCCGCTCCGGCGACGAAACGAGTGAGCTCGCCGCTGCGTCCGTGCCGGTCGAAGAAGGAGAGGAAGAGGCCCGGCGGCATCAAGCCGTAATCGGGATGGAGCCAGCGTACATAGGCTTCGGCGCCCAGCACACGGCCGCTCGCCAGTTCGATTTTCGGTTGGAGAACCAGATGCAGATGCCGCGCCTCGAAGGCGAGGTCGATGTCGCGGTTGGTCAGCCGAAAGGAACTGCTGTACATCTTGGGGCCAAATTCTTTGGTCGCGGATGGGCGGACAGCCGCCCGTTTAAAATGTGACCGAGGCGGGTTTAGGCCTGCTTAACAGTGCCGAGCCGCGGAAAACAGCGTTGCCGGCGGATTAACGAAAAGGCGCTCATTTGAAATAAGGGCGCCGGAAACAGGGAGAAAGTTCATGTCGAATCCTGCGGGCGAAAAACTGATTCCGGCTGCCACGATTCTTCTGCTGCGCGACGGCGCGCAGGGACTTGAGGTTTTCATGGTGGTGCGCCATCACCAGATCGACTTCGCCTCGGGCGCGCTTGTTTTTCCGGGCGGCAAGGTCGATCCGCGCGATACGCATGAAAGCGTACGGGGCCGTGTCGATGGCGCGGAAGGTCTCGACGACTGGGAATTTTCGATGCGCGTCGCGGCGATCCGCGAGGCCTATGAGGAATGCGGTGTGCTGCTCGCGCGCGACGACGGCACGGGCGCGTTGATCGACGCGAAACGGCTTGCGGCGTTGGAGCCTCGCCGCGACGCACTCAACAGAAACGAAATCGGCATCGGCGAGGTGCTGGAGCAGGAGGGCTTGCGCCTCGCCGCGGATCTGTTGACGCCTTTCGCGCACTGGATCACGCCCAACATGATGCCGAAGCGTTTCGACACGCGCTTCTATCTTGCCGTCGCACCGGAAGATCACCTGGCGGTGCACGACGGATCCGAGTCGGTCGACTCGGTCTGGATCAGACCGGCCGACGCCGTGCGCGAGGCGGAAGAAGGCAAGCGTACGATCATCTTCCCGACCCGCGTCAACGTGCAGAAGCTCGGGCGGCATGTGGATGTCGTCGGCGCGATCGAAACCGCGCGCAATGCGCATATCGTGACGGTGGAACCACGCGTCACCAAGAACGACGCGGGCGAGCCCGTCCTGCGCATACCTGTCGAGGCGGATTACGACGTCAGCGAGGAGCCGCTGTCGCGCGTCAAGGCGTAGACACGCTAGAACAGAAACTGCTCCGTCAAAATCCGCTCGTCGAGACTGTGGCCTTCGTCGAACATCATCAACAGGTCGATGGTCGGATCTTCCTCGACCTCAACATCGACCACGTCGCGGAACTCGCGATGGTCGGCGACGGCACTGACGGGCCGCTTCTCGGCTTCGAGAATTTCAAAGCGAACTTTCGCGCGATGCGAAAGGAGCGCGCCGCGCCAGCGGCGAGGACGGAAGGCGCTGATCGGGGTCAGTGCCAGCAAGGCCGCGTCGATCGGAACGATCGGTCCCTGCGCGGAGAGATTATAGGCCGTCGAGCCTGCGGGCGTCGAAACCAGGACGCCGTCGCAGCTTAGTTCCGCCATGCGCACCTTGCCGTCGATGGAAATCCTGATCTTTGCCGCCTGCGCCGTTTCGCGCAGTAGCGAGACCTCGTTGATGGCCAGAGCCTGATGCTCGGAGCCATTGGCGAGCGTCGCACGCATACGCAAGGGATGGAGGCGCGCGATTTCGGCGGCGTCGAGGCGTTCGCGCAGAGAGTCGGGCTTGTACTCGTTCATGAGAAAGCCGACGGAACCTCGGTTCATGCCATAGATCGGAATGCCGCGATGCATGTGCTTGTGAAGCGTCTGGAGCATGAGACCGTCGCCGCCCAGCGCGACGAAGACGTCGGCCTCGGCAGGTGCGGCATTGCCGTAGCGCTCGGTGAGCAGCTTCAACGCCTCCTGTGCGTCGGGCACCTCGGTGGCCACGAAGGCGATCTTGTCGAACTTCATCAGTTCCGTTCCATAAGCTGTCCGAGGCACTATAACCCGCCGCCGGGGCAGGAGATAAGCACATGAGCGACGCGACGCAAACAGGTTCCGAATTCGTCTTTATCTACACACCTTTGCCGGATATGGGCGCGGCGGAGGCGATGGCACGGGCCCTGGTCGACGCGCGGCTTGCCGCCTGCGTGAATATCTATCCCGGCATCATGTCGGTTTACGAATGGAAAGGGGAAGCTGAGACGAGCGTGGAGGTCGTCGCCTTCGTCAAGACGCGCCGCGGGCTTGTCGACGAGACGCTGGCCGCGATGCGGAAGCTCCATCCCTACGAGGTGCCGGCCTTCCTCGTCCTGCCGATCGAGGGCGGGAACGAGGATTATCTGACATGGGCGAGGGGGCAGGTGAAGAGCTAACCGCCCGTCATCGACATATGCCGCCGCACGGCGGGCGTCTTGTGGTCGCGGTCGATGATGAAGTCGTGGCCCTTCGGTTTGCGGCCAATGGCCTCGTCGATCGCATCGTTCAGGAGCGTATCCTCGGTGCTCGCACGAAGC
>NZ_DATKFR010000318.1:0-2770 GCF_035511255.1 Parvibaculum sp.
AATTTCTTGTTGAAGCGGATCATCCATGAAACGGGGAGGCTGTCAAAGGCAGGGTCTTTTTGGCCGCCGCGATCGGTGGCCTTGTCTACTATTTGAAGGGTTCATTAGGGACTTTCATCTAGCATTATCGAGAAGCGCGTAAGGCCGTCGTCTCGCCACCAGAATACCCATGGCGTCGCCATGCCCGGGAATGGAACGATGCAGGAAAGACTGACATACGCCGACGTGGAGCGTCTGCTATCGGAACCCATGGAAGAGGCGCGCGCCGGCATAGCGCTCAAGGTCGCCAGTCAGTTCCGCAACGTCGTGTTGACGCCGCGCGAGCGCGAGCTGGCGCAGGAAATTCTCGGCTATCTCGTTCACGACATCGCCGCCCATGTGCGCGGCGCTTTGTCCAGATACCTCAGTACTCTCCCCAATGCGCCGCATGACGTCGTCCTCGCCCTCGCCGAGGACCTCGACGAGGTCGCGCTTCCCATTCTCGAAAATTCGACGGTCCTGTCCGAAGAGGACATGGTCCGGCTCGTGCTCAATGGCAGCGCTGCCAAGCAGCGCGCCATCGCCGCACGCAAGGACGTGACGACCGCGATTTCGGACGCGATCGTCTGGGCGGGCGACCGGCAATCCATACTGACTCTCGTGGTCAATGATGGTGCGGTGATCCGCCCCGAGATGCTTGAAGAAATCGTCGACCGTTACGCGGGCGACGAGGAAATCGTCGATCCCATGGCACAGCGCCAAGATCTTCCCTCGGTGCTGATCGAACGACTCGTCACGATGGTGTCCGACCAGTTGCGCCGCTATCTGATCGAACGCCATGGTATCGATCGGAAAACCGCCGCGTTGCTGGACGAGCAGGCACGCGAATATGCGCTCGTCGAAAAACTCCCCGCGATCAGTCCTGACGAAATGAGCCGTCTCGCCTTGCAACTTATGGATCGTAAGCGACTCTCCGCCCCGCTTGTGCTGCGCGCCCTCTGCGCGGGCGAACTGCGTTTCGTCGAAGAGGCTTTCGCGTTGCTGACGAATGTGCCCGATGATCGTGTGGCGCGCCTTATTCACGATGTGGGCCCGCTCGGCTTTCGCGCCGTCTATGCGCGGGCGGGTCTTTCGGAGTTCTTCTATCAGGCCTTTCGCGCGGCGCTCGATGTGATGCATGAACTCGACGCGGATGGTGTTCTCTCCGACAGGTCGTTCCTGCGCCTGTGCATGCTCAAGCGCGTCGGCGAGCGTTATCCCATGATCGAGGCGAACGACATCGATTTCCTGCTCGATCGTCTGATCCGTTTCAGCCACGACACGGTCTGGCGGGCAGGCCGGGCCGCCTGAGCGGACAAAAACCCCGTCGCCGATCCATACGGAAGCTGATAGCTTGCGACCCTTCGTATCGAGAGGGCCGAGCCATGACGCATATCACCAGAGACGCTTTTATCTGCGACGCGGTCAGAACGCCGATCGGGCGTTACGCCGGCGCATTGTCGTCCGTACGCGCGGACGATTTGGGCGCGGTGCCCCTGATGGCGTTGATGGCCCGCAATCCTTCCGTCAACTGGAGCCGCATAGATGACGTGATCTTCGGCTGCGCCAATCAGGCGGGCGAGGACAATCGCAATGTCGCGCGCATGTCGGCGCTGCTCGCCGGACTCCCTGATACAGTTCCAGGCTCGACGGTCAACCGCCTCTGCGGCTCGGGCATGGATGCTGTCGGCTCGGCGGCCCGCGCAATTAAGTCGGGCGAAACGGACCTCATGGTCGCGGGCGGCGTCGAGAGCATGTCGCGTGCACCCTTTGTGATGGGCAAGGCGACGAGCGCCTTTTCGCGCGATGCGCAGATCTACGACACCACCATCGGCTGGCGCTTCGTCAATCCGTTGATGCATCGACAATACGGCACGGATTCGATGCCGGAGACGGCCGAGAACGTCGCCGAGGAGTTTCAGATTTCTCGCGCCGATCAGGACGCCTTCTCCGTGCGCAGCCAGCAGCGGGCAGGACGTGCCATGGCGTCGGGCCGCTTTGCGAAAGAAATCGTACCGGTGACGATTTCGGGCCGGAAAGGCGAGACCGTCATCTCCGAAGACGAACATCCCCGACCGGAAACCACGTTGGAGGCGTTGGCAAAACTCTCGACGCCCTTTCGGCAAGGCGGCACGGTGACGGCGGGCAATGCGTCCGGCGTCAACGACGGCGCCTGCGCGATGATTATTGCGTCCGCCGACGCGGTCGAGGCACATGGCCTCGCGCCGCGCGCCCGTATTCTTGCCATGGCGACGGCGGGTGTGCCGCCGCGCATCATGGGTATCGGTCCGGCCCCGGCGACCCGCAAGGTACTGGAGAAGACCGGCCTCAATATCGGCGACATCGAGGTGATCGAGTTGAACGAAGCATTCGCCGCGCAGGGTCTCGCCGTGATGCGCGATCTTGGTCTTCCGGACGACGCCGATTTCGTCAATCCGAATGGCGGCGCCATCGCGCTCGGCCATCCGCTCGGCATGAGCGGCGCGCGCCTCGTCACGACGGCGGTGCAGGAACTCCACGAACGCCAGGCCCGCTACGCGCTCTGCACCATGTGCATCGGCGTCGGCCAGGGCATCGCGATGGTGATCGAGCGGGTGTGAGCGGTTACCAGCCTATAACGCGTTCGAGGAAACTCTTCTTTTTCTGTTTCGACTTCGGTCGTTTGACGCGCATGCGGATCGGGCGATCGACACCGGCGAGGCGGCGTCCGTGTGGCGTCGGGCGGCGGAGTAGGGCAACGAGTTTGCGATCC
>NZ_DATKFR010000319.1:0-9929 GCF_035511255.1 Parvibaculum sp.
AGCGCGTCCTCGACGGCGGGATGCGTCTTCAGAATTTCCTCGACCTCTTCCGGATAGACCTTTTCGCCGGCCGTGTTGATGCAGACAGAGCCGCGGCCGAGCAGCGTCAGCGTGCCGTCGGGCTCGACCGTGCACCAGTCGCCCGGGATCGAATAGCGCGCGCCCTTGACCGTCTTGAAGGTCTTCGCCGATTTCTCTGGGTCCTTGTAATAGCCGACCGGGATCGGCGCGCCGAGCGCGATGAAGCCCGGCTTGCCGGAACCCGGCACGACGGGTTCGTCGTTCTCGTCGAAGACCTTGCAGCGTTCGCCGATCTGGAACTTCGCGGTCGCGATCTCTCCGTCCTTGGTCATCAGCGAGGAGCCGAGGCCGACGGCTTCCGAGGCGCCGAAACTGTCGGTCATGATCGCGTTCGGCATGTGCTTGAGCAGGCCGCGCTTCACCTCCGTCGACCACATGACGCCCGACGAGATGATGGTAACAATGCTCGACAGGTCGTACGTGCCGGGCGCCTCGTCGAGTGCGCGCAGCATGGGCTTGGCGAAGGCGTCGCCGACGATGGCGATCGTCTGCACGCGTGAACGGTCGACGGCGGACCAGAGCTCATGCGGATCGAGCGACTGGTTCTCGATCGTCACCGTGCAGCCGCCGCTCATCATGTTGCCGAGCGAGGTGAGAAGCCCCGTCCCATGCATCAGCGGGCAGGCGGGCAGGATGGGTCCCGCGGGCCCGACGAGCTTGATGGCCTCGACCAGCGACGGCAGATCCTCGGGCACGGGGCCGAGGCGGCGCAGCGCCGAAAGCTGCACTTCGCGCAGATCGTCATGCGTCCACATCACGCCTTTGGGCATGCCGGTCGTGCCGCCCGTATAGATGAAGAGCATGTCGTCGGGCGCGCGCTTGATGTCGAGCCTTTCGCCCGCGCCGCTCGTCGCCAGCGTCTCGTAGCGTTCCGCGAAAGGCGCGATCTCGCCGCCCTCATTGACCTCTATATAGGTCTCGACCTTCGTCAGGCGCGGCCGGATCTGCTCGATGATGTCGCGGAACTCGGAGCCGTAGACGACGGTCTGCGCGTCCGAATTGTCGAAGATGTAGAAGACCTCGTCGGCCTTGTAGCGGTAGTTGACGTTCACATGGGTCAGCCGCGCCTTGAAGCAGGCGGCCAGCAGTTCCATGTATTCCGGCCGGTTGCGCATGTAGAAGGCGACCTTGTCGCCGGGCTTCGCACCGCGCTCGACGAGGGCGCGCGCGAGATTGTTCGTCCGCTTCGTCGTCTCGCCCCAGGTGATGGTCCGCCCTTCATGGACGAAGGCCGGTGCGTCCTGCGGCAGGGCAGGCGAAATCGTGTCGAGAATGTCCCCGAAATTCCAAGGCATGAAGTCCTCCCAAACTGAACTCTTGTGATGCTGGCCTCTTCGGGCCAATTCCTGTTGGGCGGCATGATACAGCGATTTTAGCCCCCGTCACGGATAACGAGGGCGTCCGAAGTCTGTTGCTGCGCACAAAAAAGGCGGCGCCTTGGGGCGCCGCCTTTTGAAGCCGGGCTTTGCCCCGGTCAGAACTTGTAGTTGACGCCGATGCGGACGGCGCTCGACGTCGGCTCGGATTTCGATTCATAGGCCTGGCCGGGGAAGATCGTCTTGGAACCGAAATCGGCATAGACGTATTCGGCCCGGACCGAGACGTTCTCGCCAAGCGCGTAGTCGGCGCCGCCGCCGATCGCCCAGCCCGAGAAATCGACATCCGTCGAAAGCGGACCGTCCGTCGCCGAGATGCGCGAATGGCTATAGGCGTAGCCGCCGGTGATGTAGGGCAGGCAGTTGCCGATCGCGTAGCCGACGCGCGCGCGGATCGAGCCCGAATATTCGGTGCGCGAGGTGATGCTCTGGTTGCCGCCGTGAACGGTCGAGCCGAGGCTGTCGTGGATCGTGTCCGAAACGTTGCTGAGCGAGATGTCGGTTTCGATGCCGAGCACGATATTGTTCGGGAGCTGATAATCGTAGCCGGCCTGCACGCCGCCGATTTCGCCCGCGGGCTTCATGTTGACATCGAAGGAACTTAGCGCGGGATTCGTATAGGCCGACGAGGTGTCGCTCCAGGCATAACCGGCATGCGCGCCGACGTGAAACCCGGTCCATGACGTCGTGGACGGCATCGCCTCGGCCTGGGCCGATGTCGCGCCGGCCAGAACGGCAGCCATCATCGCAGCCGCTGTGAAATACTTCATGAGGTCCCTCCCTGAAATCCGTATTTTCCGTATACGTTATATACCACGATAGCACAGTGCGCCTCCATTGTGGCGCGCCATGAGGAACGATTTTCTGTGCCTTGAAACGATAAAGTTGTGGATGGTTGTGTCATGCCGCCCGCCGCCGGGCCGTCCATGTTGCAACGCGCAAGACGAAGGCGGCGACGGCCAGCGCGAACAGCGTCACGTAAATCCAGCGCGGTTCTTGCGGCGCGTCCTTCGTCACCCGGCCGAAATAGCTGAAAGTGAAGATGAACCAGATGTACCAGGCGCCGATCAGGTGAAGCCGTCCCCAGAGCCTCGGCCCCAGCGTCTTCACCGACCGGTCGTTCGAGGTCGCGGCCATCAGCGCGATCATGACATAGGCTCCCCCGCCGCCGGCGAGGCTCAGGGGCGAGGGCGACTGGCCGCTGACGAGGAAGAAACCTGTCAGCGCGCCGAGATGGATGAAATGCGCCAGCGCGAAGGAAAGCCCGAGCACGCGCCGGTTTGCCCGCAGGCCTCTCGTCGCGGGCCACCACCAGGCGAGGCTCGAGGCGAGGAAAGGCAGCAGAAAGACGAGGAACGAGAAGCGGGCCGTGTAGCGTGCCGCATGCAGAAGCGCGTCGGTCGTGTCGCCGCGATAAACCGCGAAAACCGCCGCGAAAATGAGAGCGTCGCCGGCAAGAACGACGGCGAAAGGTGTCCAGGCCATCTTGCGCTGCCCGTCCCGGCTGGCGCCGATTGCGTCGATCGTCATGTCCCCCTCCGTTTCATGCAGTCTGTATGATATACAGGCTGTATAATCCGATCCAGTTTTTCATACAAGCAGTATGAGTAAATGCTCCGAGCCGCGCCGGCGAAAAAACCCTCGAAAAACCGCGAAAAGCTGATGGCGGCGGCCCGCCGGCTCTTTGCCGGGCAGGGCTATGCGGCCACGGGAACCGAGGACATCGTGCGCGAGGCGGGGGTGACGCGCGGCGCGCTCTATCATCAGTTCGCCGACAAGCGCGATCTCTTCCGGGCGGTGCTGGAGGAGATGCTGCCGGAAATCGGCCGGCGGCTTTTCGAGGAAACGAT
Source organism: Parvibaculum sp. (assembly GCF_035511255.1). GTDB lineage: Bacteria > Pseudomonadota > Alphaproteobacteria > Parvibaculales > Parvibaculaceae > Parvibaculum. The sequence continues at coordinate 3,308 of NZ_DATKFR010000319.1, forward strand.
GGCCCGGATCGAGAGCGACCGCGAAGACCTGCAGGTCGGTTGCCGTGTGCTGCTCGGCATCTATGCCGACCCGGAGGTGCGGCGGCTCTTTTTGATCGAGGGCCCCGCCGTGCTCGGCCTTGCGGAGTGGAAGGCCCTGCAGGCGCCGCTTTCAAGTCTCTTCCTTAACCACGCCCTCCAGCACCTCGTTGACGAGGGAACGCTTAACCCCGCCGAGATGGAACCGGTCGCGGACCTGCTCGCGGGCGCATTGCAGCAGGCCGGCCTCGGCATCGCCGGCGCGGCGGATCCCGACGCCGCCCGCGAACGCTATGCCGCCGGCCTCGATTTGATGATCGATGGGCTGATGAAGCGCCGGTAGCGCCCGGCTCGTGCGGCAAACAAAAAAGGCGGCACCCCAAGGTGCCGCCTAATTCGTAGCGATGCGCCCGCCCTTATTCCGCCGCCGACATCTTGTCGAGCGAGTAGGCACGATTGCCCTGGCCGTTCAACTGCAGCAGGTACTTGATGCCTTCCTCGGCGATGTCGTCGCCGATCATGCGGTCGCTCTCGCCATAGAGTTCCTTCATGTCGATGAAGGCGGCGTAGTTGCCCGCCGTGCGGCTGGTGATGATGCCGGCCTTGAGCAGCGTCTTGATGAGCACACGGAAGATGTTCGTCGTCTCCTGCATCTCGTTGCGGATGTTGACGTCCGTGAGCGCTTCCATGAAGGCGCCCTGCACCCATTCCCAGTCGAGGCCGACGGCGGTGTAGATGTGCTTCTTCTGCTCGGGGCTGCCGAGATTGTAGAGCAGGATTTCGAAGACGTGCCACGCCCAGTCCTCGATCTGGTTGCGCTCGTCCTCGTTGATGTTCGGGATCGTGCGGTCCGCCCAGATCTTGCCGAACTTGTGGTGGAAGGCCTCGTCCGTCATCGTGAGCTGCATCAGCTTCACCATCAGCGGATCGCGGCCGACCTTGTAGAAAGTCGCGAAGGCGCCCATCGCGAGCCCTTCGACCAGCATCTGCATGCCGACGATCTTCTTCCAGACGAGCGGCGACAGCACGAGCTCGGTGAGCACGTCGCCGAGCGCCGGGCCGACCGGCACGGGCTTGCCCCAGCGCGCCTTGATGTAGTTCGAGAAGCCGGCGACGTGGCGCGCCTCTTCGCGCGTCTGGTTCGCGGCATATTCCTGCGCGCCCGGATCCTTCAGGATGTGGCAGAGCGAGGCCGAGAGCGCGAGCGCGCCCGCTTCGCCGTGCAGGATCGAGGAGAGGCCCCACTGCACGTCCAGATTGACGAGCTTGATCTTCTGCTTCTCGTCGAGCTTGTCGGCGACGGCGGTCTTGAGATCGGTGTTCTGATCGGGATCGATCAGATACTCGTTCTCCATGTCGAAAGGCTGGGAGAAGTCGATGTACTTCTTGTCCATCGGATCCCAGAAATGGTCGTGCGTCGCCGAGATGATCTTGTCGAAGGCGCTGGAGCGTTTGCCATAGCGGTCGACATCCATCATCGCGGGAAAATCGTCCGGGGCGACGGCTTCATAGGCCGGATCCACGGTCAGATTCGTTTCGATCTTCGTCATGCAGTCCTCCCTCTTCGCGGCCGGGGCCCGGCCTGTTCCTCCAGCGCCGGCGCATCTCCCGAATGCCTCCGGCCTCAGTTCCCTTGTTTCCAATATAGCCCCGAGGGTTAATGTGGGCAAAAAATAATGACGCCCATGTCACTTTTAAGCATAAACCCGGATCACGCCGCGCCGCCCCGTGCAGAATCGCCCGCGGCGGTGCTAACCTGCTGAAAACAAAAGGGACGGGCGATGCAGAAGACGGGTTTCACGGAGACGGATCATGGCCGGATTGCCTGGACCGAAACGGCGGGCGGCGGGCCGGCGGTCCTCTTCATTCACGGCAACTCCTCCGCCAAGGAGATTTTCGGCCGCCAGTTGGAGAGCGAGATCGGCAAACGTCACCGTCTGATCGCTTTCGACCTGCCGGGCCACGGCGCGAGTTCGGACGCACCCGATCCCGCCGCCACCTATTCCATTCACGGCTTCGCCGACGCGGCGATGGATTTCCTCGATGCGCGCGGCATATCGCAAGCCGTCATCGTCGGCTGGTCGCTCGGCGGCCACGCCGCCCTCGAAATGATGGACCGCTGGCCCGGCACCATCGCCGCCTGGATCACCGGTACGCCGCCCGCCGGGGCCGCCGACATGGAGCTGGCCTTCCTGCCGTCGCCGCACATGCACCTCACCTTTCAGGAAACCTTCACCGATGAGGAAGCGCGCCTCTATGCGCAGGACACGACGGGCGAGGGCGTGACGCTCGAGCCTTGGATGATCGAAGCCGCAAGGCGTGCCGACGGGCGCTTCCGCCCGCTGATGCTGAAATCGGCGATGGAAGGCGCGGATCTCGACGGGCGCGAAATCGCGGCGACCTCGCCCTTGCCGCTCGCCGTCGTCTCCGGCGGAGCCGAACCTTTCATCAGCAACGAGTTCCTGCGTTCCGTGACCTACAGGAACCTCTGGGACCGCCAGGTGCATGTTCTGGATGGGCTCGGCCATATGCCGTTCTGGGAGGCACCGTCCCGCGTCAATCCGCTGCTCGCGCGCTTCCTCGACGAGGTCACTCGCTGAGCGGACCGTCTGATATCCGGGGAATGAGCCGCCGCGTCGGCGACGGCCCGCGATAGGTCTTCGTCTCGACGATGTGGATCGGTTTTGAAACGGCGGCGAGGACGCGTTCGTAAAGCGTTTCCGCCGTGACGGGTTTGACGATGTAGTCGGTGACGCCATTGTCGCGCGCGAGCTTCACCGCCTCGGCGCCGACATGGCCCGAGATCATCAGCACCGGCACGTCGCGGTCGCAGACTTCTTCCCCCTCCGTGAGGCATTCCCCGCCGCGGACGCGCCGCGTCATCTCGTAACCGTCCATCGGCCGCATGCTGCCGTCGGTGATGATGAGGTCGGGCTGGCGCTCGCAGAACATGCGCAGGCCTTCCTCGCCGCTCGCCGCGCAAAGTGTGCCGGAAAAGCCCATGCTGTCGAGCAACGCGACAAGGAGGTTCCGCATCTCCGCGCTGTCGTCGACGATGAGGACCCTGAGCGCTGCAAAGAGCGAGTCTCCGCTCATCCGGCGGATCTCTCGCCCGCATGCGCCACGGCGGTCAGGCGTTCGAGTGAGGCGAGCGTTTCGAGCACGAGGTTTTCGTCGGCCCCGCCCGGCTTGAGGGCGTCGTACATCGCTTCGATGTGGAAGCGCATGACGGTGGCGCGAATGTCTTTGTAGCGCTCCATGTAGCCGCACAGCGAGTGGGCGAAGCGGCCGATACTCGGATAGCCGAACGTGCCCGCGAGGCCGCGGATTTCATGTGCGGCTGCATAGAGTTGACGCCGTGCCTCCGGGTCGCCGTCGCCGGCCTGCTCCACGAAGGAGAAGAGGGAACCGACCTGGGATTTCAGGCTCTCGGAATATTTGGTGGTGAGTTCCCGGATCGTCTGCTGCATCTGTTCCAGAACGCGCGGATCGAGGCGGACGGGCGCCGTATAATCGGCGCCGAGCTTGCGCTCGGCGATCGAGGGAAGGCGCAGGAAGCGCGCCGGCACGTCGGAAGATGGAACGTCGCTCATCACATGCCCCTCAGATGTAGCTCACCGGCAACCGGCGTTCCGGCCACTCGATCTCGGCCGATACCGTCCGGCGATCCGGGCCGGCGAAGGTCGGCGCCTCGATGAACTTGCGCGGACGGTTCAGCGCGCCGAGGAGGCGTTCGTAGAGAAGGCGCGGCGACACGGGCTTGCAGAGAAAATCGGTGACGCCGACGTCGCGCGCGCGCTCGACGGCCGACAACTCGCTATGCGCGGAGACCATGATGATCGGCACGGCCCTGAGCTCGTCCTCGCCGATCGCGCGCAGGCGTTGCGCGAGAGCGAAACCGTCGGTCGGCGTCATGGCGGCGTCGGTGATGACGATGTCGGGCTTGTGCTGAAGGAACTTCGCCCAGGCTTCCTCGCCGTCGCCGGCGACGACGATTTCGCCGACGCCCGCGACCTCGAGCAGACGCGCGATGAGCCTGCGCATATGCAGGCTGTCGTCGACGACGAGCACCGTCAACATTTCGAATACGGACCGAGCCATGCTACCCCACAAGCGCTGCTCAAACCGGCACCCCACGTGCCAGAAGCGAAGCCTAGCGGATATGTTCTAAACAAAGCGTAGCGGGCCGGCGCGTTTACATGTGGGTAAGACTCACGCCCGCGCGGTGACGATCCACACCGCGCCGCCGAGGGACATGCCGTTCGCCGTCAGATGTTCGGCCAGCGCCTCGCGAATGCTGGCCCTGACCCGCGCGCGAACCTCGTCCGGCTGATCCGCGAGAAGGCGGCTGACCGGTCCGATCTCCGAGGTTTGCAGCAGAGCCTCGTCCATGGCGCCGGGACCGGACGCGCCGAGCGTCAACGTCGCGTCGAAGGGCGTCAATGCGATCTCCCGGAAGCCGGCGCTTTCGAGAATGCCCGTCACATGCGCCTTGTCGGCGAAGGCGAAGGGGCCGGGCGTTCCCGGCGGCGGCGGCGCGGGCGGTGCGACATGGGCGAGCGCCGCCCGCAGCGGCACCGAGACCCAGGCATTTTCGCCGAGCGGACGCCAGCAGACGAAGACGAGCCGCCCCGTCTGTTTGAGAGCGGTATGAAGATTGGCGAAGGCCCCGACGGGGTCGTCGAAGAACATCACTCCGAAGCGCGACACGACGAGATCGTAGGTGCCGGGCGCGAAGGCATGGGACGAGGCGTCGGCAAGTTCGAACGTCGCCGTGCTGCCTTCCGCCGCCGCCCTGTCGCGCGCCCGTGCGATCATCGGCGCCGAGATGTCGACGCCGAGCACATGCCCGCCGGCACCCGCCGCCCGCGCGACGTCGAGCGTGGTCACGCCGCAACCGCAGCCTATGTCGAGAACGTGCTCGCCTGGCTGCACATGGGCCGCCTCGAGAAGCTTTTCGCCGAACGGTGCGAGCATCCGGTCGAGCCGGTCCTGATGCGCGACCCATTTCTCTCCGGTCGTGCCGTTCCAGGTTTCGATCTGCTCGGCATTGGCGCCGGATGTTTCTTGTGAAGTCGACATGGCTCTCCCCGCTTTTCGTCCCGAGGATGGGACTTGGGGAGCGGGGACCGCAAGTTCAATCGGCGGGACGGTGTTCGTCCCGGAGGGCGAGTTCGCGCAGGCGATGCTCGACCTCGGTGATTCCGAGTTCGATGGGCCCCAGCTCGCGGTCGGAGGGCGCCTCGGCGGGCGCGACGAGATCGGCGCCGGTCGGCAGTTCAGGCTCGATGGAGCGCGGTCCCGCCGCCGATTGCAGGCGGGCGAGACGATAGGAAATCAGGGCGGCGTGATCGAGAAAACGCCCGCTGACATGCGACACCAGCGTCTGCGCGGCGTCGATTTCGGCCGCGATCGTCGCAAGCTCCGCGTCGTCCGCAAAGCCCGATCGCGGTGGCGACAGCGCGAGCCCGCCCGCGCCCGTCGTCAGGTTGACGACCTGGATTGCGATTCCCGCGCGGCCGCTCTCGTCGACCGCGATGTCGAGGGCGGGATGCTGGCCGCCGATCAGCCTGCCGTTGATGAGATTGATCCGGTTGTGGGAGGCGGATCCCACGGCGGCGTCGATTTCGGCCCGCACGTCGTCATAGCGCCCGGCGAAAAGCGCGCGGCGGCCCGCATCTTCCGTCGCCTGCGCCGCGTGAACGAGGTCGAGTGCCTCGCGAAGCCGGTCGGCGACCGTGTCGATGGCGAGGACGGCGGTTTCGATCGTGGACAGGCCCGTCGCAATACGCTGGCCGAGTTCGGCGGCGGATGAAGAACCGTTGACCGCGGCCGCATGGCGCAGCGCCCGCCGGATCGCCGCGCGGGGTGCGCGCGGCTTTGCGGGGGTCCCGTTCTTCTTCTTTTTACGGTTGCCCGTCAGCAGTGAAACAATGCCCATCGCCTCGACCTCGGCCCCGGCGGTGGCCCGTCCGCCCGGTGTCCCGAGCCTATGCGGCATACATTGACGCAACCTAAACGACGACTGCGGCGGCGATCTGCTACTCTCGATCCATGGCGAATCTCCCTTCCCCCGTCTGGAAAATCGTGCGGCCGCTGACCCGGCTCTATTACCGCTTCAGCCGGCCGCTGACCGTGGGCGTGCGGGGCCTCGTCCGCGACGAGCGGGGGCATATCCTTCTGGTGCGCCATTCCTATGTCGACGGCTGGTATCTCCCGGGCGGCGGCGTCGAGCGTTCGGAGACCGCGCCGACGGCGCTGAGGCGCGAACTCGACGAGGAGGTCGGCGTCCTTCTCCAGGCCCGGCCCAGGCTCCTCGGTCTCTACGCGAATTTCCGAGAGTTCAAATCCGATCACGTCGCGCTCTATCTGATCGAGCACGGCGACTACGAGAGGATCGACCGCAGGAGCCTCGAGATCGCGGAATATGATTTCTTTCCGCCGGATGCGCTTCCAGAAGAGACGACGCGCGGCACGCGCGCCCGCATCATGGAATTTCTGATGGGCGAGGCCGCGCCGGACCTCTGGTAAGTCCTACCTCCCCCTTGGAGGGGAGGTCTAAAAATCCGAAGGATTTTTAGGGTGGGGGGCCCTCATCCCTTGC
>NZ_DATKFR010000320.1:0-1585 GCF_035511255.1 Parvibaculum sp.
CGACATGGCGGATACCGAGCGCGAAGATGAAGCGGTCGAGGTCGACCTCACGGCGGCCGTCGATCGCCTTGAAGAGATTGGCGGCGGAGGTCGGCCCCCAGCCTTCGCGGTCCTTCAGCTTCTTGAGGCTCTTCCTGTCGCGTTCTTCGAGGGTGAAGATGTCGGCCGGCCGCGTGATCAGGCCATCCTCATAAAAGGCCGCGATCTGTTTCTCGCCGAGGCCTTCGATGTCGAAGGCATTGCGCGAGACGAAGTGACGAAGCCGCTCCATCGCCTGCGCCGGGCAGATGAGACCGCCGGTGCAGCGGCGCACCGCATCGACCTTGCCGGTCTTCTCATTCGTCTCGCGTACCGCGTGACTGCCGCAGGCCGGGCAACGTTCGGGGAACTTGAAATGGCGCGCGTTTTTCGGACGCTTCTCCTCGACCACGCGCACGATCTGCGGGATCACGTCGCCCGCGCGCTGCACGACGACCGTGTCGCCCAGGCGCACGCCGAGGCGTTCGATCTCGTCTTCATTGTGGAGCGTCGCGTTGGAAACCACGACACCGCCGACGGTGACGGGCGTCAGCCGCGCCACCGGCGTCAGCGCGCCGGTACGGCCGACCTGGATGTCGATGTCTTCGAGCACCGTCATCGCCTGTTCGGCGGGGAACTTGTGCGCCAACGCCCAGCGCGGGGAGCGCGAGACAAAGCCGAGACGTTGCTGCCAGTCGAGCCGGTTCACCTTGTAGACGACGCCGTCTATGTCGTAGCCGAGCGTCGCGCGGTTCTCCTCGATCTCGTGATAGAAGGCGAGCAGCTCTTCCGCAGAGGTGCAAACGCGGAAGAAGGGATTGACCTCGAAACCCCAGTGCCGGAATTTTTCGATCATGCCGGAATGCGTCTCGGCGGGAAGCTCGCTGACATCGCCCCAGGCATAGGCGAAGAAACGCAAGGGGCGCGAGGCCGTGATCTTCGGATCGAGCTGGCGCAGAGATCCCGCCGCCGCGTTGCGCGGATTGGCGAAGCGGGGTTTGCCCGCTTTCTCCTGCCTTTCGTTCAGTGCCTCGAAATCCTTGTGGCTCATATAGACTTCGCCGCGCACCTCGAAGACATCCGGCGCGCCCCGGCCCTTGAATTTCTCCGGCACGTCGTCGATGGTCTTCAGATTCTCGGTGACGTTCTCGCCCTCGCGTCCGTCGCCACGCGTCGCGCCGACAATGAAGTGTCCCTTCTCATATCGCAGCGACGCCGAGAGACCGTCGATCTTCGGTTCCGCCGTCACCTCGAGGACGTCGCCGTCTTTCAGGTTCAGAAAGCGGCGGATGCGATTCCAGAATTCGGTAACATCCTCGTCCTCGAAACCGTTCGAGAGCGAGAGCATCGGAACCTTGTGTTCGACCTTGCCGAAGGCTTCCGTAGGCGCCGCGCCGACGCTTTTCGACGGGCTGTCCTCGCGCACCAGTTCGGGATAGCGCTTCTCGATGGCGTCGTTGTGTTTCCTGAGCGCGTCATAGGCGGCGTCGGAAATTTCCGGCGCGTCTTTCTGGTAATAGAGCCTGTCGTGGTGGGCGATCTCCTTCGCAAGCCGCTCCAGCTCCGC
>NZ_DATKFR010000321.1:0-4304 GCF_035511255.1 Parvibaculum sp.
ATCGCCGAAATATCGAGGCCCTGATCGAGGCCGAGATAAAGCGACAGGTGGATGCAGACGTAGAAGAACGCATAGAGCCCGATCATGCGGCGAAAGCGGATGGGCAGCGGATTTTTCAGGATGCGCGCCAGCGGTGTCAGAAGCAGACCTGCGACAAGCAATTTAATCGCCCAATCGCCCGTGGTGCGGATCAGCGTTTCGACGGGATCGGAGCCGAGATCACCGGTGAAGGTGCGATAGACGAGGTCCGCCGCAGGCAGGAGACAGCCAATGAAGACGACGAACCAAAGGATGCGGCGGTTTCTTTCGCTCATGGTCAGAAATAGGTCTTGAGGTCCATGCCCTTGTAAAGGCTGGCTACCTGATCGCCATAGCCGTTGAACATCAGCGTCGGGCGGCGGAGGAAATCGCCGATGCGGCGCTCCTTGGCCTGCGTCCAGCGCGGGTGATCGACATTCGGATTGACGTTCGAATAAAAGCCATACTCGCTCGGGTTTGCCGTGTTCCAAGCCGTCGCCGGCTGATCGCTGACGAAACGGATGCGCACGATCGACTTAGCGCCCTTGAAACCATATTTCCACGGCACCACGAGGCGGAGCGGCGCGCCGTTCTGGTTTTTCAACGTCTCGCCATAAAGACCGACGGCGAGAATGGTCAGCGGGTGCATGGCCTCGTCCATGCGCAGGCCCTCGCGGTAAGGCCAATCGAGATAGGGATAAGCGAGGCCGGGCATGCTCGCGCGATCGGCAATCGTCGTGAACTCGACGAAGTTCGCCTTCGATGTCGGATCGACATGCTTGATGAGGGCGGATAGCGGAAAGCCGTTCCATGGGATCACCATCGACCAGGCTTCGACACAGCGATGGCGGTAGATGCGTTCCTCGATGGGCGCGAGTTTCAGAATATCCTCGATGCCGAGCGTCATGGGCTTGGCCACCTCGCCCGAAATCTCGACCGTCCATGGCCTCGTCTTCATGGCGCCCGCATTCGCCGCCGGATCGCTCTTGTCGGTGCCGAACTCGTAGTAGTTGTTATAGGTCGTCACGTCCTTAAGCGGCGTCAGCTCCTCGCCCGTGGTCGACAGCGGACTCTTTGCCGCTTGCAGCGGCGTGGCCTGCGCCCATTGACGCGGAAGCGCGAGGCCTGCTCCGAGCACGGCGGCGCCCGTCATGAAGCGTCTCCGGTCGAGCCAGAGGGATTTCGGCGTGATGTCCGACGAGGGAATATCCAGCTTCTTTCCGATCAGCATGCGCGATGCTCCTTTGGAAGGGAGTATCGCAGCACGAGGCCGGTCACGACAAATCGCGTTTGCGTGAACGAAACCCGGCGGTTCAGGCCGCTTTGGCCGGCGTGACCATGCCAGCCAGCGTTTTCATCAGGCGATAAGTGCCGGCGAGGCGTTCCGCAGGCGTGTCCCAGTCGCGCTTGAACACGAGCTTGTGATCGGGGCGCAGCTTCGCGTTGCCGCGTTCGTCGTTGATAAGTTCGACCAGTCCGCCCGGGTTCGGGAAGGTATTGTCCCGCAAGGACAGAACGATGCCCTTCGGCCCCGCCTCGATCTTTTCGACGTTCGCGATGCGGCACATGCCCTTGATCTCGACGATCCTGAGCAGGAACTCGACTTCCTCCGGCAGCTTGCCGAAGCGGTCGATGAGTTCGGCCGCGAAGCCGTCGATCTCGGCCCGCGTTTCGACATCGGACAGCCGGCGATAAAGCGCCATGCGCGCGTCGAGGTCCGGCACGTAGCTTTCGGGGATGAGAACCGGCGTGCCGACATTGATCTGCGGCGACCAATGGCCCTCCTCGTCCTCGCCGGCGCCACCGCCGCGAAGCGCGGCGACCGCCTCCTCCAGCATTTCCTGATAAAGCTCGTAGCCGACTTCCTTGATGTGGCCGGACTGTTCGTCGCCGAGAAGATTGCCGGCGCCGCGAATGTCGAGATCGTGGCTTGCAAGCGTGAAGCCCGCGCCGAGCGAGTCCAGCGATTGCAGCACGCGGAGGCGTTTTTCGGCGGCGGGCGTCATGGTGCGGTTCGGTGCGACGGTGAGGTACGCATAGGCGCGCGCTTTGGACCGGCCGACGCGGCCGCGTATCTGATAGAGCTGCGCAAGGCCGAACATATCGGCGCGGTGGACGACGAGCGTGTTCGCGGTCGGAATGTCGAGGCCGGATTCGACGATGGTCGTCGAGACCAGCACATCGTACTTGCCGTCATAGAAGGCGTTCATCTTGTCTTCGATTTCGCCCGGCGCCATCTGGCCATGTGCGGTGATCGTCTTCACCTCGGGCACGTAATTCGCGAGATATTCCTGCGCGTCGGCCAGATCGGCGATGCGCGGCACGACATAGAAGCTCTGACCGCCGCGATAATGCTCGCGCAGCAAAGCTTCGCGTATGACGACAGCGTCGAAGGGCGAGACGTAGGTGCGCACGGCGAGACGATCGACCGGCGGCGTCGCGATGATCGAGAGCTCGCGGACGCCCGAAAGTGCGAGCTGCAATGTGCGCGGGATCGGCGTCGCGGTCAGCGTCAGCACATGCACCTCGGCGCGCATCTGCTTCAGGCGTTCCTTGTGACCGACGCCGAAATGCTGTTCCTCGTCGACGATCATCAGACCGAGATTCTTGAACTTGACGGCCTTGCCGAGCAGCGCATGCGTGCCGATGACGATGTCGATGTCGCCGCTGATAAGGCCCGACTTCGTCTCGGACATTTCCTTGGCCGGCACGAGGCGCGACATCTGGCGGACTTTCAGCGGCAGTCCCTGAAAGCGCGCGGCGAAGGTCTTGTAGTGCTGGCGCGCGAGCAGCGTCGTCGGCACGACGACGGCGACCTGGTAGCCGGCCATGGCGGCGACGAAGGCGGTGCGCAACGCTACTTCCGTCTTGCCGAAGCCCACGTCGCCGCAGATGAGGCGATCCATCGGACGGCCCCGGCCAAGGTCTTCGAGCACGGCCTCGATCGCCTGCTCCTGATCTTCCGTCTCCTGAAACGGGAAGCGGGCGCAGAATTCATCATAGAGACCGGGTTGGGGCTCCATGACCGGCGCCGTCTTCAACTCGCGGGCAGCGGCGATCTTGATGAGTTCGCCCGCCATCTCGCGGATGCGGCTCTTGAGCTTGGCCTTGCGCGCCTGCCAGCCCGTGCCGCCGAGACGGTCGAGCTGGGCGCTCGCCTCGTCGGAACCGTAGCGCGACAGAAGTTCGATGTTCTCGACCGGCAGATAGAGCTTGTCGCCGCCGTGATAGGTCAGCAGCAGGCAGTCATGCGGCGCGCCCATGACCTCAATGGTCTGAAGGCCCTCGAAGCGCCCGATGCCGTGATCGACATGGACGACGAGATCCCCCGGCGAAAGGCTTGAGGCTTCGCGCAGGAAGTTCTCCGCGCGTTTCTTGCGGCGCTGACGGATCAGGCGGTCGCCGAGGACGTCCTGCTCGCTGATGAGGGCGAGGTCGGCGGTTTCGAAACCAGCCTCGAGACCGAGAACAATCAGCGAAACCGTCGCCTTGTTAACAGCGTTTACATCGGTCCAGCTTTCCGCGAGCTCGACCTGGCGGATGCCGTGATCGCCGAGCACGTTGGACAGGCGGTCGCGGGCGCCTTCGCTCCAGCTCGCGATGGCGATGCGTTTGCCGGCCTTGCGGAGGCCGGCGATGTGCCCGCCCAGCACTTCGAAGATGTTGACGCCGTCCTGCGCGCGCTCCGGCGCGAAGCTGCGACCCTGCTTACCGCCGAGATTGACGCTATTGCGTTCGCCGTCCGGGACGGAAAATGGCGTGAAGGCGCGGACCGGACGTTCGCCGCCGAGCGCCGCCTGCCAGTCTTCGTCGGTGAGATAGAGCGTCTCGGGCTTCAGCGGTTTGTAGATGCTGGCCTCGATCGTCTTGACCTCCCGGGCGGCGACGCGGGCCTCGTAATAGTCGCGGATGAGGTCGAGCCGCCCGGCTTTCGATTCTTCGGCCAGCCCGTCCAGCGCCACCAGCGCCTCGGGCAGGTAGTCGAAAATGGTGACGAGCTTGTCGTGGAAGAGCGGAAGCCAGTGCTCCATGCCCTGATGCTTGCGGCCTTCGCTGACGGCCTCGTAGAGCGGATCTCGGTCCGTTGCCGCACCGAAGGTCGCGATATAGGCAGCGCGGAAATGACGGATCACCCCGGCGTCGAGATGGATCTCGCTTGCCGGTACGAGATCGAGGCCGTGCAGCGTTCCGGTGGTGCGCTGGCTCTCCGGATCGAAGCTCCGGACCGAATCCAGCGTATCGCCGAACATGTCGAGGCGGACGGGCGCGTCGAAGCCCGGCGGGAA
>NZ_DATKFR010000322.1:0-28156 GCF_035511255.1 Parvibaculum sp.
AAGGCCGCGTCGATCTGAAACTCATCGCCGAGATGATTGCACCGGATGTCCGCGTGCTCGACGTCGGCTGCGGCGACGGCGACCTGCTGGCGCTTCTCGCGCAAACCAAGAATGTCGACGGGCGCGGCATCGAACTGAGCCAGGACGGCGTCAATGCCTGCGTAACGCGCGGTCTTTCGGTCGTGCAGGGCGACGCCGACGCCGATCTGAGCGACTACCCGGACGACGCCTTCGATTATGTGATCCTGAGCCAGACCATTCAGGCGACACGCAATCCGCGCGAGGTGCTGTTGCAGATGCAACGCATCGGCCGGCGCTGCATCGTCTCGTTCCCGAATTTCGGCAACTGGCGCGTCAGGCTGAAACTTCTCTGGACCGGCCGCATGCCGGTGACGAAGACGCTCGGCCACGCCTGGTACGATACGCCGAACATCCATCTCTGCACGGTGCGCGATTTCGTTGCGCTCTGCGAGGAGGTCGGCTTCCACATCGACGACGCGGTGAGCGTCACCGGCAATCGCGCGCGCCGCGTCGGCCGCCCCGGTACGCTCGACAATCTGCTGGCGGAAGATGCCGTTCTGCTGATGTCGCGGAAGGGCTGAAAGCATCCATGAGTGGGCTTGGGCAAGATCTCATCTTCTCGATGAAGGAAGCTCTCGTGCATGCAAAGGCTGTCAACGCAACTAGCTCGCGGAAGCCTACGAAACGAAAGCTTGAGACCGACGGTGACCAGTTCTGGGTCTTGAACATCGTTCAATGAATTGGGCGAGGGTTCACAGAGCCGAATGCTCGCATTGCAACCATGGTCAAGGGCCGATGAATCAACACCGCAAACCCCTCGTACCGCAACGAGATGGTCAGGACCATTTACGCGCCAGGCCGCATTTAACTACATGCATGCTCTTCAACTCGGCGACTCAGCTGGGTGCAGAGCCTGCCGGCCTTAGCAGTCGGAATTAGTCTCACTCCCCCTCGGCCATCCTCTCGGCACCGGCGCGATGGCGCGGACGCGCTGGCGCATCGCCTCCATGCGGCGCGGTTCGCGGATCGGCGTCGCCGCATAAATCTGCTTCGTCGCCTCGACCAGGATGACGCCTGAAAAGCGCGGCCAGAGAAGCGATCCGACGCGCTCCCAGGCGCGCGCCGAGCGGAGCAGCGGCCGCCAGTCGAAGGGCGGCACGAAAAGCGCGTTCTCCCAGTCGGACGGACTGAACATCGACTCGCGCAGCGCCTGCGTGATCTGCCCGCGCGAGAAAGGCTGGCCTTGCCCGAATGGCGTCAGTTCGCGCCGCGCCCAGAGGCCGCGCCGGTTCGGCACCACGATGAGGATGCGTCCGCCCGGCGCCAGCACGCGCCATATCTGCCTCAGCATCGCGCGCATGGCCTCGCTCGCCTCAAGCCCGTGAACGACCAGCACGAGGTCGATGCTCTCGTCGTCGAGCGGCAGTTCCTTCTCGTCGACGAGCCCCGTCAGCGAGCGCCCTTCCGGCGGCCAGCGCAGCACGCCCTGTTGCGCCGGCATGAGACCGAGAACCCGTTCGGCCTCGCCGAGAAATTGCCCGAGATAGGGCGTCGCAAAGCCGAGCCCGAGGACCGAGCGGCCCTTCACGTCGGGCCAAAGGCTCCGGATGCGCCGTCCGATCATCAGACGCGCGACGCGGCCGAGCGGCCGCCCGTAGAAATCCCTGAGATCGATGACATCCATCGGCATGAAGGAATCCTAGCAGATTTTCCCTAATGGTTTGTCGAGCGCGTTTCGGGGTTCAAACCGGACCTTGCGCGCATTAGGTTGGAACGAGAACCATTCCGCAGGAGAGCCGATCCTCATGGCCAAACTCCACATCCACCAGTTCCCCGCCCTGAAGGACAATTACGGCTATCTGGTCCACGAACCCTCGACCGGCGCGACGGCCGCGATCGACACGCCGGAGGTCGGACCGATCCTGAAGGCCCTCGACGAGAACGGCTGGAAGCTCACCCATATCCTCAACACGCATCATCATTACGACCATGCCGGCGGCAATGCCGAGCTGAAGGAAAAGACCGGCTGCACGATCATCGGGCCGAGGGGCGAGAAGGACCTGATCCCGGGGATCGACCGCGCCGTCGGCGAAGGCGACATCGTCGAGCTGGGTGCCGCCCGCGCCCGCGTCATCGAGGTGCCGGGACACACGCGCGGCCATGTCGCCTATCACTTCGCCGACGATCATGTCGTCTTCGTCGGCGACACGCTGTTCGCGTTGGGCTGTGGCCGTCTTTTCGAAGGCACGGCTGCGCAGATGTGGAACTCGCTCGGCAAGCTGATGGCGCTGCCGGACGATACGACCGTCTATTGCGCGCATGAATATACGCAGGCGAATGCCCGCTTCGCGCTCAGCGTCGAGCCGCACAATGCGGCACTGATCGCGCGGGCGAAGGAGATCGACGAGAAGCGCGCGCGCGGGCAATGGACGGTGCCGACGACCATCGCGCTGGAAAAGGCGACGAACCCCTTCCTGCGCGCGGCGAGCGCCGATCTGCGTGCCACCGTCGGCCTTGCCGCCGCCGAGAATGTCGACGTCTTCGCCGAGACGCGCCGGCGCAAGGACAGTTTCTGACCATGGAGATTTCCGCGCCGCTCGATGCCGACGAGATCATCCGCCTGCTCGACCTCGCCCCTCATCCGGAAGGCGGCTGGTTCCGCGAGACCTTCCGCGACCAAAGCGAGCCCCGCGCCCATTCGACCGCGATCTACTACCTGCTAAAGGCGGGCGAGCGCTCGCACTGGCACCGGGTCGATGCCGCCGAGGTCTGGCACTGGTATGCGGGCGGCCCGCTCGCTCTCTCAGTATCGCCCGACAGCCAGTTCGCGGCCCGGGCGATCCTCGGGCCCGACCTCGCGGAAGGCCACCGGCCGCAACTCGTCATTCCGGCCCGCCATTGGCAGGCGGCCGAACCCCTCGGCGCCTTCACGCTCGTCGGCTGCACGGTCGCGCCCGGCTTCGATTTCGCGGGCTTCGAAATGGCCCGAAAAGGCTGGGCGCCGGGCGTGTGAGCCAAGTTTCATTTTTTCCCGTTTTGGAACGATGTTAGGCTTCCGAAGGCACTTTCTGGGGCAAAACGGGTGAAATTCCTTTCTTTCGCGACAATCATGGTTGGCGTCTGGATTTTGCTCGCCACCGCCCCGGCCGAGGCCGCCTCCGCCTGCCCGACCGATCCGCGCGCCGCCGCCCGCGAGGCGACCGTCGAGCTTCCGACCAGGGGTGGCGCGGCCTATGGCACCATGCAATATGCGAAAGGCCAGATGCTCGGGCCGAAGGAAATTGCCCTCACCTTCGACGACGGGCCAGATCCGAAGACGACGGAGCGGGTTCTCGACATCCTCGACCGGCACTGCATCAAGGCAACCTTCTTCATGGTCGGCTGGTATGCGCAGGCCCGGCCCGATCTCGTGCGCGAGGTCGCCGCGCGCGGCCACACCATCGGCACGCATACCTGGCTGCACCCGAACAATCTCCGGCACCTGTCGCAGGCCGAGGCCAAACGCCAGATCACGAAGGGCTTCGCCGCCATCGAGGCCGCGCTCGCCAGCGCGCCGCCGGAAGATCAGGCCCGGCTCGCGCCCTTCTTCCGCTTCCCCGGCCTCAACGACGACAAGAAGCTGATGGCCTGGCTCGGCGCGCGCAACATCGCAACCGTCTCCTGCGATTTCGGCGCCGACGACTGGCTGAGGATTTCCGGCGCCGAGGTCATGCGGCGTGGCCTCACCAATATCGACCAGGTCGGGCGCGGCATTCTCATTCTGCACGATACCAAGCCGCACACCGCCGACATGCTTTCCGATTTCATCGTGGCGCTCGAGAAGCGCGGCTATCGCTTTGTGCAACTCGTGCCGGAGACCGACGGCCGCAGGCTCGCCGCCAATGCGCCCGACGCGCTGATCGGCCATCCACACATCGTTCAATGAGGCGAGACATGGACCTGAAGAGAGGAAGACTGACGCGCCGCGCGACGCTCGCTCTCGGCGTCGGCGCCATGGGCCTCCTCGCCGCACCCGCGATCCTGAAGGCCGACGCGCCCTACAAGCGCGTCCTCAACATGCAGAGCCTCAACTCGGGCGAGCGACTGAAGATCGCTTATTGGGCGGAGGGCGAATATCTCGACGGCGCGCTGAAGGAGATCAACCGTTTCATGCGCGATCTGCGCACCGGCGAGGCGACCCAAATGCACACAGCATTGCTCGATCTGCTCTGGGAGATCGACAGCCTGACGCCGTCGAACGATCCGCTCTACACCATGTCGGGCTTCCGTTCGGAAAGCACCAATGCCTGGCTTTCGGCGCATTCGGACGGCGTCGATCCATCGAGTTTCCACATGCGCGGCATGGCGATGGACCTGACGCAGGATTTCTCCGATCCCGGCATGATCTATCGCGTGGCGAAGAAACTGAACAAGGGCGGCGCCGGCTTCTATCCGGTGAAGCATCCCTTCGTCCATGTCGACGTCGGCCCGCCGGACACATGGGTCTATCCCGAACACGGCCGCCTCGACCGCGCCGAACAGTACGACCGCGAACAGGCGGAAAAGCAGAAGGGTTGAATGCCTTCATCGCCTCCCCCCTTCAGGGGAGAGGGCTAGAAAGCCCAAGCCTCAGCCCGCGATATATTGCGCGCCGTTGGCCGTGAAGGTCGCTCCGGTGATGAAGCCCGCCTTCTCGTCTGCAAGGAAGAGCACGCAATGGGCGATCTCCTCGGCCTTGCCGAGGCGGCCGACCGGGATCGTCGCGATGATGCTCTCGAGCACCTTGGGCGGCACCGCCGAAACCATTTCCGTGTCGATATAGCCCGGCGCGATGACGTTGACCGTCACGCCTTTTTTTGCGACTTCCTGAGCCAACGCCTTGGTGAAGCCGATGACGCCGGCCTTGGCCGCCGAATAATTCGTCTGGCCCATCTGGCCCTTCTGGCCGTTGATCGATGAGATATTGATGATCCGTCCGAAGCCGCGTTCGCGCATGCCGTTGATGACCGGCTGGCACATGTTGAACATCGAATCGAGATCGACGCTCATCACCTGACGCCACTGCTCAGGCGTCATCTTGTGCAGCATCGCGTCGCGCGTAATGCCGGCATTGTTGACGAGGACGTCGATCGGGCCGAGATCGGCCTCCACCTGGGCGACGCCCTTCACGCAGGCGTCGTAGTCGCCGACATCCCACTTATAGGCCTTGACGCCCAATTCCTTTTCGCAGGCCCCGGCCGCCGCATCGTTTCCGGCGTAGTTCGCCGCGACGTTATAGCCGGCCACCTTCAGGGCGACCGAGATCGCAAGGCCGATGCCGCGCGTACCGCCGGTCACAAGTGCAACTTTTGTCATGGTCTCGGGCCTTTTCCTCGATGATCCGGGAACTCGCGACCCCCGTCGCGGCTCACCGTTTGTTTCCATTCGCCCCGCAAGATAATCATCCGTAGGCAGCGGATTGTCACTGGGTCAGATTACGCAAACTGCGATAACTACGTGTCAAGCGCGCTCGACGCCTAATCTCGTTCAAAGACTGTGCGTCTAGCTCCGTTCGACGCCCAATCTCGTTCAAAGACTGTGCGTCTAGCTCCGCTCGACGCACAGGGCGATGCCCATGCCGCCGCCGATGCAGAGCGTGGCGAGGCCCTTTTTCGCATCGCGCTTTTCCATCTCGTGGAGCAGCGTGACGAGAACGCGCGCGCCCGAGGCGCCGATCGGATGGCCGATGGCGATCGCACCGCCATTGACGTTCACCTTGCCCACATCCCAGCCGAGATCCTTGTTGACGGCGAGCGCCTGTGCGGCGAAGGCCTCGTTGGCCTCGACCAGATCGAGGTCCGAAGCCGACCAGCCGGCTTTCTTCAAAGCCGCGCGCGAGGCCGGGATCGGCCCCGTGCCCATCACCGCCGGATCGACGCCGGCCTGCGCCCAGGAGACGATCTTCGCCAGAACCTTGCGGCCTTCCTTCTTGGCGCGTTCCTCGCTCATCAGAACGAGCGCGGCCGCGCCGTCATTGATGCCGCTCGCATTGGCAGCGGTCACCGTGCCGCCATCCTTCTGGAAAGCGGGCTTCAGCCCCTTGATGCCGTCGAGCGTCGTGCCCGGCTTGATGTATTCGTCATCGGCAATGACCGTGTCGCCCTTGCGGCCCTTGATCGTGACAGGAACGATCTCGTCCTTGAAGCGGCCCGCCTTCTGCGCGGCCTCTGCCTTGTTCTGCGAGGCAACCGCAAAAGCGTCCTGCTCCTCGCGCGTGATCTGCCAGCGCGCGGCGACATTCTCGGCCGTCTGCCCCATGTGGTAACCATTGAAGGCGTCCCAGAGACCGTCCTTGATCATCGTATCGACGAACTGGATGTCGCCCATCTTCTGGCCGCTGCGCAGATAGGCCGCGTGCGGCGCCTGGCTCATGCTTTCCTGGCCGCCCGCGACGACGATCTCGCTATCGCCATTGACGATGGCCTGAAAGCCGAGAGCGACCGCGCGCAGACCCGACCCGCAAAGCTGGTTCACGCCCCAGGCCGGCACCTCGACGGGAAGACCGGCATTGATCGATGCCTGCCGCGCCGGGTTCTGGCCCTGCGCGGCCTGGAGAATCTGGCCCATGATGACTTCCGACACCTGTGCCTTGTCGACGCCGGCGCGCTCGAGCGCGGCCGTGATCGCGATCTTGCCGAGTTCATGCGCGGGAAGACTCGACAAGGCCCCATTGAAGGAGCCGACGGGCGTCCGCGCCGCGCCGACGATGACCACACCGGTGTCGGAATTGCTCATGGCATGTCCTCGGATGTTCGGCCCGAACGCCGTGGCTCGGGGCTCATAGTTGTCAGGCGCACAATGCCCGAGCGGCGCGTCGTGGTAAACGGATTTCTGTGCAGCGCAACGCAGGACTTGCGCATTGCAACAATACCGCGCCACAATGTCGTAAGGGAAACAGGGGAACCGGGGCATAAAGCCCGCAACATACGCGGGCAGGATATGTTCTCGATCGCGCAGCTCACGCCGGGCGCGAGCCGCTTTCAGTGGAGAAAAGGAAACCGTGGCAAAAAAAACCGCTTCCACGGACGATGACGTCATCGTCATCAAGAAATACGCCAATCGCCGTCTCTACAACACGGCGACATCGAGTTATGTGACACTCGATCATCTCTGCGAGATGGTGAAAAAGGGCAAGGATTTCGTCGTCCACGACGCGAAGACGAACGAGGACATCACGCGGTCCGTCCTCGCCCAGATCATCTTCGAGGAAGAAGGCAAGAGCGGCCAGAACCTCCTGCCGATCAAGTTCCTGCGCCAGCTTATCCGCTTTTACGGCGACAGCCTTCAGGGCTTCATCCCTTCCTATCTTGAACTGAGCATGGACGCTTTCTCACGCGAGCAGGAAAAGATGCGCTCCAAGATCGCGAGCGCCTTCACCGGCGGCGCGCGGCTCGGCCAGTTCGAGGATCAGATCCGTCAGAATTTCGCGATGTTCGACAGCGCCATGCGCATGTTCTCGCCCTTCGCGCCGCGCGGCAAGCCGGCGCGAACCGGCGGCGAGGAGGAAGGCCCCGAGCCGGAAGCGGGCGGCACCGAAGCGGAGCCCAATGCGCGCGAGCGCGAGATCGAGGACCTGAAGCGCCAGATGGCGGCCATGCAGTCGCAGCTCGAATCCCTCGTCAAGAAATAGGCGTCCCGAATCCAACCGGAGGCTTCGGGCGACGTATCAGGCCCGTGCTGCGGATTTCTCCACGCGTTCCGGCAGGGCGAGGACCGGCTCGCCGAGATAGAACCCCTGAAGATATTCGACGCCGAAGTCGCGCAGCATCGCAACTTCTTCATCGTTGCCGACCCATTCCGCGATGATGGGCAAATTGAAGTTATGCGCGAGATCGACCAGCGTCTTGACGAAGAACTGGTTGTCCTGGCTCGAAACCAGGTTCTGCACGAAGGAGCCGTCGATTTTCACCATATCGACGTCGAGCGCCCTGAGGTTGCGGAAGGACGTGTAGCCCGCGCCGAAATCGTCGATCGCGACCTGACAGCCGAGTTCCTTGAGCTGCGAGACGAAATCGGCGGATTCCGCGATGTCGTGGATCGCTACCGTCTCCGTGATCTCGACGATGAGACGCTCGGCGAGGTTCCGGTCGGCGCGAAGCTGCGCGACGAGCGTGTCGAGCCACATGCGGTCGCTCGTCGTCCGCCCCGAGACGTTGAGCGAAAGCCGGATGTCCGGCCGCGTGCGCAGCGTTTCGATCGCGAGCTCCATCACACGGTAATCGAGCAGCCCGATCAGCCCGAGCTTTTCGGCGATGGGCACGAAATTGCCGGCGGCGCAAATGCTGCCGTCTTCCTGCACGAGCCGGATTAGGCACTCATGCAGCGCCACTTCGCCCGTCGCCGACGAAACGATGGGCTGATAGGCGAGGCAGATGCGCCGGTCGTTGAGCGCGGCGACGAGTTCGTCGGCGACGTTGATGTTGCGCTGGCGCGTCTTCTCGCGCTCGCGCGAGGGCGTGTAGATGACATAGCTGTCGCGATGCATCTGCTTGGCCGCCATCAGCGCTTCCTCGGCATGGGCGAGCGCCGCTTCCACCGTCTGCGCATGAGCCGGCAGCGAGACGCAGCCGGCCGACATCGTCATGGCGACGGGGCCGCGCGTAGTCTGGATCACCTGGTCACGCACCGAAGCGAGCAGGCGCTCGGTCACCGCGATCAGCCGCTCCTGGCTGCAATGCTTGAGCACGACGCCAAACTTGTTGCCGGAATAACGGCCCACCACATCGACTCGGCGCGCGAGACCGCGCAGCCGTTGGCCGACGCCGATGATGACTTCGTCGCCGACATCGAACCCGTAGGAATCGTTGATCAGGGCCAGATTGTCGACTGCGAGCAACAGGAAAGCAGAAGTCGAGCGCGAGGATTGCGCGTGGGCAACGATCGTGCCCAGCCCTTCCTTCAGACGGATGCGATTGAGAAGGCCCGTGAGTTCATCATAGGTCGAGAGGCGCAGAAGACGATCCTCGCGTACACGCCGCTGGTCGATGGCGCGCAGCACGCCGATGGCGACTTCAGGCTTGCCGTCCGCATCGGCGAACCAGCGGCCGCGATCCTCCACCCAGCGCAGCCCGCCATACTCGTCCATGATTTGATATTCGATTTCATAGCGTACGCCCGAACCCTCGTCGCTCTCGCGCGTATGCATGACGGTCTCGTAACGGCTTGATCCTTTTTGGGACACGCATAGCGAACCGAAATTTCGCCCGCTATCGAGACGCCGCACATTCGCAACGCCGAGAAGCGCCTCGACGCCCTCGCCCCACTCGATCCTGTCGTCGGAGATTGTCCAGCGGTAGGTCACGTCGCCGACGGCGCTGACAATATTCGACGAAGACGGATTGCCGGGGCGCGCGGCTTCACCGCCCAGCACCGCCGCTGATCTTCCATGATTTTCCGCAGTGTCTCGCGGCTTTAACGCATCTCCGCTCACGGCAACAGCCTCACTCTGGCTCAAATGGACCGGCCTCATGGCCGTCGCGCCCGTCCTGGGCGACCTCAAGAGCTCTATGCAGTTTCCTTGATAGGTCTTAAGATTCCGCCAAATCGCTCGGCGCTTGAATCTTAATGATCTTGGTTAACGCGGCGCGGGAATGCCGAGTCGAAATCGCTGGCAGAATTCTTGCTCATCTTGCGTGAGATGAACGCAAGCGCAACAGATGACTGAGATGAACATCAACCGGATCGGCTCTTCATCGCAACCGTCTTCAACCGGAAGACAGGCGCAGCCGCATGTCGAAGCGCAGACGACGGCTCTGGCGCAGGTTGAAATGCCTGTCCGCACACGTCCAACTTGGAACGGCACGTCGCAAAGCTACCGTCCGGTCACCGGTTTTCTTGCACAATATGTCGATCAGCACATGTTCAGGCCTCGCTCCGCGCCGCGCAAGAGCGAAAGGCGCCAGCGCGCGACCCGTGCCTATATTCATGCGGATATGCTGCCGGACCTTCTCGCCGAGACGCTCCGCCTACGGACTGTCGACAAAAGATTCTGAGCGTCAATAACCGATGGCGGCGCCGTCCTTGCGCGCGTCCGAGCCGCCGACGAGACCGCCCTCCTTCCAGTCGATCAGGATCGCCTGCCCGCCGCCCCATGGCAGGAAGGCCTCCGCGACTTCATGGCCGAGCGCCGTCAGACCTTCGCGCGTTGTCCGGGGAACTCCACGCTCGACCTCCATGCGGCCCGAAACGTGGAAGCTTCGCGGATTGTCGATCGCTTCCTGCACGTCCATGCCGTAATCGACGAGATTGGAAACGAAATGCGCATGGCCGACCGGCTGATAGGCGCCGCCCATCACGCCGAAGGGCATGGTGGCGCGACCGCCTTCCAGCATCATGCCCGGAATGATCGTATGCAGCGGGCGCTTGCCGCCTTCGATGCAATTGGGGTGCGCCGCGTCGATCATGAATCCTGAGCCGCGATTCTGGAACGTGACGCCCGACTCCGGGGCGACGATGGCTGAGCCGAATCCGAAATAGAGCGAGTTGATGAAGGAGACGGCGTTGCGGTCGCGATCGACGACGGTGAGATAGACGGTGTCGCGATAGACGGGGCCCGCTGCCGCCTTCACGTCGCCGAGCGCGCGGTCGGGATCGATGCGCGCGGCAAGCTCGTCGGCGAGCCGCCCGGACAGCATATGCTCGACGGGCACGCTGCGGAAATCCGGATCGGCCACATGGCGGTCGCGTACTTCGAAGGCAAGCCGCGAGGCTTCGGCCTCGATGTGGTGCCGTTCGGCACCGTTTGGATCGAGACCGGAAAGCCCGAAGCGTTCGAGAATATTGAGCATGACGAGCGCGGTGATGCCCTGCCCGTTCGGCGGGATCTCGACGATCTCCCGGCCGCGATAGAGCGTACGCACCGGCTCGACGTAATTCGCCTTCGTCGCGGCGAAATCCTCCAGCGTATGAAGCCCGCCCTTGGCCTTCAGCGTCGCCACCATGTCCTCGGCGACCGGCCCTTCGTAAAAACCTTTACGACCTTGCGCCGCGATGAGCCTGAGCGTCTTCGCCAGCGCCGGACTTTTGAAGATTTCGCCGAGCCTCGGCGCGCGTCCGTCGATCAGATAATGACGCCGCGCGCCTTCATCCTTTTCGAGACGCCGCGCGAGAAGCCCCCAGTCGGTTGCGATGCGCGGGCTGAGCGGAAAACCATCCTCGGCAAAACGGATCGCCGGTTCGAGAACGCGGCCGAGTTCCATCGTCCCGTGATCGGCGAGCAGCTTTTCCCAGGCGTCGATGGCGCCGGGGATCGTCACCGAGTGAACGGAAGAAAGCCCGATCTCTGCGATGCCGCGTTCGAGGAACCAGTCGACATGTGCCGCCTTGGGCGCACGGCCGGACCCGTTGAGGCCGACGATCTCGCTGCCGCCCTTCTTCGACAGCAGCACGAAACAATCGCCACCGATACCGGTGCTGTAGGGCTCGACGACGCAGAGAACGGCGCTTGCCGCCACCGCAGCGTCGACCGCATTGCCGCCCGATTTCAGGATCGAGATGGCGGCCTCCGCCGCGAGCGGCTGCGAGGTCGCGCACATGCCGTTGAGGCTGTGGACGGTGGAGCGTCCGGGCAGATGGAAATCACGCATGACCTGGCATTCCTGAGCTTACGATCGGGTGGCGAGAATGAGCGATTGCAGATCGGCGACCGCGCGCTCGATACGGATGAGACGTTGATCCATTTCTTCGAGCCTCGCGAGCACGGCGGCATTGTCGCTCGAAGACGCGGGCGCAGCCGGCATGGGCGTCGCGATGCCCGCCCGCGAAACGACGTCGGACAGGGGTTCGCCGAGGAGCCGCGCGAGCATCGTCACTTCGTTTGGCGAAAGTTCGCGCTGGTCCTTGAATATCTCGTCGACCTCGCCGCGGGAGATGCGCAAGGACGCGGCGACGTCGTCCCGCGTCCGTCCCTTCGCCTTCAGCTTGCCGTCGAACCAGTCCTGATCGAAGAAAAGTGCCATGCTTTCAGCGCCCCTTGAAAGCTGGCGCGCGCTTTTCGAGGAAGCTTGCCACGCCTTCGCGATGATCTTCCGTCTGGAAGAGCCGGCCGAGCGTACCCGACACCCAGCTCCCGATCTCGCGCAGATCGCCGTAAGCCGTGCGCCGCAGACCTTCCTTCATGTAACGCAACGCCAGCGGTGGATTGACGGCGATGCGCGAGGCCATTGCCATGGCGCGTTCCATCAGCTGCGCATGCGGCGTCACCTCGGTGACCAGACCGATGCGAAGCGCCTCCGCCGCGTCGATGATGTCGCCGGTGAAGAGAAGCTCCGCCGCCTTGGCCGGACCGACGATCGCCGGCAATCGCCAGAGCCCGCCGACATCGGAGATGAGTCCCCGCTTGATGAAGAGCTCGCCGAACTTCGCCTGTTCGGACGCGATGCGAATATCCGCAAAGAGCGAAAGCTCCATGCCCCAGCCGACCGCCGAGCCGTTGACGGCGGCGATCACCGGCCGGTCGCATTCGAGCGCCGCGACGGCCGCGGGCGTGGGCTCCGGCCGGATGCGGGTGAGCGAGGCGACACTCGCATCGTGGCTTGCGCCAGTCATCATTTCCTTGACGTCCTCGCCCGAGCAGAAGGCCGGATCGGCGCCGGTGATGACGACGCAGCGCACCTCCGGGTCGGCGGCCGCCGCGCGGAAGCCGCATTCGACTTCGTCATAGGCCCGGCGGTTGAGCGCGTTGCGCCGTTCCGGCCGGTTGATGGTGATGATCGCGATATGGTCGCGCACCTCGTAGCGCAGGCATTGGAACTCGGCCGGCGGTATCGGCGCCTTCGCATACATGTCGCTTCTCCCCGAATGTTTTCATGGGCGGAAGCCTACCCCCCTCGCTCCCGAGAGCAAGGGGTTCCGCGAAGGCGCCGGCGTCCTAGGCGAAGTCGGCCAGCGCATTCGCGCCGGCGTCGCCGAGCTTCGAACCGCCGTCGCAATCGACGATCGTGCCGGTGATGTATTTTGCGTTGTCGGTCGAAAGGAACATTGCCGTGTCGGCGATATCCGTCTTGGTGCCGTAATCGCGGAGCGCGATACGGGCCTTGATCGCCTTCTCCATCTCGGCGCTCGGCGCGAGCCGCGCCATGCCTTCCGTGTCGGCGATGGGTCCAGGCGAAATCGCGTTGACGCGCACGCCAGCCGGACCCCACTCCATGGCGAGGCACTTCGTCAGCATGTTGATGCCGGCCTTGGCGGCGCAGACATGGGCCTGGAACATCGACGGATTGACCGCCTGCGGGGCGGTGATCGAGATGAGCGAGGCGCCCGGCCGGTTGAGATACTGGAATGAGGCGCGCAGCACGTTGAACGTGCCGATGAGATCGATGTCGACGACGGTCTTGAAGCCGTTCGACGACATGCCGAGCGCCGGCGCGACGAAATTGCCGGCGGCGCCTGAAATCACGACGTCGATCTTGCCGAACCTGTCGTGAGTGGCCTTGAGCGCCGTATCGACCGACGCGAAATCGCGCACGTCCGCCGCCAGGCCCATCGCGTCGAAACCCTCATCCGAGATCGTCTTCGCTGCCGCCGTGATTTTCTCGTGGCTACGGCTGATGAGGGCGATCTTCGCGCCCGCCCTCGCGAAATGCTGCGCGATGCCGAGATTGATACCGCTCGAGGCGCCCGCCACGAACACGACCTTGCCCGCCAGCACCTTGTCCTTGAATGCGTTCTGCACGATGTCCTCCTGTTTTCGATCGAGACCCCGCACGAAGATGGGTCTTCGGTTCTTGCGGTGCATCAAGCCCCCAGTCGCCGGGCTCCGCAAGGCCCGAAGCCGCACACCTACTGTCCGTATTTGTGGCTGTCCGTATTTGTGGCAACCGCGTCGAGCCTCTAGTATGCGTAGCGTCAGCCGCTGCTTCGCGGCGGTTGCGGAGACGGAACAGAGAATGGCGATCCTCAAAGGCGCTGGCGCAATCACGGCCGCGTTCCTCCTCATCATGCTGGTGAGCTACTGGGCGGCGGGCCGCGCGAAGCCGGCGCTCGACGCCGCGATTCGCAGCGCGCTCCAGAAGCAGGGCCTCGCCCACGCCTTCATCGAGCTTCCCGACGGCGTCGTGCATTACCGGCTCGAAGGTCCGGCGGACGGGCCTCTCGTCGTCTTCGTCCACGGCCTGTCGACGCCCTCCTTCGTCTTCGACGATTACGTGACGCCGCTGACGGAGGCCGGCTACCGCGTCCTGACCTTCGACAATTACGGCCGCGGGCTCTCCGACCGTCCCGGCCTCGTCTACGACGCCGATCTGACGGATCGGCTGATCGTCAATCTTCTCGACACGCTCGGCCTCGCCGCTCCCGCGCATTTCGTGGGCTATTCGATGGGCGGCGCCGCAAGCGTCATCTTCGCCGCCCGGCATCCCGAGCGTGTGCGCTCCCTGACCCTGATCGCGCCGGCCGGCCTCGGCGTTTCCCCGGCACTGAAGGAAAGCATTCTCGCGCGGCCGCTTATCGGCGACTGGATCGCGCGCATGTTCGGGCTGCGGATTTTTCACGGCCTGGCGGCGGAAGAAGCCCGCAAGGCGCCCGACCCGGTTCGCTTTCTCGCCGATTTCGACCGGCAGATGAACTACAGGGGCTATGACGACGCGATCGTCTCGACCATCCGCCACTATCCGCTCGATGGCAGCGAGGCGGCCTTTGCCGATGCCGGCCGTTCGCCGAGGCCGGTTCTGGTGATCTGGGGCGAAGCGGACGAAACCGTCCCCTTCGTCCATGCCAAAAAGCTGATGTCTCTGATGCCGCGCGCAAAACTCTATTCTTATCCCCGGCTGGGCCACGACATCGGATACTCGCAAGCCCCCATGTTGCGGGAACTTATCCTCGGGTTCCTTTCGGGGCAGGATAATGAGGCCGGCGCCACATCCATGCGGATCGGGACCAGACCCGCAAAGGCCGCGCCGGAAGCCCGATAACCTGATTCCGCCGGCAAGCGGACCACAGAAACGGAGACCAGAATGCTGCGCAAGGTTCTCTTCGGCCTCCTTTTCCTGCTCGCTCTGACGATCGGCGGCGCCTACGCGTTCTGGCCGGCGACCTGGACGGTCAACGCGCCGATCACCAATTCGCTTCTGGGCTGGGGCGTCGACGCGGCGCCCGAAGTCAGGCTGCGCGAAAGGCTGCGCCTTCCCGACGGCTACCAGATCAACCGCTATGCGGTCGGCCTCGGTCAGGCGCGCATCCTGCGCTGGACGAGCGGAGGCGACCTCCTCGTCTCGATCCCGCGCAAGGGCGAGATCGCCCTGATCGGCCGCGACGCGAAGAAGACCGGGCGCGGCGGCTCGATTCGCGCGCTGCTGACCGGCCTCAACCGTCCACATGGTATCGAGATCCAGGACGGCTTCCTCTATGTCGCGGAAACCGACGCGATCCTGCGCGTGCCTTTCGACGAGGCGAAGGGAGAGGTCACGGGCAAGATCGAACGCATCCTGACGGGCCTGCCCGCCGATGGAAATCACTGGTCGCGCACGCTGCGCATGGGGCCCGACGGCTGGATGTATGTGAGCGTCGGCTCCGACTGCAATGTCTGCATCGAGAAGGACAGGCGTCGCGCCGCCATTCTCCGCTTCCGTCCGGACGGTTCGGGCGAGGAGACCTTCGCCGAAGGCCTGCGCAACACGGTCGGCTTCGACTGGGACGCTAAGGGCGAAATGTGGGGCGTCGACAATGGACGCGACCTTCTCGGCGACGATATCCCGCCGGAAGAACTGAACCACATCGAACAGGGCAAGTTCTACGGCTGGCCCTTCCGCTACGGCAACAACGTACCCGATCCCGATTTCGGCCAGACGCAGGATTCGCGCATCGCAAGCGCGGTGCCGCCCGCCTATGGCTTCCCCGCGCATATGGCGCCGCTTTCGATCAAGTTTCTGCACGGCGCGTTGCCTCCCGATCTCGAGGGCGCCGCGCTGGTGACGCTGCACGGCTCCTGGAACCGCTCGAAAAAGCAGGGCTACCAGATCGTGTCGGTGCATTGGGACGCGGATGGGCGGATCACCACGGAGCCTTTCATCACCGGCTTCGAAAAGGACGACGACGTGCTCGGCCGTCCCGTGGATACGGCGCAAGGCCCGGATGGTGCGATCTATGTTTCCGACGATTATGCCGGCGCAATCTACCGTGTGAGCTACGGCGCCGCGCAGGCGGCCTCGCCGGCGACAAAGCCCGCCGAACCGCAGCAGGAGCCGACGAAGGACGCCGCGGCGCCGGCCGAAACGCCGACCAATGACGAAGCGCTGCGCGGCCAAGGCATGTTCGGGGCGGTCGGCTGCAAAACCTGCCACGGCGGTGACAAACCGACAGTGCCGCTCAAGAACCTCGCGGCACGCTATAGCGAGGACGACATTACCGCCCTTCTCGCGACGCCGCCGGCCAACATGCCTTCCTTCGCCCATCTGAAGGACGACGAGCGCCGCGCCATCGCCGCCTATGTCCTCGCCACGCACAAGTGAGGGGGCTAGACTGACGTCATCCGGTTGGGCTTGCTCCAAGGCGAGGTCCGGCGCTTTGTCCGACATGCATATCGAAGACTTTTCATGGGTGCCGCCGCATGAGCTGTTTCAGGCTTTTGCGGGCGAGCCTTTTGCATTGCTGCTGGACAGCGCGACGGCGGCGCCCGGACGCGACCCGGCACTTCACGGCCGCTGGAGCTTTATCGCGCTCGATCCCTTCGAAACAATGGTCTGGCGCGAGGGAGACGCGCCGGCGCCCTTCGCGACGCTGAGAACCCGCCTTGCCGAATTCGCCCTTGCCGCCGCGCCCGGCCTGCCGCCCTTCATCGGCGGCGCGGCGGGCTTCTTCGGTTACGATCTCGCCCATACGCTCGAACGCCTGCCGCCGCGCGCGAAACCTTACGCCATCGACGATCAGCATCTGCCCGACATGGCGCTCGGATTTTACGACGTGGTGCTTGCCTTCGATCACGTAGAGCGCCGCGCTCTTCTCGTTTCGACGGGGTTGCCGGAACGCACGGATGCTGCGCGCAAGCGCCAGGCAAAGGCCCGCGCCGATATCTTCCGTGCACGTCTCGCGGCGGCAAAACCATTTCATCCACCGGCCTTGCCGGGTGCGGTCGCCGCCGAGCCGGATGTCGCCAGAGCCGATTATGAAAGCGCTGTCGCCCGCGTCATTCGCTACATCGAAGCCGGCGACATTTTTCAGGCGAACCTCTCGCAACGTTTCGAGGCACGACTCGCCGAGGGCGGCACGGCTTACGATCTTTATCTCCGCCTGCGCCAGACGAGCCCCGCGCCCTTCGCCTCCTTTTTCAATTTCGGCGAGGGCGCGCTCGTTTCTTCCTCGCCGGAACGTTTTCTGCTGCTGCGGAATGGCGAGGTCGAAACCAAGCCGATCAAGGGTACGCGGCCGCGAGGGACGACGCGCACGGAAGATGCCCGCCTCGCCGCCGAACTTCTCTCCTCGCAAAAGGACCGCGCCGAGAACGTGATGATCGTCGATCTTCTGCGCAATGACCTCTCCCGCGTCTGCGCGGACGGCAGCGTCACGGTCGAAGATCTCTGCGCCCTCGAGAGTTTCGCGCAGGTTCATCATCTCGTCTCGACGGTGCGCGGGAAACTTCGGGACGGAAAAACCCATGCCGATCTTCTGGCCGCCTGCTTCCCGGGCGGCTCCATTACCGGCGCGCCGAAACTCCGCGCCATGGAGATCGTCGCCGAACTCGAACCGACGACGCGCGGGCCCTATTGCGGCGCCATCGGCTACCTCGGCTTTGATGGCGCGATGGATACCGCGATCGCGATCCGCACCATGATCGTGCAGGATGCCCGCGTCACCTTCCAGGCGGGCGGCGGCATCACCGCCGACAGCGACCCCGCCGCCGAATATGAAGAGACGCTGGCGAAAGCACGCGGCATGGCGCGCGCGCTCGGCGGTTATGAAACCGCATCGGCTTCGCTCGAGGAGGCCGGCGCATGATTCTCCTGATCGACAATTACGACAGCTTCGTCCACAACCTCGCCCGTTATGTCGGCGAACTCGGCTTCGAACGCACCGTCCTGCGCAACGACGCAATCACGGTCGAGGCGGCCATCGCGTCGAAGCCAGACGCGATCATCCTTTCGCCCGGCCCCTGCGGCCCCGGCGAGGCCGGCATTTCGGTCGCGCTCGCGAAGGCGGCGGCCGAAAAGAGAATACCGCTACTCGGCGTCTGTCTCGGCCACCAGGCGATCGCGGCGGCTTTCGGCGGCACGATCCGCCGCGCAGCGCCGGTCCACGGCAAGCCCGCGGAAATCCACCACGACGGCAGCGGCATTTTTCGCGCCCTGCCGAACCCCTTCACCGCCGCGCGCTACCACTCGCTCGTCGCCGATCTCGATCCGGCCGGTCCCTTGCGCGCGACCGCGCACATAGCGGACGGCACGTTGATGGCGCTCGCTCATGAGGACGCACCGCTCTTCGGTGTGCAGTTCCACCCGGAATCGGTGCTGACGGAACACGGGCATCTGCTGCTGTCGAATTTCCTGACGCAAGACACTCGCATGAGGAAGAGCGCATGATCGTCTGGCTCAACGGCGAAATCGTCGACGAGCGCGACGCGCGCATCGACACGCGCGATCGCGGTTTCCTTCTCGGCGACGCGCTGTTCGAAACGCTGCTCGCGCGGCGCGGCCGCATCGCCTTTCTCGACGCCCATGTCGTGCGGCTCGCGGCCGGCGCGAGCATCCTCGGCATACCGATGCCGGTCTCGACCGGCCATCTCGCGGTCGCCTGCGAAATGCTGCTGGAGGCGAACGGACTTCTCGACGCGCCGCGTGTCGCGCTGCGCATCACGCTGTCGCGGGGCCCCGGCCCGCGCGGCCTCGTGCCGCCGGAAGACCCGATACCGACGCTGCTGATTTCCGCGGTCGAAAGCCCACCGCCGCCGGCCGCGCAAAGCGCCATCGTCGCGACGCCCCGGCGCAACGCGCTGTCTCCCGTCTCGCGGCTCAAGGCGGTCGCCTATATCGACAATGTCCTCGCCCGCGAGGAAGCCCGCGCACGCGGCGCCGACGAGGCGTTGATGCTCGACACGACGGGCCACCTCGCCTGCGCCAGCGTGGCAAACGTCTTCCTGTGGGAGGGCGAAAGGCTCGTCACGCCGGCGGAAGAATGCGGCATCCTGCCGGGCGTCACCCGCGCTGCCGTCATGGAACTCGCCGAGCGCCTCGGCATCGAGCTCGTCGAGGACATGATCATGCCGCAGCGCCTCGTCCACGCGAACGGCATCTTCCTGACCAACAGTCTGATGGGCTTGATGCCGCTGTCACGCATCGAGACGCGCGAATTGCCGCCGCACCGGATGACCGGGCGGCTGCAAGCGGCCTATGAGATCCTCCTCGAAGCGGAGGAAGAGGACGGAGACGGGGACGAGCTTTAGCCTCCTCACTCCGAGACGGAGAAGTCGCGCCGCGCCGAAGTGATGGTGACGGTGAAGCCTGCGATCGTGTCGAGAAGAGCGAGCAGCACCAGCAGGAAGAAGACCGAGGTGCCGAACTGCGGCAGCACGATGAACTCGACCATCGCGACGAGCAGAACCAGCATCGACAATGCGTGATTGATGATCGTCGGCGCGCCCGTTCGCGTCGCATTGACGATTTCGAGGAAGAGCAGCAAAAGCCCGAAAATGATGACGGCATCGCCGACCGTAAGCGTCCAGACCGCGCCGGAAATGAGCGAGATCGGCACGAGGGCCGTCTCCATGGTGAGGCCGGTCAGGAAGACGACGATGTTGTAGGCAATAACGGCAAGCGCCAGAAGCGGCAGCGATCCGAGCATTGGCTGAACTCCCCCAAAAAGGCGCCGGACGATCTGCCTTTGGCGCCGGCCCGTGTCATTCTAGCACAGAATCGACCATTTTGATGACGGCGCACGCCTGCTTGGCGAGGCGAGCTATCCATGATGAGATGCGCCACGACAAAACCGGAAAGAGACGCCTAAATGACGACCGCTAAAGGAATTTTCGCCGAAAGCTACGCCGAGGCGCGGGCCCGCTTCCTTGCGGCGGCCGATGCAGCCGGTGCCGATCTCGAAAGCGAAGCCCACCCCCTGAAGGGCCCCTCCGGCGAAGACCTCGCCATCGACATGGCCCGCATCGGCCCTTCAAACGCACCGAAACTCTTCGCCATCACCTCGGGCACGCATGGCATCGAGGGCTATACGGGCTCGGCGGTCCAGACACGGCTTCTGGAGAGCGGTATCGGCGCGAGGCTGCCGGCGGACACAGAGCTTCTCTTCATCCATGCGGTCAATCCCTGGGGCTTCGCGCATGGCCGCCGCGTCAACGAGGACAATATCGACCTCAACCGCAATTTCGCCGCCCCGCCCTTACCCGAAAACCCCGGCTACGAGAGGCTGCATGCCGCGCTCGTGCCGAAGGAATGGAGCGAGGAAAGCCGCGCGGCGGCGCGGACGGCACAAGGCGAGTTCATCGGCAAGCACGGCTTCGAGGCCTTCGTCGCCGCCCTCAGCACCGGCCAGTACACGCGCCCGGACGGGCTCTTCTTCGGCGGCTCGAAGCCCGCTTGGTCGAACAGGGTCATGCGCGAGATATTCGAGCGCGAGTTTGCGCCCCGCGATGCGATCGCCTTCATCGATATCCATACCGGCCTCGGCGAGCGCGGCGCGGGCGAACTCCTCTGCACCGAAGCGCCGGGCCATCCGGTCTTCGAACTCGGCGTGAAATGGATGGGCCCGGACCTGCGCTCGACCAGCGCCGGCACCTCCGTTTCGGCGGACGTCCGCGGCACCATGAAGAGCGCGCTGATAGACCGTCTCTGCACGGATGGAAAACCCCGCCAGACCATGGCGATCTCGATCGAGTACGGCACAGTCCCGGCCGATCGGGTTGGCGCCGCGCTGCAGGCAGACAACTGGCTCTATCAGCATGGCGATCCGGCAAGCCCGCTCGGCCGCGAAATCGCAAGGGAGATGCGCGCCGTCTTCCTTATCGAGGAAACGGACTGGGCGGACACGATCCATGAGCAGGCCGCCCGCCATGTCGATGCCGCCTTGAAAGGGCTGGCGAGCGTCTGAGGCGCGAGCACGGACGAGAAACGACAAAGGCGCCGGCGGTTGCCCGCTGGCGCCTCATATGCAGCCGCCCGAAAGGCGATGCGAAATCAGATGTCGGATTTCGGCTTCAGGATCTGCTTGCCGCGATACATGCCGCTCTTCAGATCGACATGGTGCGGACGATGCAGCTCGCCCGAATCCGGGTTCTCGACATAGGTCGGCTGCTTCAGCGCATCCGCCGAGCGGCGCATGCCGCGCTTCGACGGGGAGGTCTTCCTCTTGGGGACGGCCATTTCTCGGGTCTCCGGTCTTGCGAATGCCTTGGGCCCGGGGCTCGCGACCCTTTGGGGACCGGCTCTTGGACAAGGCGTGTGAAATTCGATCTCGGCCGCAAACCCTGACGGGAGCGCCCATTGGCGCGCCTTATACAGGCAAAGCGCGCCGAAAGTCTACCGGCTTGCGGCGCGAAAGCCGAATATCGGGCCTAGCGGGCCGCAACCACCGGGCATTGGGGCGTCGAGAGCCCGGCCCTGGCACAGGCGGCCTTGGCCTCCTTCTGGCTGGCGAAATTGCCCATCCGGACCCTGTGGAACGTGCCGTCGCCCTTGAGCGAGACCGTTTCGATCTTGAGCTTGTTGTTGCGTTCGAGCGCCGGCTCGCGCCGGGCGAGGTCGAGATAGCGTCTGGTCGCCATGTCGATCGAGCCATAAGAGCCGAGCGGCACGTAATAGCGGCCCTGGGCGACGGGTTTGCGCACGGCGGCGGGCCTGATGGACCCCGTGACGATGTCCTCGTTGGGATCCCGGACGGGGGCCTTCTCGGTCTGGCTGACCCGCGCGCCCCGGTCGTAGCCGTCGCGACGATGTTCGCGCTGATAGACGAAAAGAGCGATGCAGCCTCCGATGAGGAGGAGCCAGAAAAGCTCCCTGCGGCGTGTGCGATCCATTGTCCCCATTCTCCTTTATCCCCTGACGGAGAGAAGAATGGGGCACATATGGTTAATTACTGTTTAAATTTGGCACACACGAAGCGGCAAATGGGCTCGTCAGCCGGCCAGAACCTGGGCGGCAGGCACATAGGCAACGCCCAACGCGTCCGATACGGCCTGATAGGTGATCTTGCCCTTGTAGACGTTGAGACCGGCAAGGAGATGCGGATTGTCCGCCAGCGCCTTTGCATGGCCCTTGTCGGCGAGCGCCAGCGTGAAGGGCAGCGTCGCGTTGTTGAGGGCGAAGGTCGAGGTGCGCGCCACCGCGCCCGGCATGTTGGCGACGCAGTAATGCACCACGTCATGCATGATGTAGGTGGGCTCCGCATGGGTCGTCGCATGCGAGGTCGCGAAACATCCGCCCTGATCGATGGCGATGTCGACCAGCACCGAACCCTTTTTCATTCTCTTCACCATCTCTTCCGAGACGAGCTTCGGCGCTGCCGCGCCCGGCACCAGAACCGCGCCGATGACGAGGTCGGCGCCAAGTACATGCTCCTCGATCGCGTCGACCGTCGAGTAGATCGTGTTGAGGCTCGGGCCGAACTGCATGTCGAGTTCATAGAGGCGATGAAGATTGAGGTCGATGACGGTGACATGGGCTTCGAGACCCATCGCCATGCGCGCCGCATTGGTGCCCGAGACGCCGCCGCCGAGAATGACGACCTTCGCCGCCGGCACGCCCGGCACGCCGCCGAGCAACTGTCCACGGCCACCTTGCGCGATCTCGAGGCAATGTGCGCCTGCCTGGATCGACATGCGTCCGGCGACTTCCGACATCGGCGCCAGCAGCGGCAACCCGCCGCGCGCATCCGTCACCGTCTCATAGGCGATCGCGATGACACCCGACTCCATCAGCCCGCGCGCCTGCTCCGGATCGGGCGCGAGATGCAGATAGGTGAAGAGTACCTGCCCTTCGCGGAGCTGCTTCCATTCGGAAGGCTGCGGCTCTTTCACCTTCACGACCATCTCGGCCTTGGCGAAAATTTCTTCCGCCGTGTCGACGAGCTTCGCGCCCGCCGCCGCATATTGCTCGTCGAAAAGCCCGATGCCGAAACCCGCGCCCTTCTGTACCAGCACTTCATGTCCGTGATGGACCGCCTCGCGTACGGTCGAGGGCGTCATGCCGACGCGATATTCATGGACCTTGATTTCCTTGGGGACGCCGATACGCATGGAAAGCCTCTTGAGGGGTTCGGGACGGCGGGGGCTGCCATCCGCTCAAGTGCGAATCTACCGCCGCGCCCGCGTCCATCCAATATCCCGCCGAGGCTAAATTGCGGAGGGCTGTTTAATATATTCATCAGTTCGGCGTCAAAAAAGTCAACATCCGTTGCGTCTGGAGCAACGCAACTTGCTCATATGTTAAACAGACGTGCCCATTCCCAAGCCATGCTAGAAATGCACATGACCCATGTTTTCGACAGCGCGCTTCGGGAAAAAATCGGCGAGCGGCTCGCGGACTTCACCCTTGAAGCCGCGACGCAGGGAGAGTTGAAGCGTGCCGCCGTCGCAATCGTTATCGCGCCGCATGAAGAGGGCGCCGGATTTCTGCTGACGCGCCGCGCGCCGCGGCTCAATGCGCATGGCGGCCAATGGGCCCTGCCTGGCGGACGCCTCGATGCGGGCGAAACCGCCATCGAAACCGCGTTGCGCGAGCTTGAAGAGGAAATCGCGCTGCGCGCCGATCGCGCGGCCGTGCTCGGCACGCTCGACGATTACCCGACCCGGTCGGGCTATCTCATCACGCCCGTCATCGTCTGGGTCGAGAGCCTCGCGGCGATGAAGCCCAATCCCGGCGAGGTGGAATCGATCCATCCCTTTCGTCTCGCCGAACTGGAACGACCGGACTCGCCGGTCTTCCTTACCATTCCGGAAAGCGACCGCCCTGTGATCCGCATACTTCTCGGCGAGCGGCATGTGCATGCGCCGACGGCCGCCGTGCTCTATCAATTCAGGGAAGTGGCGCTGCAGGGCCGCGCGACGCGGGTCGCGCATTTCGAGCAACCCGTCTGGGCTTGGAAATAGGCCGCGCGCGTCGGGCCTCTCAGGCTGCCAGCGCCGCGCCGCCGCCGTGATGACCCTCGTGCCAGCGCTCATAGAAGAAATGGATGAGCGCATTCACGGCCGGCTCGACCAGGGCCACGCTGGCCGCCAGCGCCGCCTGCCCCGTCAGCGCATAGGCGACGGCGAGCCCGACGAGGAAGTGGACGATCGAGAAGGCGACAGCCTTTCTGGCGGCACGCATGGAATGCTCCTGGCTTCCTGAAAGCCAATCTTATTGCGAATGATTATTATTTAAATCTTTGAAACCTGACTGTCAAGGCTCGATGTCTTTCAGGCCGCCAGCCGCGATCGCCATAGGGGTTTCAGGAGTTCAAGCACGACGAGGGTTCCGAGCCCTGCACCCGCGGCCAGCGCCAGATCGTCGGCATGGAGCGGTCCGAAGCGGAAAAGCTTCCGCGCCGGCACCCAGAAGAGGATGACGGCCAGGATGGAGCCAACCGCCGCCAGCTCTATCCAGAGCGCCAGATTCCGCGCACCGAGCGCCGTCAGCAGCGAAGTGCTGAAGGAGCGGTTGGAGAAGATGAGCGCGATATTGGTGATGACCAGCGACACGAAAGTGAGCGCGCGGACTTCCGGCTCGCTCATTCCGCGGCTCATGGCCAGAGCGAACATGCCAGTGACGACGCCGAGCGCCAGAATGCCCTGAACGAGACTCCAGACGACGAGGCCGCTGGAAAAGAGCGGACTCTTCGGATCACGCGGCGGCCGGCGCATCACGTCGCTCTCTTCTCCTTCCGCCTCGAAGACGATCGAGCAGACCGGATCGATCACCATCTCGAGGAAAGCGATGTGGATCGGCGTCAGGATGAGCGGCCAGCCGAACAGCAGAGGCACCAACGCGGTGCCCGCGATCGGCACATGCACGGCAAGGATATAGCCCATCGCCTTGCGCAGATTGTCATAGATGCGCCGGCCGAGCCGCACCGTCTTCACCATCGAGGCGAAATCATCGTCCAGCAGCACGATCGACGCCGCCTCGCGCGCGACATCCGTGCCGCGTCCGCCCATCGCAATGCCGATATGCGCGGCCTTCAGCGCCGGCGCGTCGTTGACCCCGTCGCCGGTCATCGCGACGATCTCGCCATTGGCCTTCAACGCCTGCACGATGCGGAGCTTCTGCTCCGGCAGGATGCGCGCGAAGACGGTGACGCGGCGGACATGCGCGCGCAAGGCCGCATCGTCGAGCCCGTCGATCTCCGCGCCGGTCAGCACCTCGCGAACATCGAGCCCCGCCTCCGTCGCGATGGCATGCGCCGTCGCCGGATAGTCGCCCGTAATCATCGCGACGCGAATACCGGCGGCCCGGCATTCGCGCACCGCATCGCGCGCTTCGGGCCGCAGAGGATCGGCAAGGCCGACAAGGCCGGCAAAGCGCATGGAGAGATCGAGAGCGGATGACGGAAACGGCCCCTCATGCTCGCCTTCGGCAAGGGCGAGGACGCGCATGCCTTTCGTCGCCATCTCATCAACCGAGCCGCGCATCACGGCCGTCTCGTCGGGCGTCAGCCCGCAGAGGCGGGCGACTGCTTCCGGCGCGCCCTTCGCCGCGACGATATAGCCAGGCCGGTCGGGCGACTTCCATATCTGCGTGACGGCGAGGAGTTCCGAGCTGAGACCGAAGCCGTGTTCGAGCGTCCAGTCGCTGTCGGTGCTGGCGAGCGCATGAAACGCCTTCTCCATCGGATCGAAGGGGTCGGGCGCACTCGCAAGGACGCCGAGATTGAGCAGCTTCCCGAGCGGCGCGGGAACAGCCGCGCTCGTCCCGCCATCCAGACGGTAGACGGAATCGCCGACGCGAAGTTCGGCGACCGACATCCGGTTCTGCGTCAGCGTACCGGTCTTGTCGGTGCAGAGGACGGTCGTCGCGCCCAGCGTCTCGATGGCCGCGGCGCGGCGGGTCAACACGCGCGCTCGGGAAATACGCCAGGAGCCCATCACCATGAAGACAGTGAGGACGAGCGGAATTTCCTCCGGCAGCATCGACATGCTGATCGCGATCCCGGCGAGAAGACCGCCGATCCAGTCATGCCGGGTGAGCGCATAAAGCACGACGACGCAAGCCGCCAGAAGCGTACCCACGATTGCAAAGCCGCGCACGAAGCGCTTCGTCTGCGCCCGCAATGGCGGCGGAGCGCTGTCGATGCCGCCGAGGGCGGTGCCGATCTTGCCGATCTCGCTCAAGGGGCCGGTCGCGGTCACTTCGGCGCGACCCTGGCCATGCACGATGAGCGTGCCGGAAAAGACGAACGGCAAATCCTCGCCGCCGGGACGCATGGCGACGACCGCGCCACTCGCTGCCATTTTGCGAACCGGCGCGGATTCCCCCGTGAGCAGGGCCTCGTCGACCAGAAGTTCGTTGCAGGAGACAAGACGGGCATCGGCGGGCACGCGGTCACCTTCCGCGAGCATGACAATGTCGCCGCGCACCACATCGCGTCCGGCGATGCGCCGCTGACGCCCGCCGCGGACGACGAGTGCGCGCGGACTCGTCAAATCCCGAAGCGCATCGATGACGCGTTCGCTGCGCGTTTCCTGAACGACCGCGATCGATATGGAAAGCGTCGCGAAGGCGAGAAGGATAAGCGCTTCTTCATGATCGCCGAGCAGCAGATAAATGAGGCCTGCCGCGAGCAGCAGCCCGAACATCGGCTCGCGCACCACATCGACGGCGATGCGCAGGACCGTCCGCTTGTCCGGCTGCGGGAGAAGATTGGGACCTTCCGCCTTGAGTCGCGCGGCAGCTTCACTTTCAGACAGGCCCTGCGGCCCTTTTTCGTCCTGCATGAAACTGCCGCCGCTCGCTATCGCCTAGCGCTGCACCATCTTCAGCGCTTCTTCGGCGAATTTTTTCGCGCCCTTGCCGTCGCCTTCCTGGAGTGTCTTCAGGTCGACGGGAATGGCAATGCCTCTCTGCGCCGCCGGGCGCGCCGCAATGAGATCCACCCAGCGTTGCAAATGCGGCAGATCGTCGATCTCGACGCCCGACCATTTATGCGTCCGCACCCAGGACCAGTTGGCGATATCGGCGATCGAATAGTCGCCGGCGAGATATTCGCTGTCCTTGAGGCGACCGTCGAGCACGGTGAAGAGACGCTTGCTCTCGTTCTGATAGCGGTCGATGGCGGCCTGAATCTTCTCAGGGAAATAACGGAAGAAGACATTGGCCTGACCCATCATCGGCCCGATGCCGCCCATCTGGAACATCAGCCATTGCATGACGACCGAACGGCCTTTTGCATCGGTTGGCATCAGCCTGCCGGTTTTTTCGGCAAGGTAGACGAGGATGGCCCCCGATTCGAAGACCGCGAAATCATCCGCGTCGCGATCGACGATGGCGGGAATCCGGCCATTCGGATTGATCTTCAGAAACCAGTCTTCCTTCTGCTCGTTCCTGGCGAGGGCAATCGGCTTCACTTCATAGGGCAGCGCCAGTTCTTCGAGCGCGATGGAGGCTTTCCAGCCATTGGGGGTCGAGGCGGTGTAGAGATCGATCATGAGACATCCTCCCTTGAATCTTTGGCGCGGAGCATATCTCGGAAGGTCGCGCCGGCGCGACAAGAGCTTTCGCGCCCGGTCCGGTCGATTTCGAAAGCATTCTTGCCTTGTCCCGAAAACCATTGAAGACTGATCGGGGCTCCCGGCACGCGGCTTGCTGGGCTCGCCTCGACAACTTCACGCGCGGGACGTCAAAGCATCATGGCCCTTCAGGAACAAACCAAGTCCGCTCCGATCGCCGAGCCCGGGATTGGACAGACCATCATCGAGATCAAGAATGTCTCGAAAGCTTTCGCCGGCGATGTTCAGGTCGTTGCGATCGAACAGGTCGAGGCTATATTCAGCATCCTCGTTATGACTGTGAATCAAGGCAATTGCAGCCTTCTGTTTATCCCTGAAAGCCCTGGTAATCCATATGCCGATCAGCCAACCCATAGAACCAACCGCCGAGCTCAGCCACGGACTGTCTTTCAGAAAAATATCCGCCAACAGGTGCGTCGCCAGGCCCAGTAAAAAGCACTTCAAAATTGCAACCCATTGCAAATGCGTATTGACCGATTTAAC
>NZ_DATKFR010000323.1:0-1861 GCF_035511255.1 Parvibaculum sp.
CTGTTTCCGGCCCTGCTGCTCAACACGCTCGCGACCGCCGATCTGCGCAGCTTCGACATCTGGCCGATGGCTTCCGCGCTGGCGGCGGGCATGTTCGCGATGGTCGGCGTGCTGATGCTCTCGAAACGTTTTCTGCCGATCACGGGCCCCGAGTTTTCCTCGATGTTCCAGGGCGCCGCGCGCTGGAACAGCTTCGTCGCGCTGGCCTCCATCGCCTCGCTCTATGGCCGGCAGGGCATCACCATGGCCGCCGTCTCCGTCGCCGTGCTGGTGCCGCTCGCGAATATTCTTTCCGTGACGGTGCTGACCCGCTACGCGCTCGGCCGCCGCGCGAACCCTGTCGAACTCGCCCGCCTGCTCGCGAAGAACCCGCTGATCCTCGCCTGCGCCGCCGGCATCTTCCTCAACGCGACCGGCCTCGGCCTGCCCGGCCCGCTCGCCGTCACTGCGAAGATCATCGGCGACGCCTCATTGACGCTGGGCCTTCTCGCCGTCGGCGCGGGGCTGCGTATCGGCCATGTCTTCGAAGCGAAATGGATCGTGCTCTACACGAGCGCCCTGAAACTCATCGCGATGCCCGCGATGATGATGGGCTTCTGCTTCCTCTTCGGCGTCACCGGCCTTCCCCGCCTCGTGGTGCTCATCTGCGCCGCCGTCCCCGGCGCGACCTCGTCCTATGTCCTCGCCCGCCAGCTCGGCGGCCACATGGAACTGATGGCAAGCCTCATCACCGGCGGCACGATCCTCGCCGTCGTCACCATGCCGCTGATGCTGTGGGTGTTCGGGTAGTTCAAAAAACGGATGTCATCCCGGCGAAGGCCGGGATCCAGGGGCCACAACTGCCGAGCCCGCCGCCCCTGGATTGCTTCGGTCCCGCAGACCTCGCAATGACGAAGCCGTATGGACGCACTTCCGGATATATCGAATAAGTGGGAAGCAGCGTCACGCTGGTCAAGTGGTAATCTTCACCCGGATCAAATTTGGGCCGGGGATAAGTTTTCGGCCTTCATCCTTCGAGACGCCGCTTCGCGGCTCCACCATGCCGTCGATGCCGTGGTGTTCGGGTCATTCAAGAAACGGATGTCATCCCGGCGAAGGCCGGGATCCAGGGGCCACAAGCACCGAGCGAGCCGCCCCTGGATCCCGGGACAAGCCCGGGATGACATGTAGTTTGTTTTTCCACATCATTGCGCGCGCAGCGAAGCAACACGACGAGCTAGCGCTCTGATCATCTTACCCGCGCCCGTTCTAAAATCGCCCGCTGATCGACGCCCACCGGCAGCGTTCCGTAGAGGTCGCCCCAGTCCCGACCCAACCGCGTCGTGCAATAGGCGTCGGAGACGAATTCGGGCGCGGACTTCAGCAGGATCGAGCCTGCAGCCACTTTCGCCATCGCCTCGACGATCTGGCGCGAGCGGGCTTCGAGCGAGCTTAAATCCGCGAAGGCGTCCTTCAGCCCGTTGAGCGCCGCGTCATAGGCGCGGTGCCGCCCGCGCGCCGTCTCGAACTCCGCGACCACGACGTCGAGCGCCTCCGGTTCGCGGCCGAGCACGCGCAGCACGTCGAGGCACATCACATTGCCTGAGCCTTCCCAGATCGCGTTGACCGGCATCTCGCGATAGATGCGGCCGGCGACGCCTTCCTCGACATAGCCATTGCCGCCGAGGCATTCCATCGCCTCATAGGCGAGGTTCGGCGCGCGCTTGCAGACCCAGTATTTCGCGACCGGTGTCATGATGCGGCGGAAGGCGGCTTCCCGCTCGTCCTCGGCCGCGCGGTCGAAACTCCGCGCGACGCGAAACGACAATGCCGTCGCCGCTTCCGTTTCGAGCGCGAGGTCGGCCAGCACATTCGCCATCAG
>NZ_DATKFR010000324.1:0-4546 GCF_035511255.1 Parvibaculum sp.
CACCAGCACCGGATCCGACAGCGATGCGGCATCGACCGAGACATGCCCCTGCACGAGATCGTCGAAGCCGGTCTTCTCGCTTTCGAGCTTGAAGCGCCAATGCGGGCGGCGCCCCCCCGCTTCCAGCGCGCGCTTTTCCGCATCGGTCAGCTTCAGCGCGGCACGGTCATAGACGGGCGGCTTCTTCTGCGCGAGCTGCAGCTTGCGCTTGCGCTCGAGTTCCTCGGCGGTCTCGTAACAGGGATAAAGACGCCCCGCCTGCTTCAGCTTCCCGGCGGCGGCTTCATATTCGGCGATACGCTCCGACTGCTTCGCGAAAAGATCATGCGCAAGCCCGAGCCATGCGAGGTCGGCCTCGATGCCCTTCGCGAATTCCTCCGTCGAACGCTCGGTGTCCGTATCGTCGAGGCGTAGCAGATATTTTCCGCCGGCTTTCTTCGCATAAAGC
Source organism: Parvibaculum sp. (assembly GCF_035511255.1). GTDB lineage: Bacteria > Pseudomonadota > Alphaproteobacteria > Parvibaculales > Parvibaculaceae > Parvibaculum. The sequence goes on from NZ_DATKFR010000324.1 coordinate 449, forward strand.
CAGCTGAACAGCGCCGCACGGATATTCCCGACATGAAGTCTGCCTGTCGGGCTCGGCGCGAAACGGGCTATGACGGGAGTGGAGGTGGACATTTATGCGCCGCCGAACATTGCAAGCCCTCCCCCCTTGAGGGGGAGGGTTGGGAGGGGGGTAAGCTGCAAATGAAGAGTCTCGCGAAGAAGCCCCCCCACCCGATCGGCTTCGCCGATCGACCTCCCCCTCAAGGGGGGAGGTAAAAGAGCTGAATTATCAAGCTCAATCCGCATCGCGGAAACCGTTGACGATCGGGTAACGGCGGTCCCGGCCGAAACCGCGCCGCGTGATCTTGACGCCGGGCGCGGCCTGACGCCGCTTGTATTCGGAAACATAAAGCAACTGCTCGACGCGCTTGACGACGGCGCGGTCATGCCCGCGCGCGGCGATGTCGCGGATCGCCATCTCGTCTTCGACCAGGCATTCGAGAATGTCGTCGAGAACCGCATAGGGCGGCAGGGAATCCTCGTCCTTCTGGTCGGGACGCAGCTCGGCCGATGGCGGCCGCGTGATGATGTTCTCCGGGATGACGCGGCCCGTGGGACCGAAGCAGCCCTTGGGCATGTGCTCGTTCCGCCAGCGCGACAGCGCGAAGACCTTCATCTTGTAGAGGTCCTTGATCGGATTGAAGCCGCCATTCATGTCGCCATAAAGCGTCGCATAGCCGACAGAGACTTCCGACTTGTTGCCGGTCGTCAGCAGCATCGAACCGAACTTGTTCGAGATCGCCATCAGAATCACGCCGCGCGAGCGCGACTGGAGATTTTCTTCGGTGATGCCGGACTGCGTACCTTCGAAAAGCGGCCCCAGCGCGCCGGAAAAGCCCGCAACCGGCGCCTCGATCGGCACCACGTCGTAGCGCACGCCGAGAAGTTTCGCACATTCGGCCGCATCCTTGATGCTCTCATCCGACGTATAGCGATAGGGCAGCATCACGCAGTGCACCTTGTCGGGCCCGAGCGCATCGACGGCGATAGCCGCGACCAACGCGGAGTCGATACCGCCCGAAAGCCCGAGCACGACGCCAGGAAAGCGGTTCTTGCGCACGTAATCGCGCAGGCCCTGCACGACGGCGAGATAGACGGATTCGAGGTCTTCCTCGACCAGCGTCTTCTCGCCCGGCTCGCAGACCCAGCCGTGATTGCCGCGCGTCCATTCGGTGACGGTGATCGCCTCTTCCCAGGCCGGCATCTGCAGCGCAACCGAATAATCGGCATTGATGACGAAGGAGCCGCCGTCGAACACAAGCTCGTCCTGTCCCCCGATCTGGTTCAGGTAAACGAGCGGCAGGCCGCTTTCGCGAATGCGCGAGACGACGATGTTCTGCCGCTCGTCGGTCTTGTCGGACCAATAGGGCGAACCGTTCGGCACCAGCAGAATCTCGCCGCCCGTCTCGGCAATGCATTCAACGATATCGGGCGTCCAGATATCCTCGCAGATGGGCAGGCCGATCCGCACCCCGCGCACCGAGAGCGGCCCCGGCGGCGGGCCGGGCGTGAAGACGCGCTTCTCGTCGAAGACGCCGTAATTCGGCAGATCGACCTTGAAGCGATGCCCCTTGATCTCGCCCTGATCGAGCAGCAGGAAGGCATTATAGAGATTGCCCTCCTCGACCCAGGGCGAGCCGATCAGGACCGCCGGTCCGCCGTCGGCGGTCTGTTCGGCAAGTTCCGCGACGGCCGCCATGGCCGCACGCTGGAAGGCGGGCTTCAGCACCAGATCCTCCGGCGGATAGCCCACCAGAAAAAGTTCCGGGAACATGACGACGTCGGCCTGGCCAAGCGCCGCCGCGCGACGCGCTTCGACCGCCTTCTGGAGGTTGCCGGCGATATCGCCGACGGTCGGATTGAGCTGGGCGAGAGCGATGCGGAGCTTGTCGGTCATAAGGCCTGAAAATCCCGTGGCTTGGCAGGCGTTTCTAGCCTCTGAGGGGCCGGGGAACAATAGCCGGGGCCGACCTGTCCGACGCGGCGCCGGGCAGGTGCGACTTTCTCTCAATGCCGTTAAGGTTCGGCATCGACAATGACAACGGGTCCCGGAGCCGGGATCGGGAGGACGACATGGCCACAGGCACCAACCGCCAGATACTTCTGGTCGAGACACCCAAGGGCAAGCTGATACCCCAGAATTTCAGCCTTTCGAACGGTTCGATCCCGACACCGAAGGACGGCGACATCCTCGTCAAGGTGAAGCTGATCTCGCTCGACGCCGCAAACCGCGCCTGGATGCAGGGCGCGACCTACCGTTCCGCCGTGGAAGCCGGCACGGTCATGGCGGGCGGCTCGATCTCCGAAGTCATCGAATCGAAGGCGCCGGGCTTTGCCGCCGGCGATCTCGTCTTCGCCGATACGGGCTGGCAGGAATATGCCGCCATTCCGGCCAAGACCGCCCAGAAGCTCCCCGCGATGGAACCGGTGAGCCATCTCCTCAGCGTATACGGCATCGCAGGCCTCACCGCCTATCACGGGCTTCTCGATGTCGGAAAGCCGAAAGCCGGTGAGACCGTCGTCGTTTCCGCCGCCGCGGGCTCGGTCGGCTCCATCGTCGGCCAGATCGCCAAGCTCAAGGGCTGCACGGTGATCGGGATCGCGGGCGGCGACGACAAATGCGCGCTTCTGAAAAGCGAACTCGGCTTCGATCATGCGATCAATTACAAGAAGGAAGCCGTCGGCAAGGCACTGCGCGCCGCCGCGCCGAAAGGCATCGACGTTTATTTCGACAATGTCGGCGGCGACATTCTCGAGGCCTGCCTCTTCGGCATGAACAATTACGGGCGCATCGCCTGCTGCGGCGCCGTCTCGCAATATGACGGCGCCCCACCCGCCCACGGACCGCGCGGCATTCCCGGCCTGATCGTCGTCAAGCGCCTCACCCTGCAGGGCTTCATCCTCACCGACTTCAACGACAGGCGCGAGGAAGCCCTGGCCAATCTCCAGTCCTGGGTCGCGCAGGGCAAGATCAAGGTCCGCGAAGATATTCTGACCGGTCTCGAAAATACGCCGCAGGCGCTTATCGGTCTTCTCGCCGGCGAGAATGTCGGCAAGCGCATGGTCCGCGTGAGCTGACACCGGACGAGTTGGGCAGAAATGGGGCGGAGGACGTCATCCTCCGCCCGTTATTTTGCAGCCGGTCTGCCGACGGAGAGATATCTCTGTCACGTTGAACGTTTTAAACCGATAGAGCCTCACCGGACGGAAACGACCCCATGAATTTCGAAGGACTTCGGCAGCGACTGGCGACCTTGCCCGCCGCCTACGGCAATCTCAGCCCGCGAATGCGGTGGATCGTTGCCGGCGGCTTTATCCTCCTGCTGCTTGTGGTTATTTGGTACGTCCGCTCGATCGAGAGCGGGCAACCCAAATTCAAGACCGCCACCGTGACCAGAGGCGACATCGAGCAGACCGTGACCGCGCTCGGCGCGCTTCAACCGAAAGACTATGTCGATGTGGGCGCGCAGGCCTCCGGCGAATTGCAGGTCGTGCACGTGAATATCGGCGACGTCGTGAAGAAGGGCGAACTCCTCGCCGAGATCGATCCCACCGTCTACGAGTCGACCGTCGCGGCCGACAAGGCGAAAGTCAGGGACCTGCAGGCGCAGATCAAGCGTCAGGAGGCTCAGCTCGAACTTTCGCAAATTCAAAACCGGCGCAACCAGGGCCTTTTGAAGATCGACGCCATCAGCAAGGACACTGCGGACACAAGCGCCGCGACGGTCAAGCAGTACAAAGCCTCGCTGGACTCCTTGCAGGCTCAGCTCGAGCAGGCGCAGTCGACGCTTCAGGGCGACGAGGCCAATCTGAGCTACACGAAAATCTATGCGCCGATGAGCGGCACCGTCACGTCGCAGACGACGTTGCAGGGCCAGACGCTGAACAACCGGCAGACGGCGCCCGTGATCCTGCAGATCGCCGACCTATCGACCATGACGGTCAAGGCACAGGTTGCAGAAGCAGACGTCGGCAAGCTCAAGGTCGGCATGCCGGTCTATTTCACGACGCTCGGCATGCCCGACCGCAAATGGCGTTCGACCGTTCGCCAGATCCTGCCGACGCCCGAAACCGTCAA
>NZ_DATKFR010000325.1:0-16162 GCF_035511255.1 Parvibaculum sp.
TTGTCCTTGTAGATGACGCAGGCGCGGATCATCTCCGCATCCTTTTCGCTCACCGGCTTTTCGACCTTCGGCGCGGGCTCCAGCGCATCGCCCAGCGGCGGCACCCGCACCGTCTGTCCCGCGACGAGACGCGCATTCGCCTTCGCCTTGGCACCGTCGACGCGCACCTGCCCGGTACGCAGGAGCTTTTCGAGCCGCCCATGCGTCAGCGCCGGAAAGCGCCGCTTGAACCAGCGGTCGAGACGAATGCCGTCTTCTTCATCCGTCACATCGAGTTGTGCGACAGCATTCATGCAAACACCGTCCTGACGGTCCATAGTCCGAGAAAGAGCGCGAGGATCGCACCGCCGACCGACGCCAGGACATAGAGCCCAGCAAGGCCCGCCTCGTTGCGCTCGACGAGCATTCCCGTATCGAGCGCAAAAGCCGAGAAGGTCGTGAAGCCGCCGAGAATGCCCGTCATCATGAAGCTGCGCATTTCCTGAGGGGCGCTGAATTTCAGCGCGAAGCTTTCGGCGATCACGCCCATGACAAAGCAGCCGAGAATGTTGATGAAGAGAATGCCCCAGGGGAAATTCGAGCCGAGCGCCTTCGTCACCTCGATGTTGAAGAGGTAACGCAGCACGGAGCCGATGGCGCCGCCCACGGCGACCGCGAAGATGCTGTTCACTTCGACTTCTCCTCTCTCAGCTTCGCCCAATAGGCGAGGCGTTTTGAAATTTCGCGTTCGAAGCCCCGCTCGAAGGGTTCGTAGAACTGTTCGCGTTCCATCTCGTCCGGAAAATAGTCCTGCCCCGAGAAACCTTCCGGCGTGTCGGGGTCGTAGACATAGCCCTTGCCGTAACCGAGATCCTTCATCAGCCGCGTCGGCGCGTTGAGAATATGTGCCGGCGGATTGAGCGACCCCGTCTCCTTCGCCGCGCGCTTTGCTGCTCCGAAAGCGGTATAGGCCGCATTCGATTTCGGCGCCGTCGCCAGATAGATCAGCGCCTGCGCAATCGCTAGTTCGCCTTCGGGCGAACCCAGAAAATCGTAAGCCTCTTTCGCCGCCAGCGTCTGGTGCAGCGCCTCGGGATCGGCGAGCCCGATATCCTCAACCGCCATGCGCACCATGCGCCGGCAGATATAGAGCGGGTCTTCGCCGCCCGCCAGCATGCGCGCGAGCCAATAGAGCGCCGCGTCGCAATCCGAACCGCGCACGGACTTATGGAGCGCGCTGACGAGGTTGTAATGCCCTTCGCGACCCTTGTCGTAGAGCGGCGCGCGGCGCTGCACCGCGCCAACCAGCGCCGCCGTGTCGAGCGTCTGATCGCCCGCAACCTCGAAGACTTCCTCGGCGAGGTTGAGTACATAGCGCCCGTCGCCATCGGCCATGGCGCGCAGGCTCGCCCGCGCATCCTCGTCGAGCGGCAGCTTGCGGCCGACATGCTCTTCGGCGCGCCGCAGAAGCTTTTCGAGCGCCGCATCGTCGAGCCGGTTCAGCACCAGCACCTGCGCGCGCGACAGAAGCGCCGCGTTGAGTTCGAAAGACGGATTCTCCGTCGTCGCGCCGACCAGCGTGACCGTGCCGTCCTCCATCACGGGAAGGAAACTGTCCTGCTGGGCGCGGTTGAAGCGGTGGATCTCATCGACGAAGAGCAGCGTGCCCTTGCCCACCGCGCGGCGGCCGCGCGCCGCGTCGAAGACTTTCTTCAGGTCGGCGACGCCGGAAAAGATCGCCGACATGGGTTCGAAGTGAAGCCCGACCTTGTCAGCGAGCAGCCGCGCGGTCGTGGTCTTGCCGGTCCCGGGCGGCCCCCAGAGGATGATCGACGACAGATGCCCCTTGGCGACCATGCGGCCGATGGGGCCCTTAGGCCCGAGCAGGTGATCCTGCCCCACGACTTCATCGAGCGTTTTCGGGCGCAGCCGGTCCGCCAGCGGGCGCGGCGCGCCCTCCTCCAGACCTGCGGCTTCGAAAAGATTGCTCATGGGCAGGGGTTTAGCATGTTTTGGCCGCGCCTGCTTCCCCCGTCCCTTCCGTCGTCCCGGACCTGCGCGCCCCCCTCCGTCATCCCGGACTTGGTCCGGATCCATCTTCCTCCCTGCGTCACCGCAAAGCTGGATGCCGGGCCAAGCCCGGCATGACGGAAAACGGCGAGCAAAGGAGCAAGATCGCTCCGGCCCTATCCACCAACCGTCGCCGTGAAGGTCCGGTCGCCGCGGCGGATGGCAAAATCCCATTGCTGGCGGGTGCCGGCGGTCGCGCCGAGAAGCTGTTTCACGGTCTCGATTTTCGTCTCGCCGACCTGCACGACGATGTCGCCGGGCTGGAAGTCGATGCGGTCGGCGGGCGTGCCGTCCTCGATCTTGACGATGACGACGCCCTTCCCGCCCAGCACGTCGAGGCCGAGTTCGTCGGCGACCGCCGGCGAGAGATTGGCGACCGTCGCGCCGGTGAAGGGGTTGCGGCCCTTGACGAGCGTGCGGTCGGCGGCGGGTGTCTCGGGCGGCGCCTCGAGCGCCACCTGCGTTTCGAAGCTCCGTCCGTCGCGCAGATAGCGGACCGTCACCTTGCCGCCGAAGCCCTTGGTCGCGAAGCGGTAGCGCACCGATTGCGGATCGTCGACGTCGTGATTGTCGACGGCGCGGATCACGTCGCCGTCCTTGATGCCGGCGCGGGCCGCCGGGCCGCCCGGATAAACCTCGCGCACCAGCGCCCCGCCAGGCCGGTCGAGGCCGAGGGTCGAGGCAAGCTGCGCGTCGACCGCCTGCAATTGCGCGCCGGTCCAGGGCCGCCTGAGGTGGCCGCCGTTCCGCGCGCTGTCGACGACGAGCCGCACCATGTTGGACGGGATCGCGAAGCCGATGCCGACGCTGCCGCCCGTCTGCGAATAGATGGCGCTGTTGATGCCGATGAGCCGGCCGTCGGTCGTCACCAGCGCGCCGCCCGAATTGCCGGGATTGATCGCCGCGTCCGTCTGGATGAAGAACTGATAATCGGAAACGCCGACATGGGTGCGCGCGAGCGCCGAGACGATACCCGTCGTCACCGTCTGGCCGACGCCGAAAGGATTGCCGATCGCAAGCACGAGATCGCCGACCTCGACAGAGTCCGAATCCTTGAAGCCGAGGAAAGGCAGCTTCTCGCCCTTGGTGTCGATCTTCAGCACGGCGAGGTCGGTCCGCTCGTCGGCTAGCACCACCTTCGCCTCGAATTCGCGCCTGTCGTTCAACGCGACCTTGAACTGATCGCCGCCCTTGATGACGTGGTAGTTGGTGACGATGAGGCCGCCCGCATCGACGATGACGCCGGAACCGAGCGATTGCTGCACGCGTTCGCGCGGCACGCCGAAGCTGAAGCGGTCGCCGAAGAAACGCTGGAAGAAGGGATCGTTGAAGAGCGGCGACGGGGCCTGCGCCTGCACGACGCGCTTGGAGTAGACGTTGACCACGGCCGGCGCGACGTGCTTCACGACCGACGAATAAGAGAGCGTCACCTCGCCCGCCGACCCCGGCAGGGCGCGCGTATCGGCCTTTGCAGACCACGGGAAAAAGGCGAGCGTCAGGCTGAGCGCGGTCGCGCCAAGCATCATGGCGAACCAGCCGCCGACGGAAGATTGAGACATCAGTTCGATCACCACTCGTCGCGCCCCCCGGCCCGGACGGCGCCGCATCCATGCGGGATTTTGTTGACCCATCGTGACGCTGGCAAGACGGAAAGTGCGCCCGACCCCGGAAACGAAAAAGCCCGCGCTTCCCGCGCGGGCCTTCGATACACTTCCGGACGTAGCCGGATAGATGGGAAGCAGCGTCACGCTCGTCAAGTGGGCGAATTTTCGCCGCCCGCCAATATTTCCACGAAGAACTTATCCCCGCTTCGGGCGCGCCCTCCGCGCCAAACAAAAAGGGCGGTCCGAAGACCGCCCCGATTTCATTCGATGACGTCGGCGTAAGGTTACGCCGTCGCCAGCGCTTCTTCCTCGTCGCCCTCGACCAGCACCGGGCCCGAATCCTGGCCCTTCGCGCTCTCGTCGCGGTCGACGAATTCGATGACCGCCATGGCCGCGTTATCGCCGAAACGGAAGCCCGCCTTCAGCACGCGGATGTAGCCGCCCGGACGCTCCTTGTAGCGGGGCCCGAGCACGTCGAAGAGCTTCGCCGCCCACTTCTTGTCGGGCAACTGCGCATAGGCCTGACGACGCGTGTGCAGCGTGTCCGTCTTGCCGAGCGTCACGAGCTTCTCCACATAGGGGCGGAGCTCCTTCGCCTTGGGCAGGGTCGTCACGATCTGCTCGTGCTTGATGAGCGCGATCGCCATGTTGGCGAACATGGCCTTGCGGTGGCTTGCCGTCCTGTTGAGCTTGCGGCCGGAATTACCGTGACGCATGACCCCTTCTCCTTACCTTCGTTGCGGCGTCTTCTGCGACGCGGCGTTCAAATATCAATACTGGTCTTCGTAACGCTTCGCGAGTTCCTCGATGTTCTCCGGCGGCCAGTTCGGCACTTCCATGCCGAGGTGGAGCCCCATCTGCGCGAGCACTTCCTTGATCTCGTTGAGCGACTTGCGTCCAAAGTTCGGCGTACGGAGCATTTCCGCTTCCGTCTTCTGGATGAGGTCGCCGATATAGACGATGTTGTCGTTCTTGAGGCAGTTGGCCGAACGAACGGAAAGTTCGAGCTCGTCCACCTTCTTGAGCAGCGCCGCGTTGAATTCGAGTTCGGGGCGCGTCTCTTCGATGTGCTTCTGCTCCGGCTCCTCGAAGTTCACGAAAATCTGGAGCTGGTCTTGCAGGATTCGGGCGGCATAGGCAACCGCGTCGTCCGGCGTCAGCGCGCCGTTCGTCTCGATCTGCATGGTGAGCTTGTCATAGTCGAGGATCTGCCCTTCGCGGGTGTTCTCGACCTTGTAGGAAACGCGCTTCACCGGGCTGTAGAGGCTGTCGACCGGGATGAGGCCGATCGGCGCGTCTTCCGGACGATTGCGGTCGGAGGCGACATAGCCCTTGCCGAGCGCGACGGTGAATTCCATGCGGATGTCCGCGCCCTGATCGAGCGTGCAGAGCACGAGATCGGGGTTCAGAACCTCGATGTCGGAGCCGGTGGTGATGTCGCCTGCGGTGACGACGCCCGGGCCCTTCTTCGACAGCGTCATGCGCTTGGGGCCTTCGGCGTGAAGGCGCAGCGCAAGCTGCTTGATGTTCAGGATGATGTCGGTCACGTCTTCGCGGACGCCCGCGATCGACGAGAACTCGTGCAGCACGCCGTCGATCTGTACGGCGGTGACGGCGGCGCCCTGGAGCGACGACATCAGCACACGGCGCAGCGCGTTGCCGAGCGTCAAGCCGAAGCCGCGCTCGAGCGGCTCGGCGACGACCGTCGCAAAGCGGCCGGCGTCATGGCCCGGATTGATTTCGAGCTTGTTCGGCTTAATCAGCTCTTCCCAGTTCTTCTGGATCAATTTCAAAACCTCGTGCCGTTTACGGGCGCCGAAACGACGCGCCGGGCGGGAGACATCCGCCATTTGGTCTCTTTAACGTCCGCCCCACCATTCAATCGTGCGAGCCGACGCGACCAGATAAAGGTCGAAATATCGAACGCTGGTTACACGCGGCGGCGCTTCGGCGGACGGCAGCCATTGTGCGGAATGGGCGTCACGTCGCGGATCGTCGTCACGGTGAAGCCGACCGACTGCAGCGCGCGCAGCGCCGACTCGCGGCCCGAACCCGGACCCGTCACCTCGACCTCGAGGGTGCGCATGCCGTGCTCCATCGCCTTCTTGCCGGCGTCTTCGGCGGCCATCTGCGCCGCGAAAGGCGTCGACTTGCGGCTGCCCTTGAAGCCCATCATGCCGGCCGACGACCAGGCAATCGCATTGCCCTGCGCGTCGGTGATCGTGATCATCGTGTTGTTGAACGACGAGTTCACATGGGCGACGCCGGACGAAATGTTCTTTCGTTCCTTGCGGCGAATACGGGTCTTTTCCTTGGCCATCCGTCTCAAACCTTATGTGTCGCCCGAGCAAGCGCGCCCTGGCGGAAATTCGGGGTGTCTTACTTCTTCTTGCCGGCGATCGCCTTGGCCGGACCCTTGCGGGTACGGGCGTTGGTGTGCGTCCGCTGGCCGTGCACGGGCAGACCCTTGCGGTGACGCAGACCGCGATAGCAGCCGAGATCCATCAGCCGCTTGATGTTCATCGCAACTTCGCGCCGCAGATCGCCTTCGACCATGTAGTCGCGGTCGATCGCTTCGCGGATCTGGATGACCTCGCTGTCGGCGAGCTGGTTCACGCGGCGCTCCGCCGGGATACCGACCTTCTCGCAGATTTCCTTGGCCTTGGCGTTGCCGATGCCATGGATGTAGGTCAGCGCGATGAGCACCCGCTTGTTCGTCGGGATGTTGACACCAGCAATACGAGCCACTTCTCTTCTCCTGCTCTCCGTATCGGACCTTGGCCGATACAACCCTTGTCTGTCCGCCGACCCACCTGGGCCAGCGCCAACCGGGGAATCGCTCAAGACGGCGCCTACGTCAAAACCCGGGTGGAACTGCTCGAAAACCCGCGGAAATCCGCCAATTTTCGTCCCACAACCGGTATTTGCTCTGAAAGTGCCGTCGCGAAGGCCGGGATTATAGGATTTAACCCTTCCCAGTCAACCGCTTAAGCCAATTTCCCTTTTTTCGCTCCAAGTCCGAGAACCGCCTCGATCTGGCGGGTCACGTCGTCGATATCCTTCATGCCGTCCACGCCCTTCAGCACGCCCTGCTTCTTATAGTAGGCGACGAGGGGCGCCGTCTGTTCATGGTAGACCTTCAGCCGCTTCGCCAGGGCGTCGGCATTGTCATCCGCCCGGGGGCCGCCGGCCGTCTGGGCCGCCCGACCCTGGATGCGGCCGAGCAAAATCTTGTCGTCGACTTCGAGTTCGACCACGGCATCGAGCTTGGTACCCTTGCCGGCCAGCATCTTGTCGAGGGCTTCGGCCTGGGCGACGTTCCTGGGGAAGCCGTCGAGGATGTAGCCCTTCTTCGCGTCCGGCTGCTCGATCCGATCGGCGATGATGCCGACTACGACCTCATCGGGCACCAGGTCGCCCCGCGCCATGATGGCCTCGGCCTTCTTGCCGACTTCCGTTCCGGCTTTCACCGCCGCGCGCAGCATATCGCCGGTCGAAAGCTGGATGAGGCCATAGGTCTCCTGCAGCCGCTGTGCCTGCGTACCCTTGCCGGCGCCAGGCGGCCCGAGAAGAATAAGCTTCATCGACGCGCCCCCCTCAGCTTCGACTTCTTGATGAGCCCTTCATACTGGTGGGCCAGCAGATGGCTCTGTATCTGTGCGACCGTATCCATGGTCACGCTGACCACAATCAGCAGCGACGTACCGCCGAAATAGAACGGCACTTTATATTGCGAGATCAGGATTTCCGGCAGCAAACAGATCGCCGTCAGATAGATCGCGCCGAGCACGGTGAGCCTGGTGAGCACGTAGTCGATATATTCCGCCGTGCGCTGTCCCGGACGGATACCCGGGATGAACCCGCCGTACTTCTTCAGATTGTCGGCCGTGTCCTTCGGGTTGAAGACGATGGCCGTGTAGAAGAAGGCAAAGAAAATGATACCGGCGGCGTAGAACGCCATGTAGAGCGGCTGGCCATGACCGAGCAACGCCGTCACTGTGTTGAGCCAATCGGGGCCCGCGCCGGCGGTGAAGTTCGCGATGGTGATCGGCAGCAGCAGCAGCGACGAGGCGAAGATCGGCGGAATGACGCCCGAGGTGTTGAGCTTCAGCGGCAGATGCGAGCTGTCGCCGCCATACATCTTGTTGCCGACCTGGCGCTTGGGATATTGCACGATCAGCCGTCGCTGCGCCCGTTCGACGAAGACGATCGCCATGATCACGGCGACGACCATCACCGCAATGAAGAGGATGACGAAAGCCGAGAGCGCGCCGGTGCGGCCCAGTTCGAGCGTGCCGGCGAGCGCGTGCGGAAGCTGCGCGACGATGCCGGCGAAAATGATGAGCGAGATACCGTTGCCGACGCCGCGCGAGGTGATCTGCTCACCGAGCCACATCAGGAACATAGTACCGCCGACCAGCGTGATGACGGTGGTGGCGCGGAAGAAAATGCCCGGATCGATCACGACATGCTGTGCGTTCTCGAGGCCGACCGCGATCGCATAGCCCTGGAAGGTAGCGAGGATCACCGTGCCGTAACGCGTGTACTGGTTGATCGTCTTACGGCCCTGCTCGCCCTCCTTCTTCAGCGCCTCAAGATGCTTCGAAACCGAAGTCATCAGCTGAATGATGATGGAGGAGGAGATGTAGGGCATGATCGCGAGCGCGAAGATCGCCATGCGGCCGACGGCGCCGCCGGCGAACATGTCGAAAATGCCGAGAATGCCGGTCTGCTGCTGCTTGAAGACCTGGGCGAGCGCGGCCGGGTCGATGCCCGGCAGCGGAATATAGGTGCCGAGGCGATAGACGAGAAGCGCGCCGAGTGTGAACCAGATGCGCTTCTTCAGCTCGTCCGCCTTGGCGAACGCGGCGAAATTCAGATTTGCCGCAAGCTGTTCAGCCGCCGATGCCATCTCGTCCTACTCCGTGCATGTCGCGCCTGGCACAAGTGGCCGAGCCCGTCGCCCCCAGACGGCCGTTACTCGGCCGCCGCCGCCTTTACTTTCGGTTCGATCACGGTGACCGAGCCGCCAGCCTTTTCGACCGCGGCCTTGGCCGCTTCCGACGTGCCGGCAACCTCGAGAGCGAGCTTCGCCTTGAGTTCGCCGCGCGCCAGCAGGCGCACGCCGTCCTTGGCGCGGCGAAGGATACCCGCCTTCACCAGTGTCTCGACATCGACCTTGGTCTTCGCATCGAGCTTGCCGCCGTCGACGGCCGCCTGAAGCGTATCCAGGTTGATGACGTTGTAGTCGAGGCGGAACAGGTTCTTGAAGCCGCGCTTCGGCAGACGCATGTGGATCGGCATCTGGCCGCCTTCGTAGCCCTTGATGGCCACGCCGGAACGGGATGTCTGACCCTTGACGCCACGGCCGCCGGTCTTGCCCTTGGTCGAGCCGATACCGCGGCCGACGCGGATGCGCGATTTGCGGGCGCCGGGATTGTCGCTGATCTTGTTGAGAGTGGTCATCTTAGCCTCGCAAGCCTCAGGCCTCGTCCACGACACGGACGAGATGGGCTACCTTGTTGATCATGCCGCGCACTGCCGGGGTGTCTTCCAGCGTGTTCGTCCGACGCATCTTGTTGAGGCCGAGGCCGATCAGCGTCTCGCGCTGGCCGGGCTTCTTGCGAAGCGTGCTACCGGTCTGCTGGACGGTCACGGTTTTCTTGCCGCCTGTCTTCTTCGCCGACATCTCTCGGTTCCTCTACTTTAATCTCTAGTTCCGTCCGATTACTCGGACAGGGCTTCGCCTGCGCCATCGGCGCGGCGACCGACGATCTCGCTTACCTTCTTGCCGCGACGGGCCGCCACCATGCGGGGGCTCTGCTCGTGCTTCAACGCGTCGAAGGTCGCGCGGACCATGTTGTAGGGGTTCGACGAACCGAGCGACTTCGCAACGACGTCCTGCACACCAAGCGTCTCGAAGACGGCGCGCATCGGGCCGCCCGCGATGATGCCCGTACCGGCGGGCGCCGCGCGCAGCACGACCTTGCCGGCGCCGTGGCGACCGTCGATGTCGTGATGCAGCGTACGGCCCTCACGAAGCGGGACGCGGATCATGCCGCGCTTGGCCGCTTCGGTCGCCTTGCGGATCGCTTCCGGAACTTCGCGCGCCTTGCCATGACCGAAGCCGACGCGGCCCTTCTGGTCGCCGACGACGACCAGCGCTGCGAAACCGAAGCGCTTGCCGCCCTTGACCACCTTCGCCACGCGGTTGATGTGAACGAGCTTGTCCACAAACTCGCTATCGCGCTCTTCCCGGTCCCGGTCTCGTGATCTTTCGCGTGCCACTATCAAAATCCTTTAGAAGTTGAGACCGCCTTCGCGGGCGCCGTCAGCGAGCGCCTTGATGCGCCCGTGGTAGATGTATCCGCCGCGATCGAAAACGACGTCCTTGACGCCCTTTTCAGCCGCGCGCTGCGCGACGAGCTTGCCGACTGTGCTCGCACCGTCGACGTTGCCGCCCTTGCCGCCGAAACCGTCCTCGACCGAGGAGGCGGCGGCGAGCGTCACGCCCTGCACATCGTCGATGATCTGGGCATAAATGTGCTTCGACGAACGGAACACGGAAAGCCGCGGACGTCCGTTGGCGATCTGCCGGAGCTTGGTACGGTTGCGCTGCGTCCGGCGCTGATGAAGAGTCTTGGTCATAGCCATCCGCTCACTTCTTCTTGCCTTCCTTGCGGAAGATGAATTCGCCGGCGTATTTCACGCCCTTGCCCTTGTAGGGCTCGGGACCGCGATAGGAGCGGATTTCAGCCGCAACCTGGCCGACTTTCTGCTTGTCCATGCCGCTGACCGAAATCTCGGTCGGCTTGCCAACCTTGATTTCGATCCCTTCGGGGATCGGATAGATCACGTCGTGGCTGAAGCCGAGGCTGAGCTGCAGGTTCTTGCCCTGCATCGCCGCGCGATAGCCGACGCCGTTGATCTCGAGGTTCGTCGTGAAACCCGTCGTCACGCCGACGACGAGGTTCTGGACGAGCGTGCGGGACAGACCCCACATCGCGCGAGCGCGCTGCGTATCTTCGCGCGGGCGCACGCTGATGCCGTCGGCACCCTGCTCCACCGTCACGTCCTCGACGAGCGTGAGCTTCAACTCGCCCTTCGCACCCTTCACGGCGATTTCCTGGCCGTTGATGGTGACCGTCACCCCTTTCGGGATTTCGATGGGCTTCTTACCAATTCGCGACATGGTCCTAGTCTTTCCCGTCGTCTGGCGTTACCGGCTCGCGTCTTAGAAGACGCGGCACAGCACCTCGCCGCCTACATTCTTTTCCCGCGCCGCCTGGTCCGACATCACACCCTTCGGAGTCGAAAGGATCGAGATGCCGAGGCCGTTGTGCACCGTCGGCACTTCCTTGACCGACGAATAAACGCGCCGGCCCGGCGTCGACACACGCTCGATCAACTGAATGACCGGCGTGCCTTCGTTGTACTTCAGCTCGATCTCGAACTCGCTCTTGCCGTTCGGGTAGTCGACCTTGGCATAGCCGCGGATGAACCCCTCGTCCTGGAGCACATCGAGAACCCAGCCGCGAAGCTTGGAGGCAGGCGTCGCCACCTTGCTCTTGCCGCGGAGCTGCGCGTTCCGGATGCGGGTGATCATATCACCCAGTGGATCAGTCATCGTCATGCGCGTCTCCTACCAGCTCGACTTGACCATGCCGGGGATCTGCCCGCGGGACGCGAGGTCCCGGAGGGCGATACGCGACATGCGCAGCTTGCGGTAATAGGACCGGCTACGGCCCGTGAGCTCGCAGCGGTTGTGAATACGGGTCTTGGACGAGTTACGCGGCAGCTCGTTGAGCTTCAGCTGCGCATTGAAACGCTCGTCCACGGAAATCGACTGGTCGACCGTCATGGCCTTCAGCTTCGCCCGCTTGGTCGCGAACTTCGCCGCCAGTTTCCGCCGCTTCTGGTCTCTATTAATGGCGCTCTTCTTAGCCATCCAAACCTCCGTCGGGTCCACGTCCGTCGCGGACCACAGAAAATCTTACTTTGCGAAAGGGAAGTTGAAGGCGCGCAACAGCTCGCGCGCTTCTTCATCCGTTTGCGCCGTCGTGCAGACGATGATGTCCATGCCCCAGACCTGATCGACCTTGTCGTAGTCGATTTCCGGGAAAATGATGTGCTCTTTCAGACCCATGGCGTAGTTGCCACGGCCGTCGAAGCTCTTCGCGTTGAGGCCGCGGAAGTCGCGGACGCGCGGGAGCGCGATCGTGACCAGGCGGTCGAGGAACTCGTACATCCGATCCTTGCGCAGCGTGACCTTCACGCCGATCGGCATGTTCTCGCGGACCTTGAAGGTCGCGATGGAGGTCTTCGCCTTGGTGATGACCGGCTTCTGGCCGGCGATCGCCTGGAGATCGTCGAACGCGCTCTTGATCTTCTTGCTGTCGGCGACAGCTTCACCGACGCCCATGTTGAGCACGATCTTGTCGAGCTGCGGCACCTGCATGGCGTTCGCATACTTGAACTGCTCACGAAGCGCCGGGCGAATTTTCGCCAGATACTCCGACTTGAGCCGCGGAATGTATTGAGCTTCAGCCATCGATCGTTTCTCCCGACGCCTTGGCAACGCGAACCTTGCGGCCATCTTCCAGCGTCTTGAATCCAACTCGCGTCGGCTTGCCGGTCTTCGGATCCTCGATCGCGAGGTTCGAAAGATCGATCGACGCTTCGCGCGACACGATACCGCCCGTCGTCGTCTGCGACGGCTTCGTGTGGCGCTTCACCAAATTGACGCCCTGGACGAGCGCCCGATTTTCCTTCGGCAGAACGGCGAGAACAGCGCCCTTCTTGCCCTTGTCCTTGCCGGCCAGAACGACGACCTTGTCGCCCTTTTTAATCTTCGCAGCCATCAAAGCACCTCCGGCGCGAGCGAAACGATCTTCATGTGGTTCTTCGCACGGAGCTCACGGGTGACCGGTCCGAAGATACGGGTGCCGACCGGCTCGCCCTGGTTGTTGATGAGCACGGCCGCGTTGCGGTCGAAGCGGATCACGCTACCGTCGGCGCGGCGGATGTCCTTCGCGGTGCGAACCACGACGGCCTTCATCACTTCGCCCTTCTTCACCTTGCCCCGCGGGATCGCTTCCTTGATGCTGACGACAATGATGTCGCCAACGGAAGCGTACTTCCGCTTGGAACCGCCCAGAACCTTGATGCACATCACGCGGCGCGCACCAGAGTTGTCGGCGACGTCGAGGTTCGTCTCTTGCTGAATCATGACTTCATCCGCCTTGCTCGGAGGAGCCCGTTCCCGTCAGGGATCAGGCTTCGTCCGTAAATACTTCCCATTTCTTCAGCTTCGAGATCGGCCGGCATTCGCGGATCTTCACGATATCGCCGACCTTCACCGAGTTGTTCTCGTCATGCGCGTGGTACTTCTTCGTCCGGCGCACGATCTTGCGCAGGACCGGATCGCTGAAGCGGCGCTCGACGTCGACCACCACGGTCTTGTTGTTCTTGTCGCTGACCACGACACCTTGCAGAATTCTCTTCGGCATTTCTAAATCCTCAGCCCTTGACCTGGGCGGTAACCCGCTGGCGCTGGATCGTCCTGATGCGCGCGATGTCGCGGCGCACCTGCTTCTGACGAGACGTCTTCTCCAACTGTCCGCTCGCGCCCTGGAAGCGCAGGTTGAACTGCTCCTTCTTCAGCTTCAGGAGCTGGTCCTGGAGCTGGTCCGGCGTCAAATCTCTCACTTCGCTGGCCTTCATGGCCTTACCCTTTCGTTTGACCGCGCCTCAGCGGGATCGATCCGCTCTTTACGCGTGCTCGCCGGGGCGAGCCACGAACCTTGTCTTGATCGGCAGCTTCGCTGCACCGAGGCGAAGCGCTTCTTCGGCAACCGCCATCGGAACGCCATCGAGCTCGAACATGATCCTGCCCGGCTTGACGCGGGCCGCCCAGAATTCCGGCGTGCCCTTGCCCTTACCCATTCGAACTTCGGTCGGCTTCTTCGAAACCGGCACGTCCGGGAAAATCCGGATCCACACGCGGCCTGCGCGCTTCATGTGGCGGGTGATCGCGCGGCGAGCCGCCTCGATCTGCCGCGCCGTCACGCGAGCGGGCTCCTGGGCCTTGAGGCCGAAGGCCCCAAAGTCGAGGTTCGTGCCACCCTTGGCATTGCCATGGATGCGGCCCTTGTGAGCCTTGCGGAACTTAGTGCGCTTCGGTTGCAACATGATCGAAACTCTCGCTCAATTCTCTCTGCGCTCAGGCGCGGTCTTCGCGACGCGGACGCGACGAACCGCCGCCATCGCCGGCACCTTCGAGCGCACGGCGCTCGGAGGCCATCGGGTCGTGCTCGAGGATCTCGCCCTTGAAGATCCAGACCTTGACGCCGCAGGTGCCGTAGGCCGTCTTCGCCGTCGCGACGCCGTAATCGATGTCGGCGCGCAGCGTGTGAAGCGGAACGCGGCCTTCGCGGTACCATTCCGTACGCGCGATTTCGGCACCGCCGAGACGACCCGCGCAGTTGATGCGGATGCCGCCGGCGCCGAGGCGCATGGCCGACTGCACGGCCCGCTTCATCGCGCGGCGGAACGCAACGCGGCGCTCGAGCTGCTGGGCGATGTTCTCGGCGACGAGCGTCGCGTCGATTTCGGGCTTGCGCACTTCGACGATGTTCAGGTGCACTTCGGACGCGGTGATCTTGCCGATGTCCTTGCGCAGCTTCTCGATGTCGGCGCCCTTCTTGCCGATGACGACGCCGGGGCGCGCGGTATGGATCGTCACACGGCACTTCTTGTGCGGGCGCTCGATCACGATCTTGGAGATGCCGGCCTGCTTCAGCGTCTTGCCGAGGAAGTCGCGGATCTTGATGTCTTCGTGCAGCAGCTTGCCGTACTCGTGGCGACCCGCGAACCAGCGCGAATCCCAGGTGCGGTTGACGCCAAGCCGCAGTCCGATCGGATTGACTTTCTGACCCATCAGGCCTGCTCCTCGACTTGCCGTACGACAATGGTGATCTGGCTGAACGGCTTTTCAATCCGGCCGACGCGACCGCGCGCACGCGCGTGCCAACGCTTCATCACCAGGTTCTTGCCCACGAAGGCTTCGGCGACGACGAGATCGTCGACGTCGAGGCTGTGGTTGTTCTCGGCGTTCGCAATCGCGCTCTGCAGCACCTTCTTGACGTCGCGCGCAACGCGCTTGTTCGAGAAGGTGAGATCGGCGAGCGCGCTGTCAGCCTTCTTGCCGCGGATCAACTGCGCGACCAGGTTGAGCTTTTGCGGGCTCACGCGGATCATGCGACCGACGGCCTTGGCTTCGTTGTCGGCGAGCGCCCGCTTGTTTGCTGGTTTGCCCATGACTTAAGCCTTCTTCGCTTTCTTGTCAGCCGAGTGGCTGAAGAACGTCCGCGTCGGCGCGAATTCGCCGAGCTTGTGTCCAACCATGTCCTCGTTGACCAGCACCGGGATGTGCTTCTTGCCGTTGTGGACGGCAAAGGTCAGGCCGACGAACTGCGGCAGGATCGTGGAGCGACGGCTCCAGGTCTTGATCACATCTTTGCGGGCCGACGTACGCGAGGCCTCTGCCTTCTTGAGAAGGTAGCCATCGACGAAGGGGCCTTTTTTTACGGAACGTGCCATGTCGAGCTACCTCAACCCTTCTTCTTGTGACGGCTGCGAACGATGTACTTGTCGGTCGCCTTGTTCTGCCGCGTCTTCTTGCCCTTGGTCGGCTTGCCCCACGGGGTGACCGGGTGGCGGCCGCCCGAGGTGCGGCCTTCGCCGCCGCCATGCGGATGGTCGACCGGGTTCATGGCGACGCCACGAACCGTCGGACGCTTGCCGAGCCAGCGATTACGGCCGGCCTTGGCGATCGTGATGTTGCCGTGGTCGGGGTTCGACACGGCGCCGATCGAGGCCATGCACTCGCCGCGAACCATGCGCTGCTCGCCCGACGACAGGCGCAGGAGCGCGTAGCCCTGGTCGCGGCCGATGAGCTGCACATAGGTGCCGGCGGAGCGCGCGATCTGACCGCCCTTGCCCGGCTTCATTTCCACATTGTGGACGATGGTGCCGACGGGGATCGACGACAGCGGCATCGCATTGCCCGGCTTCACGTCCACGCGCTCGCCCGCGACGACGGAGTCGCCGACCGCGAGGCGCTGCGGCGCCAGGATATAGGCCTGCTCGCCGTCCGCGTATTTGATGAGCGCGATGAACGCCGTGCGGTTCGGATCGTATTCCAGCCGCTCGACGGTCGCCGGCTGATCGAACTTGCGACGCTTGAAATCGATGATGCGGTAGCTGCGCTTGTGCCCGCCGCCACGATCGAACGAGGTGACGCGGCCGTGATTGTTGCGGCCACCCGACTTCGTCAGACCATGCGTGAGGCCCTTCACCGGCTTGCCCTTATAGAGCGCCGACCGGTCGACCAGCACAAGGCCGCGCTGCGCGGGGCTTGTCGGTTTATATTTCTTCAATGCCATCGGTACGTGCTCTCTTTAGAGACCAGTCGTCACGTCGATCGAGTAGCCCTCTTCGAGGGTCAC
>NZ_DATKFR010000326.1:0-1526 GCF_035511255.1 Parvibaculum sp.
ACACAGCGCCGCGAGCCGGATGAGGTGAAGATTCTCTCCGGCACCTTCGCCGATCCCGAGACCGGCGAAGAGGTAACGACGGGAACCCCGATCTCGCTGATGATCGAGAATGTCGATCAGCGCTCGAAGGACTACGGCGACATCAAAGAGAAATTCCGCCCGGGCCACGCGGACTTCACCTACATGGCGAAATACGGCATCCGCGACTATCGCGGCGGCGGTCGCTCCTCCGCGCGCGAGACGGCGGCGCGTGTCGCGGCTGGCGCTATCGCCCGCAAGATCCTTGCGAATGTCACCATTCGCGGCGCCCTCGTGCAGATGGGCCCGCACAGGATCGACCGCGCCAACTGGAACTGGGACGAGACGGAGAAAAATCCGTTCTGGTGCCCGGACAGCAAGGCCGCGCCGATGTGGGAAGATTACCTCGACGGCGTGCGCAAGTCGGGCTCCTCCTGTGGCGCCGTGATCGAACTCGTCGCCTCGGGCATCCCCGCCGGCCTCGGCGCGCCGATCTACGGCAAGCTCGATGCCGACATCGCCGCCGCGTTGATGAGCATCAACGCAGTGAAGGGCGTCGAGATCGGCGACGGGTTTGCCTCCGCCGCCTTGTCAGGCGAAGAGAACGCCGACGAAATCCGCATCGGCAATGAAGGCCCCTATTTCACCTCGAACCATGCGGGCGGCATTCTGGGCGGCATCTCGTCGGGCCAGGACATCGTCGCACGCTTCGCCGTGAAGCCGACCTCGTCGATCCTCAGCCCTCGCAAGACCATCACCACGTCGGACGAGGAAACAGAGATCATGACCAAGGGCCGTCACGACCCCTGCGTCGGCATCCGCGCCGTCCCCGTCGGCGAGGCCATGCTCGCCTGCGTGCTGGCCGACCATTTCCTGCGCCATCGCGGGCAGGTGGGGTGAACGTCATATAACGCCTTGCGTTATATGACGCCACACGTTATAGTCTTGTCGAATGATCCTGAGCTTCGCAGACAAGGAAGCTGAGGCGATATGGTCGGGGCTGCGAAGCCGGCGACTGCCGCAGGATATGCAGGCGACGGCCTTGCGCAAATTGCGTCAGCTCGATGCGGCCGGGAGATTGGACGATCTCAAGGTTCCGCCCGGAAACAGGCTTGAAGCTCTTTCCGGCAATCGACGCGGACAGCATAGCATCAGGATCAACGACCAATGGCGCATCTGTTTCAGGTGGGCCGACGGAGGTGCGAGCGATGTCGAAATCGTCGACTACCACAAAGGCTGAATTGCTGCACAACCCGCATCCGGGCGACGTGCTTCTGCTCGATCTGCTTGAGCCGCTGGGTATTTCGCAAAATGCCTTGGCGCGCGCGATCGATGTATCTCCGCGCCGCATCAATGAGATCGTGCATGGCAAGCGGGCCATCAGCGCCGACACGGACCTTCGGCTCGCCCGCTATTTCAGCCTGTCGGAGGGCTATTTCCTGCGTCTTCAGGCCGCCTACGACCTGATGGAGGAAAAGCGGAAACTTGGCTCCAGGCTCGACGCCATC
>NZ_DATKFR010000327.1:0-4993 GCF_035511255.1 Parvibaculum sp.
ATCCTTCGCAACGACCATGATTTCCCGACCGCGCCCACGAGCTTCCTCGAGGAACACGCCCCGCAACTCGCCGGCGGCCTCGTCGCCCTCGTCATCTTCGCCCTGCTCTTCGTCGCCTTCGTGCGGTAGCGGGGCGGGGGACGGGGGAATCAGATCGCGGCCAGCACGTCTTCGTCGATTTCGATTTCCTCGACGATCTTCGTCCTGACGCCGATCTTCAACTCGCGGAGAAGCTGGCAGAGATCGTCGCCGTCGACGAGGTCGATGGCGGGCGCACCGTCACGCGTCGCCTCCTTGCGCGCTTCGGCGGTGAAGCGGCCCGTGGTCATGATGAGGCCCTTGTCGGCCCGCCCCACCATCGCGCCGCGAAAATCGCGCACGACCGAGGAGCCGACCGTGTCCTTCCAGCGCTTGCACTGGAAGAGCACCTGAAACGAGACGAGCTTCATCCGCAACACGCCATTGCCGTCGATCCCGCCATCGCCGCTCTTGCCGGTAACTTCGACCTTGGTGAAACCGGATTCGCGCAAAACGCGCTGGCAAAGCCGTTCGAAGGCGTCCGGCTTCAGAGTAAGGAGAACCGAAAGAAGTCTCTCGCTCCAATCGAGCTCTTCGGCCTCTGTCTCCACCGCTTCCGGCTCCACCGCTTCAGTCTCGATCGTCGGTGTCTCGGCCCTCTTCGTTCTCATGGACTGCACGACGCGGTGAACCTCTTTCAGTTCATTCGCGTTCATGTCCCGGCCCTTGGGCGTCAGCGTCCAGATACCCCGTTCAGTGTTGTCCGCCGCCCCGACCTTCTTCAGATAGCTGCGTGCCCAGCGAAGGCGATATGCAAACAGCGTGTCCGTGCTACCTTCCTTGCGCGAAAGGTCGATTTGTTCCTCGGAGAGGTTGAAGAACGCCGCAGCTGCATCGTGGATTTCCTCGTTCGACCCCGAACCACCAAGCTGCTTCAGAATAACCACCGTCGCCGGAATCAGTGCCTGAACAGTCGGGATGTCTTTCGTTGCGGCCATTCATCTACCCCCTGTCGGCGAGGAAGTAGCGCTCGCCGGTTTTCTGGACTTGTCCGAGCATCGCGAGGCTTTCGAGAAGTTCGGAGACTTTTTCCTTGCGGCGCGCGCCGCCCTTGAAGGCCTTCGAAACGTCGATCGGGGAGACCGGCGCGCCGGCATGGGCGAGCGCATCGCGAACGGCCTTGATCTGTTCGGGAAGCTTCGCGGGCCAGGCGGGCGCCTTTTCGGCGGCGAGCGGCGCTTCGAGATCGGCCTCGACCTGCTCGGCCTTGGCCGCGCCCTTGGCAAAGCGCGGAATCTGATAGTCGGGGCGGAGCCAGCGGACATGGCCCTTCTTCTCTTCCGCCGCGCGCTCCTTGTTGAGCGCGACGAGGCGTTCGAGAATCTGCTCGTCGCCGAGGTCGCGCGGCCAGCCATAGGCCTCGAAGGTGGCGGCGTCGATCTCGTCATGCAACTGCTTCAGCACCGAGACGAGACCTTTCTCGTGGATCGCCCTTTCCTTGTCGGTCAGCGGCGCGGCCTTCGGATCGGCGTCGAGTTCGCGCAGACGCTCCAGCACATTGTACATGCCCGTCATGGTGAGATCGGGATGCTCCGCCTGCCGCTCTTTCCGGAAAGCGTCGAGCCTTTCGCCGAGATCGCGCAGGCGCGCCTTCAGCGCGTCGGAGGGATCGGGGAAGGGAAAGGGGTCGAAGCAACGCGTCTTGTTATAGCGTGGTCGATCCTCAAGCGTTCCCCCAACCTCCAACGTCCAGAGAATGTGAATTTTGGAAGAAAGCATGGCGAGCCCCTCAGGATCGCTCCATCCAAACCCAATGGTGCCATGTTCACAAAGGGTGTCCCCTGTCACAAACTGAAACAATCGATGCTTGGCCGTTTCCGGAGTCGCTATATAGCGCGTCAGTCCTCGTACGGCGTTTCTATATACTTCGTTAGAACGACGAAATTTCCACCAATTTTGCACGAGCTTAATGTCCCGATTGACGACTCGATCCGGGCGCACGTGTTCCAACAGGTGCTGATATATTGGTGAGCACCATTTCACGACGGCGCCCTCAGAATCGAAGTCGTCAAGGTCAATCGCAAACACGCCCCGTGGGGCATAAAGAAGATCTCGACCATTTCTCAGAGGGCGCAAGACCTCATGCACGCGCGAACATTCTTGCGACCATCTTGCCCGCAAGACTCCGTCCACGACAAAGCCTCGACTACCCAGAGCTGGTCCCATTGACGCCAGAAGTGCATTCGCGCGAAGTGAGGTTGCGATGTCAGTGTCCGTCCCGACTGACAACGTCGGGCGTATCTGGCCAATCGACTCCCTAAAGGTCAAGCCCGGTTCCCCGTCCGTCCATTCCTCTTTAGAAATTTCCAAAAGACGACCGAGTGTTTCGGAGCCACCGACGGTCATGCTTATGCGCACCGCCGCACCATCTACAGCATCAACCCAAGGATGATCGGGAACAGCGAATACAATGTGTAAAGGCGTCTTGCGCGCCATGTGTTGCGCAGCCACAGCCCGATTCTGAATTTGAGTAAAGGTATTGGTCGTAATCAGCCCAAAGCGCCGAACCTTCTTTCTTCCGACTAAACCAGCTGATTGATCCCACCAATACATGACAAAATCTACGGAACCGGGGACGCTCTCGTGAGCTGTACGCAGCGCCTCGACATACCCTTCACCCAAAGCAGAAATCATCCGCTTATTCCCGATGAAAGGCGGATTGCCGACAATGAAATCCGTCTCGGGCCATACGGCGGGTTTCGGATTCGAATAGGTGTAAAGCTCGACGCGTGCCGTCTCGTCCGGCACGTCCTCGCCGGTCACGGGATGCTTCTTCGTCGTCACGCCGTCCCAGCGCGTGACGGGCTTGCCGTGCTCGTCGCGCAGCAGCTCGCGCTTGTCATAGGCGAGCACCGCGTCCTGTTCCCTGATGTTGCCGAAGGCGCGCAGCACCGGCTCGGAAATCGCCGCCTGCCCGCCCGTCCTGATCTGCCATTTAATGAAGCCGATCCAGAGCACCAGGTCGGCGATCTGCACCGCGCGAGGATTGATTTCGAGGCCGAGAAACTGGTGCGGATCGACCGTGTGGTCGGACATTTCAAGCACATATTGCTGCTCGCCCAGCGCCGCGAGATAGTCGAGCACTTCGCCTTCGAGGCGCTTCATCAGCTCCATCGAGACATAGAGGAAGTTGCCGGTGCCGCAGGCAGGGTCGAGCACGCGCGTCGCGCAAAGCGTCTGGTGGAAGCCGCGCACGGCGGCGCGGGCCTCTTCGGGCTTGCCCTCGCGCATCAGTTGCTCGGCTTCCGCCTGCACGATTTTCCAGTCGTCGCTCAAGGGTTCGATGATGGTCGGCACGACGAGGCGTTCGACATAGGCGCGCGGCGTGTAATGCGCGCCGAGCTTGTGGCGGTCGCGCTTGTCGAGCGCGCGTTCCAGCAGCGTGCCGAAGATCGCCGGCTCGACGTCGCGCCAATCGCGCCGTGCGGCGACATAAAGCTCGTGGATTTCGTCGGGCTCCAGCGTGATCGCCTCCGGGTGGGCGAAGAGTCCGCCGTTGAAGCGCTTGACCACCTCGTTGATCGTGCCGGTATAGTCGCCGGTGTTCATCGCCTTCCAGAGGTCTTCGAGCGCGAAGCGGAACTTCTCGGGCGTCTCCTTCATCTGCTCGATGAGTTTCGTGAAGGCGCCTTCCGGCAGCAGCCTCACGTCTTCGGCAAACATCGTGAAGAGGCAGCGCATCAGGAATTCGGCGACCCTGCCGGGATCGTTTTTCCGCGCTTCGAGGGCGCGGGCGATCTTCGCCAGCCGCTCGGCGATGTCGCGCGTGACCTCCGCCGATTTCTTCGCCGGGTCGAGCGCCAGCGGATCGGTCCAGGCGAGGCGCAGGCGCTCGCGCACGACCTCATGTCTGAGGTCATCCAGCATGATCCGGTAATGGCGGCGATCCGGAAACTGGGCGTAGTTCTTTCCCTGCCGGACGAAATCGGCATAGAGCTCGATGCAGTGGCCGACATCGACGACGACGAGGAAGGGCGGCCAGCCATGTTCCTTGGGCAGCGCCTTGGCGTAGTCCTCCGCCTGACGCCGCGCATTGAGCATCGAGGTGTCCCATGAGCGCGTGCCGCGTTTGGCCGTGCCCGCCTTCGCCTGCGTCGCATCCTCGGGAATCAGCGCGAGCTGGTCCTCGCCCTTCGGGCGCAGCGCGTCGCGCTTGCCGCTCTGCTTTGCCTCCAGAACGAAGCAATCGCGCTTATAGAGGTCGATGAAGCCGGAGGTCTGCGTGCCGTCGGCATGCTTGAAGGCGACGGAGCGCTCGAAGACATAGTCGTTGTGGTTGTTCGTTTCGCGCGCCGGGTCCGGCTGCGGCAGGCCGAGCAGGGTGCAGAGTTCGGTCAGGAAGAGCTGGTAATTGGCGCGCTCCGCGCCCCCCGACGCCGACCAGCGCGCAATGAAGGCCTCGACGCCCGCATCCTCGGCCTTCTCGCTTCCCACGCTGTCCCCTTTGTTTTGCCCCGTCTTTTGCCCCTGAAGCATGCAGTTGGAGCGCCCCGGGTCAAGCCCCGCCCGGCGCTCCTTTTCCCCACCCAACCGTCATCCTTCCATGCCAAGATCGTCCCGCCGCGAGGGGCGCGGTGTCATCTATGGGGCTTTCGATGGATATCCTGTCCTTCCTTTTCTCCTTCAGGGGGCGCGTCAATCGCCGGGCCTATTGGGGCTTCTATCTTTTCTACAGCGCGATCGGCCTCGGCTTCTTCTATGTGCTTCAACAGGATCTCCTCAAGGCGGAGCTGACGCCGGGCATGAACCCGGACGAGTTCGCGCGCGCGATGGGGGGCATGAGGTTCGGCTGGCTCAATCTCGTCAACCTCGTCCTGCTCTGGCCGTCGATCGCCGTCGGCGTCAAGCGGCTGCACGATCGCAACTACAGCGGCTGGTTCTTTCTGGTGCTGTTCGTGCCGCTGCTGCAGCTCTG
>NZ_DATKFR010000328.1:0-1502 GCF_035511255.1 Parvibaculum sp.
GTCGGTCTCCGGACGCGGAGATCGACATGCGCCTGACATCCGTTTCGGCTAGTCTCCGGAATCGGATTTTTCGGGGACAATCATCATGAAGATATCGACCATCCTGGCGGCGGCCTTCGTCTTGACGCTCACGCCGCTTCCAGCCTCCGCGAAGGAGCCGGCAAAGGCCCCGACCAAAAGCTTCGACCTGACGAAGGTGATCCCCTGCCCGCCCCAGAGCAATATCGCCAAGGGCGAGGGACCGGACTGCAAGCAGGACCCGGAAGCCCAGAAGGCCGATTACCAGGGCGTGCTCGATGCGCGCAAATCCGCCAATGACGACGAGATCGCGATGGCGATGGCCGATGCCGCCTATCCGACCGTCGCGCAATTCCTCCGCCCCATCTGGCTGCGCCTCGTCAACACGGCGCCCGACAGTTGCGCGCCCGCCAAGGCGATCCTGAAGGATCTCGATCACGACGCGGCCATCGCCGCGCAGGGCCGCCTCAAGGAAGACGAGGCCGCGCTCAACACCTCGCTGCCCGCGACCATGTCGGTTCTCAACGAAGCGAATTACGCGGAGTACCGCGCCTCGGACGCGGCAAAGGACGTCTATAACCGTACGCGCCCCTTCGTGGTCGAGATTCCCGGCCTACCGAAAATCGAGCCGCTGACAGACAAGGCCTATCAAAAGCATCTGGCCAAATCGAGCCCGAGCTATCCGAGCGGCCACACCACCTTCGCCTTCACCAGCGCCGCCGTTCTTTCAGCGCTGATGCCCGACGAAACCGCGATCATCATGAACCGCGCCGAACGCTATGGCTGGCACCGCATCGTCGTCGGCGTCCATTTCCCGACCGACGTCGCGGCCGGCCGGCAAAGCGGTTTGCTCGTCGCAGACGCCTATCTCAACGATCCCGCGATGAAAGACCGGCTCGCCGCCGCGCGCGCGGAGCTCCGCAAGGCGCTGTGCTACTGAGGACGTTCAACCGCGCCACCGCGCGCGCCAGCTTTTGATCCGAAAGCCGAGCCGCGCGAAAAATCCGACGCGCGGCTGAGGGGGTACGGGCGCCGCCAGCGGCACCGGCAAAACCTCGGCCCGCTGCATCGGCAGCAGCTCGCGCGCGACCGCCGTCAACGTCTCGACGGCAGTTTCGCCTGCGTGGATGAGCGGCGCCAGCAACGGGGTCTCCTCGCCATGCTCCGGCGCGGGAAGCAACAGCGGCCGCTTCGGCCCCGTCGCGCGCTCCGCCGCCGCGACGATCGCATCGGCGAAAGTCTCGACGAGCTGCAGCGGAATGTCGTGGCCCATGCCCTCGATGATGCGCAGTTCCGCGCCGTCGATGCTCGCCGCCGTGTCGCGCGCCGCCTCGACCGGCACCAGCGGATCGGCTGCGCCATGCAGCACCATGGTCGGCACCTCGATGCGGCGGAGCTTCTGCCGCCGGTCGCCATTGGTCATCGCCGCCGCCATTTGCCGGACGACGCCTGACGGGCAATAGCTGCGTTCCGCGTCGCGCGTC
>NZ_DATKFR010000329.1:0-2693 GCF_035511255.1 Parvibaculum sp.
GGCCAGATTTCCGTTCACTCATGCCCGGCATTCGCGGCCACCGAAAGAGCCGCCTGGGCCGCCGCGAGGCGGGCGATCGGCACCCGGTAGGGCGAGCAGGAGACATAGGTGAGACCCACCTCCTCGCAGAAGGCGATCGAGGCCGGGTCGCCGCCATGCTCGCCGCAGATGCCGAGCTTGATCTCCGGCCGGGTGGTCCGGCCCCGCTCGGCCGCGATGCGGACGAGTTCGCCCACGCCCTCGGGGTCGAGCGAGACGAAGGGGTCCTGGGAGATGAGCTTCTTGGTCAGGTAGTCATTCATGAAATTGGCCGCATCGTCCCGGCTGATGCCATAGGTCGTTTGCGTCAAGTCATTGGTTCCAAAGGAGAAAAACTCGGCCGATTCGGCGATCTGCCGGGCCATCAGGGCGGCCCGCGGCAGTTCGATCATGGTGCCGATCTGGTAGACGAGCTTCGTCCCCTTCTCCTTTTCGACCGCCGCCGCCACGGCGACGATCTTGTCCTTCAGCAGGTCTAGCTCGGCCTTCATCGAGACGAGGGGGATCATGATCTCGGGCGTCACGGCCTCGCCGGTCTCCTTGGCCGCCTCGATGGCGGCCTCGAAGATGGCGCGCGCCTGCATTTCGTAGATCTCGGGATAGGTGATGCCGAGGCGGCAGCCGCGATGGCCGAGCATCGGATTGAACTCGTGCAGCTCCTGCACCCGCCGGGCGAGCTTGTCGGCCGGCATCCCGGTCGCGGCCGAAACCTGGGCGATTTCCTCGGGCGTCTTGGGCAGGAATTCGTGGAGCGGCGGGTCGAGCAGGCGGATCGTGACCGGCAGGCCCTTCATGATGACGAAGAGCTGGCGGAAATCGTCCCGCTGCATCGGCAGGATCTTGTCGAGCGGCGCGCGGCGGCCCCTGCTGTCGTCGGCCAGGATCATCTGGCGGACGGCGACGATGCGCGTCTCGTCGAAGAACATGTGCTCGGTCCGGCAGAGGCCGATGCCCTCGGCCCCGAACTTGCGGGCCGTCGCCGCGTCGAGCGGCGTCTCGGCATTGGTGCGGACCTTCATGCGGCGATGGCTGTCGGCCCAACCCATTAGGGTCGCGAAATCGCCCGACAGCTCCGGCTGGAGCATCGGCACCTCGCCCTTGATGACCTGTCCGGTCGAACCATCGACGGTGATGATGTCGCCTTTTTTCACCGTAATGCCCATCACGGTGAACTGCTCGGTCTTGTAGTCGATGCGGATCGAGCCGACGCCGGAGACGCAAGGCCGGCCCATGCCGCGCGCGACGACCGCCGCGTGGCTCGTCATGCCGCCGCGCGTGGTCAGGATCGCGACCGCCGAATGCATGCCGTGAATGTCTTCCGGCGAGGTCTCGATGCGCACCAGAATGACATTGCGGCCGTCGGCCTTGGCCGCCGCCGCCTCGTCGGACGAGAAGACGACTTCGCCGGCCGCAGCACCCGGAGAGGCGGGCAGGCCCGTGGCGATGACGTCGCGCGGCGCGTCGGGATCGAGCGTCGGGTGAAGAAGCTGGTCGAGCGCGGCCGGATCGACGCGGGTGATCGCAGTCTTCTCGTCGATGAGCCCTTCATGCGCCATGTCGACGGCGATCTTGAGCGCGGCCTTGGCCGTGCGCTTGCCGGCGCGCGTCTGGAGCATCCAGAGCTTCGCGTTCTGCACCGTGAACTCGACATCCTGCATGTCGGTGTAGTGCTTTTCGAGCCGCTCGAAGACCGCCGAAAGCTCGGCGAAGACTTCGGGCATCGCCTCTTCCATCGAGGGCTTCGTGTCCTTCGCTTCGAGCCGCGCCTTTTTCGTCAGCGATTGCGGCGTGCGGATGCCGGCAACGACGTCCTCGCCCTGCGCGTTGACCAGAAACTCGCCATAGACGGCGCGCTCGCCGGTCGACGGGTTGCGCGTGAAGGCGACGCCGGTGGCCGAGGTATCGCCCATATTGCCGAAGACCATCGCCTGCACATTGACGGCGGTGCCCCAGCTTTCGGGAATGTTGTGGAGGCGGCGATAGGTTTCCGCGCGCGCATTGCGCCACGAGCCGAAGACGGCGCCGATCGCGCCCCAGAGCTGCTCATGCACATCCTGCGGGAAGGGCCGCCCGAGCTCTTCCTCGATCCGCGCCTTGTAGCGGTGGATCACGTCCTGCCAGTCGGCGGCGGTGAGATCGGTGTCGAGCGAACGCTCGTGCTCTTCCTTGTAATATTCGAGGATTTCCTCGAAGTGGTGATGATCGACCTCGAGCACCACGTCGGAATACATCTGGATGAAGCGGCGATAGCTGTCGAAGGCGAAGCGCTCGTCGCCCGACCGCTTCGCGAGCCCCGACACCGTGACGTCGTTGAGGCCGAGATTGAGCACCGTGTCCATCATGCCCGGCATCGACGCCCGCGCGCCGGAGCGGACGGAGACGAGCAGCGGATTGGCGGCATCGCCGAAGGTGGCGCCGACCGCCTTGCCGACATGATCGAGCGCGGCCGTCACCTGGGCCTCGAGTTCGGCCGGATACTGACGGTCGTTGGCGTAGAAGGCGGTGCAGACTTCCGTGGTGATGGTAAAGCCCGGCGGCACCGGCAGTCCGAGATTGGACATCTCGGCGAGGTTCGCGCCCTTGCCGCCAAGGAGATTGCGCATCGACGCCGCGCCTTCCGCCTTGCCGTCACCGAAGGAATAGACCCACTTCTT
>NZ_DATKFR010000330.1:0-7861 GCF_035511255.1 Parvibaculum sp.
CTTCGGCCCCGGCCTCGATGCCGTCTTCACGACCGGCGCGCCGCAAGCCGTGTTCGAATCCGTCGTGGAGCCCGATCAGTTCGGCCGCTTCAGCGAACAGGGGCAGATCGTCTTCGGCGGCGGCACGGTGAACTTCGTCAACGAAGGCGAAGGCGCCATCGGCGAAAGCCCCGACACGTCGTTGCAAGTGGGCCATGTCGTCCGCCGCATCGAAAGCGGCACCGGCGCCTTCGAGGGCGCGACCGGCTTCATCGTCTCGGCCTTCACCGTCGGCGAGAACGCCATGCTGCGCGACAGCCAGAGCGCGGTGATCTTTCTGGCGTAGGCAACGGATTTCTAATCCGTCGGTTGTATCCCAACCTAAAGTGTCATCCCGGCCTTGTGCCGGGATCCAGGGGCCGAGAATTCTGATTATGTCGCCCCTGGGCCCCGGGACAAGCCCGGGGTGACAGTCCAAGTTGAAGCTCAAACGTGCTGCCCGCGTCTGTTTTCGGCCTGAATCCGACTAGACGCGTGTGCTCTTGCACTCCTTCGCCGAATCATGAATCCAGCATGCGCCATTCTCTTGCGCTTTATGCGTGCCGCCAAGGTCGTCTGTTAACGTGACCAAACACTCGAATACATCTCCAGGTCGATCTACACTTTTGCTCTCGAAGAACGTCACCCTTACGTCTGCTTCTCTCAGCCATTCCTCCGGCAACCTTCGCGCAACAAGCTGATCCGTGAGCATCTGTCGGAAGTGCCGGACCATGTCGCTGAACTCTGGATTAGGCGGCACGATAGCTGATCTAACAAGATCCACATGGACTTCGTATGCCTTAGACACTCGCGCATGTTTGTAGAGTTTGCCGAGTGCCCAATAACCGCCAACGTCGTTGTTGCGACTCACAAAAGTGCCGAGTAAGCCAAACGCCACGCCACGAAAGTCTTTCCGTCTGGGCATAGTTACTCCTAGCGCCAAGGGTGGCCACTCAAGTCGTTCGCCAGGTAATCGGCCAACTTTCTTCACCAAAGCGGTGAAGTGAACCTCGCCGACAGCCACAGCTAAACGTGCTGGCCGCCATTGATGTGGATCTCGGCGCCGTTGACGTAGCTCGACTGATCCGTGCACAAAAAATAGATCGTGCGGGCGACTTCTTCCGGCTTGCCGAGGCGCTGCATCGGAATTTCCGCGACGATCTTCTCGGTGCCGGGCGACAGGATCGCGGTGTCGATCTCGCCGGGCGCGATCGCGTTGACGCGAATGCCGAGCCGGCCGAAATCCGACGCCATTTCGCGCGTCAGGCCGGCAAGCGCCGATTTCGACGTCGCATAGGCCGAACCGGCGAAAGGATGGACGCGCACGCCGGCGATCGACGTCACATTGACGACCGAGCCCTGCGCCGCCTTTAGCTCCTCGACCAATCCGCGCGCAAGCATCACCGGCGCGAAGAAATTCACCTGAAAGACCTTCTGCCAGGTCTCCATCTCGGTGCTGAACACGTTGAGACGCGCGCCGCCCGGCCCCTTGGGCGAGATCGCCGCATTGTTGACCAGCGCGTGGAGACGGCTGCCCTGATCCTTCAGCCGCTCGCGCATCTCGGCGATGGCGGCCTCCGTGTTTGCAGGGTCCGCCAGATCGACCTGAATGTGGTCTTCCGGCCCCATCTCCCAGGGACAATCCTCGGGAAAGGGATGCCGCGAACAGGTGATGACCCGCCAGCCCGCGCTCGAAAAGCGTTTCACCGTGGCATGGCCGATTCCCCGGCTCGCGCCGGTGAGGATCAGCGTCTTGCGTTCCGAGTTTTCCAAGTTGCTCATGAGAAGCAATCTAATCTAAAGCCGCGACAAGCGCCAGCGGCGGGAAATATCAACTCGCCGAGTTATTGAGCCGATCGCGCGCATGCGCAAGGCTTTCCGCCGGCGTCCCCGAGGCGTCGACCCGCATCCAGTCCATCCGTCCGAGATCATAGCCGAGTTGCTGCCGCAGAACTGCGACATCGGCGTCGGAGGGATCGCGCGCGCCGGCCGTCCGCGCCGCGACGCGGGCTTCCAGCACATCAGCCGGCGCCTCGAGCCAGAGGCCGGCAAAGGGCACACCGGCCTCCGCCGCCAGCTTCGCAACATCCCGCCGCTCCCCTTCCCGCGCAAAAACGGCGTCGGCGACGACCGGCAGGCCCGCGCCGAGCGCCGCGCGCGCAAGCGTCAGCATCCTGTCATAGACCGTCGCGCGGACCTCTGGCGCATAGGCCGCTTCGGGAAGCCGCTCCAGCGGTCCGACGCCGAAAAGCCGCTTGCGCAGAATGTCGGTGCGCAGATGCACCGCGCCAATCGGCCCGCCGAGCAGCGGCGCGAGGCTCGTCGCCAGCGTCGACTTCCCCGTTCCCGACAAACCGCCGACGGCGACGAGGCGCGGAGCGGCCGGCGCGAGCGCCGCAAGCGCGAAATCGAGATAGGCGCGAGAGCGATCGCGCTTTTCCTCCGTGTCGGCCACCACCGCCGTCACCTTGGCGCGGACAGCCGCCCGCGTCGCGATGAAGAGCGGCAGCAACGCAAGCCCCTCCATCGTCGCCCCGATCTCCGCTTCGGACACATGATCGAGATAGGTGTTGAGTGCGCGATTGGCGAAACCCTCGAGCCGCGTTTCGCTTGTCGCGCGAAAGGCAAGATCCATCAGCAGAAAGCCGAGATCGTAGAGAATGTCGATGGAGGCGATGTCGTCGCTGAATTCGATGCAGTCGAAAATGACCGGCTTCTCCCCGATCAGCGTCACATTGCCGAGGTGAAGATCGCCGTGACATTGCCGCACGAAGCCCATGTCGCGTCGCCGGTCGAGCAATGCACCATGCCGCGCGATCAGCCTGTCGCATTCCACGCGCAGGCGCCGCACCTTTTCCGCCTCGAACACCGCACCGATGCTGCCCTTCAGATTGTCGTCATTGCCGGCGACGATCCGCGCGAAGAGCGCCGCGCCGCCGCGGTCATGCTTCACCTCC
Organism: Parvibaculum sp.; assembly: GCF_035511255.1. Lineage (GTDB taxonomy): Bacteria > Pseudomonadota > Alphaproteobacteria > Parvibaculales > Parvibaculaceae > Parvibaculum. Next base: position 2,976 of record NZ_DATKFR010000330.1, read on the forward strand.
GCCCGCGCATGAAAGCGCGCGACATCGGCGGCCAGCGTCTCGATGAGCGCGCGAGAGAGCTTGCCCTCGTCCGCGAGGCGCGCGAACAATCCCTCCGCCGGAAAGCGGCACATCTCGACCAGCCAGTCGACGACCTCGCCCTCCTCACCGCCGAGCCGAAGCTCCTTCCCGGTTTGCCGGATCGGCACCGTGCCGAGATAAATCTCCGGCGCCGTCCGTCGGTTGAGCGCGACCTCGTTCTCCGCCGCCACCCGGCGTTTTTCGAGTGTGGTGAAATCGAGAAAGCCGAAATCGACGCGCTTCTTCAGCTTGTAGGCAAGGGGACCGGCGAGATAGATGCGCGAGGCATGCGTCTCGATACACTCGATCTTTTCGTCCCCCGCAAGTCCGTAAGTTTCCGGCCGCGCGAGAAAGGCGGCGATCTCGGCTTCCACGCCGCCGCTGCCCATCGGATTAAACGCGCTGCAACCGCGTCAGTTCCTCGACGCCGGCAGGGTCCTGATGAATGATGACTTCGGCGTCGGGAAACGCCTCCATGATGCGCGCCTCCACATCGTCGGAAATGCGATGCGCGTTCATCAGCGAGATCGCGCTGTCGAGTTCGAGGTGAAACTGGATGAAACTGCGCGTGCCCGAGGTCCGCGTCCGAAGATCGTGGATGTTGATCGCCTCCGGGTGCGACAACGCAATCGCCTTGATGCGCTCGCGGTCCGCCTCGGACAATTCGCGATCCATCAACTGGTTGTAGGAGCCGAAAACGATCTGCGCCGCGGATATGCCGATGAGAACGGCGATGGCGAGACCGAAAAAGGGATCGGCCCAGCGAATGCCGAAAAGACCTGACAGCACCAGCGCCGCGACCACCGAGAGGTTCATGAAAAGGTCGCCCCGGTAATGCGTCGAGTCCGCCTCGATGGCGAGCGAATTCGTCTGTGCGACGACATGGCGCTGGAACGCGACGAGGGCGAGGGTGATGACGATCGCGGCGACTGTGACGGCGATGCCGACTGCCGAATTTTCGACGGGCACCGGGTTGACGATGCGCATGATCGCCTCGAAGACGATATAGCCCGCCGACGCAAAGATGAAGATCGCCTGGCCAAGTCCCGCCAGCGCCTCCGCCTTGCCGTGGCCGAAGCGATGCTCGTCGTCTGCCGGCGTCAACGAATGGCCGACCGCGACAAGATTGAGCAGCGACGCCGCGCCGTCGAGCAGCGAATCCATCAGCGTACCGAGCATCGCGATGGAACCAGTCAGATAGAAGGCGGCACCCTTGATGACGATGAGCGTGACGGCGACCGCGACGGCGGCATAGGTCGCCCGTTTCATCAGTTTCGCATTATGGTTCGCGCGGCTCGCTCCTGTCCTCATGGGAAGAGCTTTCTGACTCGCCAATCGCCGTCGGCGCTTTCGCGTTCATAGACCAGACGATCATGCAGGCGGAACGGCCGGTCGCGCCAAAACTCGATGGCAAGCGGCGCGATGCGGAACCCGGACCAGTGCGGCGGACGCGGCACCTTCGCCAATCCGAACTTCGCAACGTAGCGCGCGACTTCCTTTTCGAGTTCGAACCGCGTCTCGAGCGGACGCGACTGGCGCGAGGCCCAGGCGCCGATCTGGCTGTCGCGGTGGCGCGTCGCGAAATAGGCGTCGGCCTCTTCGGGCGATACGGAACTCACAAGACCGCGCACACGCACCTGCCGCCTGAGGCTCTTCCAGTGGAAGCAGAGCGCGGCGCGCGGGTTCTCCGCCAGCTCGCGGCCCTTCGCGCTTTCAAGATTGGTATAGAAAACGAAGCCGCGCGCATCCGCGTCCTTCAGCAGCACCATGCGCACGTCGGGAAAGCCAGACGCGTCCGCCGTCGCCAGCGCCACGCCGTTCGGGTCGTTGATCTCGCTCGCCCGCGCCTTTTCCAGCCAGTCGTGAAAGAGGCGGACAGGATCGCCTGCGGCGGCCCAGTCGGCGGGATCGTCTCTTTCGAGGCTGTCTGGCTGATCGCTCACATCAAACTCCGGTCACGCAGGCGGGTTTATTTCCCCGCCATATTTCCCGCCACATTTATCGTCTTATATAGTCACCCATAGGGGTTTGTCCTGCACGGTCAGGAGGGCGACCGGGACGGACACAAAGATAGGACTGGAATAAAATGAGATTTCTCAAAGGCTTGACAATAGGTGTCCTCGCCCTGGCGCTTGTTGGTTGTCAACAGGGAGCGGGCCCGAAGCAGAATATCGGCACGCTGGGCGGCGCCGTCGCAGGCGGCCTGGCCGGTTCGGCAATCGGCGGCGGCACCGGTCGCCTCTGGGCGACGGGCGCGGGCGTCCTGCTCGGCGCGCTGGTCGGCAGCGAGATCGGCAAATCGCTCGACCGCGCCGACCGCCAATACATGGCCGACCGTACGCAATACGCGCTCGAAAGCGGTCAATCCGGCCAGCCTGTCGAATGGCGCAATCCGGACTCGGGCAATTACGGCACGGTGACGCCGCAGCGGGCTTACCAGAGCAACAATTCCTACTGCCGCGAATACACCCAGACGGTCAATGTCGGCGGCCAGTCGGAGCGTGCCTACGGCACGGCCTGCCGTCAGCCCGACGGATCCTGGCAGATCGTGAATCAGTAACCGGGCGCGCGGGGGGATGGCATTCGTGAACCGGGCCAGGCCCGCCTTGCTCGTCATCGGCATGACCGCGGCTGCGCTCTTCTGGGGCGCAGCCGTTGCCGTTGCGGCGCCCGTCCAGACGCTGGAGCACCCGGAGCCCTTGCCGCCGCCCAGCGCACGCTTCATGGAAGGGGTCGCCGCCTATGATTCCGGCGATTACAAACGCGCTTATGAAGTCTGGCTGCCGCTCGCCCAAGGCGGCGATCTCGCGGCCATGCGCAATGTTGCCCTGCTGCTGCGCAAGGGCGAAGGAACGGCGCGCGACCCCGAACGGGCGCTCTGGTTTTATGAAGAAGCCGGGCAGAAAGGGTTCGCCCTCGCCCAGCTCAACGCCGCCTTCATGCATCTGGAGGGAGACGGCGTACCGAAGAACCTCGAGGCGGCCGCCTTCTGGTTCCATGCCGCCGCCCTCGCCGGCAGCCCGGTCGCGCAATACAACATCGCCGTGATGTATGAGCGCGGCCAGGGCGTCGACAAGGACATTTCCCTTGCTCTCGGCTGGTATGCGCTGGCCGCCCGGTCCGGCAGCAGGCTCGCCCTCGACCGACTCGCCCTGCTCGTGCCGAGCCTCGAAGGACCGAAGGCGCCGAAGCCCGCCGATCTTCCGGCCCGGCAGGTCGCGCCCGCGCCGCCCGCTCCCGACTTCGAAATGCGCGGATCCGACACGCGTTGAGGCAGAACGGTTAACGAATTCGTATCGGCGCGTCTTCTATCCTCGATCTTACGATCTCCCGGAGAAAGACGTTGCGCGACCCCTATGAAATCCTCGGCCTGACGCCGACCGCCGGAGCCGCGGACATCAAATCCGCCTATCGCCGGCTTGCCAAGCGCTATCACCCCGACGCCCAGGCCGATGCCGGAGATCGTCCCGCGGGCGCCGCCGAGCAGGCGCGCTTTCAGGAAGTCACGGCCGCCTACAACCTTCTGAAGGACGCCGCCGCCCGCGCCCGTTTCGACGAGGAACGCCGCCGCGCAAGGGTCAGGCCGCAGCGCCCGCCATCGCCAAAAGAGCGGGCCTTCGAGGAAGCCGCTTTCGCGAAGGCCGCGCGGCGCACGGAAACCATCTTCGAAGCCACACACGAGGCGGGACCTGAGAAGGAGACCTCCGAAGACCTTTTCTCTGAACTCTTCGAGGGCCTGCGCAGCGCCGGCAAGCGCGTCTTCCGCGCGCGCGGGCAGGACCGGACCTATCGCCTGTCGATCTCCTTCATCGAAGCCGCAATCGGAACCAGGAAGCGCGTCACGCTGGACGGCGGCAAGCGCCTCGACGTCCGCGTGCCCGCCGGCGTCGAGCAGGGCCAACAGATTCGGCTACGGGGACAGGGCGGCGACGGCCATGGCGGCGCCGAGGCCGGCGACGCGCTGATCGAAATCGGCATCGAGCCACACCCCCATTTCCGCCGTGACGGGCTCGACATCCACCTCACCCTGCCGGTGACGCTGCCCGAGGCGGTGCTGGGCGCCAAGGTCGAGGTGCCGACCGTTTCGGGCCCGGTCACTCTGACCATTCCCGAAGGTGCCAATACCGGGACGAGGCTCCGCCTTAGGGGCAAGGGCATAGCGCCGGAGGGGAGCGCCGGGGCCGGCGACCAGTACGTCACTCTGGAGCTTGTCCTTCCCGACACCCAGGATGAGCCATTACGCGACTTTGTACGCGGTTGGGCCGCCGGACAGTCACAGAACCCGCGCCAGAATCTCTGACACCTGTTCTAATGCAAGTACTTGAAGCGCCAGAATGATTCGTCCCCGGACCGCCACCGTGTCCGGCTTTTCGGTAGACCGGTCACGGCTATTGTGTAGGATGCCCGCCAATTCGAGGATGAGAAGCGAACGAGACGAGGACGCGATGAGCGAAGCGATCACACGCACCCAATCCGGGGTCAAGGGCGGCCTGATGGCCGGCAAGCGCGGCCTCATCATGGGCGTGGCAAACAACCGTTCGATCGCCTGGGGCATCGCCAAGGCATGCGCCGACCAGGGCGCCGAAATCGCCTTCACCTATCAGGGCGAGGCGCTGCAGAAGCGCGTCATCCCGCTCGCCGAATCCGTCGGCTCGACGCTCATACTTCCCTGCGACGTCACCGAACAGGGCAGCATCGACGCGCTCTTCGAACGGCTGCAGGCCGAATGGGGCAAGATCGACTTCTTCGTCCATGCCATCGCCTATTCGAACAAGGACGAGCTCGACGGCCGTTATGTCGACACGACGCTCGACAACTTCACCGCC
>NZ_DATKFR010000331.1:0-4391 GCF_035511255.1 Parvibaculum sp.
AGCGGCGTGAGCGTCAAGACGAAGGCCGCCGCCAGGATGGTCGATATCTTCATGATGATTGTCCCCGAAAAATCCGATTCCGGAGACTAGCCGAAACGGATGTCAGGCGCATGTCGATCTCCGCGTCCGGAGACCGACATGGCTTGAGAGGTCAGACTTCGGCCGCGCCGCCGTCGCAGGGGATGACGGCGCCGGTCGTGTAGGCGGAAGCGCGCGACGACAGGAAGATCGCGACGCCGGCGATGTCTTCCGGTGTGCCGATGCGCTTCCTGGGATTGCCGGCCTTGATCGCCTCGCCGAAAGTGTCGAGCGTCGCCTTCATCATCTGGCTCGGGAAGGGTCCGGGCGCGATGGCGTTGACGAGGATATTGTCGCCCGCGAGGCGGCCTGCCAGATGCCGCGTCAGCATGATGCAGCCGGCTTTGGACGAGGAATAGGCATAGGTCTCGAGTTCCGGCGGCACGATGCCGTTGATCGAGGCGATGTTGATGATGCGCGACGGGTCGTCATAGGTCGCGGCCTTGCGCAGCAGCGGCAGGAGCTTCTGCGTGACGAAGAAGGGGCCCTTCAGGTTGATGTTCATCACCTTGTCCCAGCCGCTTTCGGAATACTGGTCGATCGGCTCGCCCCAGGCGGCGCCGGCATTGTTGACCAGGATGTCGAGCTTCTCCTCGCGTTTGGCGAGTTCGGCGGCGAGGCCTTCGATGCCGGCCACATTGCCGAGGTCGAAGGGCAGCGAGATGCAGGTGCCCTTCTTCGAGAGCTCTTCCGCCAGCTCGTTGCAGGCCTGCGCCTTGCGCGCCGAGATATAGACTTTCGCGCCTGCCTCGACGAAGCCCGTCGCGATCATCTCGCCGATGCCGCGCGAGCCGCCCGTCACCAGCGCGACCTTACCCTCGATATTGAAGAGGTTCTTCATGCGTTTCTCTCTCCCCGCGTTTGCCTTGCAACCAAGACCTGAGTTTCGGTGGCGCGGAGAGTAGCAAGCGGGGCGGCTAGATGCCACCCGTCGCGGCGGTGGGTTCCTCGGCCTTGGTCGCCTCCGCCGCTTCGGGATTGAGGGCGCGGGCGGTCCGTTTGGGCTCGATCAGGGGCTCGGGTTGCACGGCGCGAGTCTGCATCAGATGGGCGCCGGCCATCAGGCCTTCGGCGAGCTGGAGGGCGAGCCGCTCCTCGTCGCGGCGGCGCATGTCGGCCTCGACGCTTTTCGCGATCTCATGGGAAAAGCCCAGCCCCTCGAGCGCGGCGATGCCGAAGGCGACGGCGGACTCGTAGGTCTCGCGGATCTGGAAGTCGACGTTGCGCTTCAGCAGGTCCAGCGTGTGGCGCCGGTCGCGCGAGCGGACATAGAGTTTCGCCAGCGGGAACTGCGCCTGGATGACGTCGACGATCCTGAGCGCGACGTCGTGCTTCACCACGCAGAGCGCGATCATCGAGGCGTCGTCCGCGCCCGCCGCGCGCAGCACGTCGATGCGGGTGCCGTCGCCGTAATAGACCTCGAAGCCGAAACGCGCGGCGGCGCGGATCTGCTCGACATTGTGGTCGATGGCGGTCACCTCGATGCCTTGCGACATCAGGAATTGCGCGACGACCTGTCCGAAGCGGCCGAAGCCGATGATGATGACCTTGCCTTTCGCGCGCGAAAAATCGGCGGCGGGCAAAGGGCCTTCGGCGCGGGGGCGGGCGGCGCGGGTGGCGAGCGCGAAGACGAGCGGCGTCGCCACCAGCGAGAGGCCGACGACGGAGGTCAGGATGTTCGCCGTCTCGGTACTCATGACGCGGGCGGAAATCGCGGCGCCGAAGAGCACGAAGGCGAATTCGCCGCCCTGGGCGAGCACGCCGCCGATTTTCAACGCGTCGCCATGGGGCGAGCCCGTGGCCCGCGCGAGGGCGTAGATGACCGTGAATTTCACCCCGATCACGGCGGCGACGCCGATCGCGACGAGGCCCCAATGGCGGTAGACCACGTCGAGGTCGAGCGTCATGCCGACGGTGATGAAGAAGAGGCCGAGAAGGAGGCCGCGAAAGGGTTCGATGTCGGCTTCGAGTTCGTGGCGGAAGCTCGATTCCGCCAGCAGCACGCCGGCGAGGAAGGCGCCCATGGCCATCGAGAGGCCGGCGAGTTCCATGACGGTGGCGGCGCCGAGCACGAGGAGGAGGGCGGCGGCCGTCATGATTTCATGCGCATTCGACTGCGCGAGAAGCGTGAAGAGCGGGTTCATCACATAGCGCGCGGCGACGACGACGATGCCGACCGAAACGAGCATGGCGATCGTCGTCCCGAGCCCGCCGCCATGCGTCTCGCCGAGGCCCGGCGCGAAGATCGCGACGAGGGCCAGCAGCGGGACCACCGCCACATCCTGCAGCAGCAGGATCGAGAAGGCGCGCTGACCGTAGGGAGATGTCAGCTCGCCGCGCTCCTGCATCAGCGGCGTCGCGAAGGCGGTCGAGGAGAGCGCGAGGCCGAAGCCGGCGATGATCGCGGCATGCCAGGAAAATCCGGCGAGGCCCGCGAGGCCCGCCAGCGCCGCGCCGCAGGCGAGCACCTGGGCGAGGCCGAAGCCGAAGATGTCGCGGCGCATCGACCAGAGCTGCGAGGGCTTCAGTTCGAGCCCGATGATGAAGAGGAGCAGCACGACGCCGAGCTCGGCAAGGCCGAAGATCGATTCCGGGTCGCCGAAAAGGCCCGTCACATGCGGCCCGATGACGACGCCCGCCGCCAGATAGCCGATCACCGGCCCGAGCTTCAGCCGGCGCGACAGCGGCACGGCGATGACGGCGGCGGCGAGGAAGATCAGCGGATAGAGCAGCGGGTATTCCGTCGCGTGGCTCGCGACGGCCTGCGAGGCATGTTCGACGACGTTCTGGGCGACGGCCTGGGCGGTGTTCTGCATGGGCGCATTCTGGCCTGTCGGGAGGCCGAGGGGTAGGGGGCGAGCGTCTTCTTTCAAGTGTCATCCCGGCCTTGTGCCGGGACCCAGGGGCCGCTTGCTCGGCATATGACGCCCCTGGGCCCCGGGACGAAGCCCGGGGTGACACTTTGATTGCGGGACGACAGAGACAAAACAAAAAGGGCGCCCGTAAGGCGCCCTTTCGTCGTCAATTTGAAATTTCGATCAGAAATTCGCGACGTCGAGTTCCATCAGCCCGTCGGCGCCGGCCTTGGCGCGTTCGAGCCAGCCGGCGGTCATCGGCACTTCGCGTTCCATCCAGTATTTGGCGAGCGTCAGCTTGCGCTTGTAGAACTCCGGCTTGTCGGTCCCGGCCTTGAGCTTGGCGAGCGAGAGCTTCGCCATCTGCGCCCACATCCAGGCCAGCGTCACCGTGCCGAAGATGTTGAGGATGTCGTAGGAGGCGGCGCCCGCGTGATCGTAGTTCTTGGGCGCGTTCTGCATCAGCCAGCCCGCCGCTTCGCCGAGGCGGCCATAGCCCGCCTTCAGCGGCGCGATGAAGGGCGCCATCTCGGCGTCGCCCTCGTTTTCCTTGATGAAGGCTTCGAGCTTGCCGAAATAGGTCAGCGTGGCGCGGCCGCCCTTCGAGGTCATCTTGCGGGCGACGAGGTCCAGCGCCTGAATGCCGTTGGCGCCTTCATAGACCTGGTTGATGCGCGCATCGCGCACGAACTGTTCCATGCCGTTGTCGCGGATATAGCCGTGGCCGCCGAACACCTGCATCGAGGCGTTGGCCGCCTCGAAGCCCTTGTCGGTGAAATAGGCCTTGATGACCGGCGTGAAGAGCTGGCTCAGATCCTCGGCTTCCTGGCGTTCCGTTTCGTCGGCGCTCGAACGCGCGACCGAGAAGAGGAACGAGACATACATCGCGAGCGCTCGGGCGCCCTCGACGAAGGCGCGCGACGCGATGAGGAGGCGGCGCACGTCGGGGAAGACGATGATCGGATCGGCGGGGCCGTCCGGGTTCTTCGCGCCCGTCAGCGCGCGGCCGGCCAGACGCTCGGTCGCATAGGCGACGCCGTTCTGATAGGCGACTTCGCCCGCCGCGATGCCCTGAATGCCGACGCCCATGCGCGCGCCGTTCATCATGCCGAACATGCCGGCCATGCCGGCCGATTTTGACTTCACGACCTTGCCGTCATCGGCCTTCTTCTCGGGCGCGCGGCCCTTCAGGTGATAGGCGACGGCATTGTCGAAGTTCAGCACGCAGGTGGCGTTGCCCTTGATGCCCATCTTCTTCTCGACGGCGCCGGTCGACATGCTGTTCGGGCCGGTGATCTCGCCGGTCTCGGGATCGACCAGCATCTTCGGCACCATGAAGAAGTTCACGGTCGAGAGATCGTCGACATATTTGCCCTCTTCGTTGGGCAGCTTCGCGATCACCATGTGGATGATGTTGTCGGTCATGTCCTGATCGCCGCCGGAGATGAAGATCTTCGT
>NZ_DATKFR010000332.1:0-1695 GCF_035511255.1 Parvibaculum sp.
TCCGGCTTCGTCCAGCTATCGGCCATGGCGAGCAGCGCGCGCCACTGGAAGTTGTTGTGCCCCTTGCGGTCGTTCGCCCAGCCGAGCATGACCCGGTCCTTGAAGAGACCGACGCCCATGATGTAGAGAGCCCGGTGGACCTCGCGCATCGACAGATAGGACACGATTTTCGTCCTGTCATTGAGCGCCTTCGCAATCCGGTCGCGATCCTTGTTCGAAAGACGCAGACGTTCGGCGAGCGCGGCGACGCCCTGCTCGTCGAGATCGAGCATGGAGGCGAGGCGTAGAACCGCGTCGCTGGTGAAGAGCTGGTTCGCCTCGATGTCGACAAGCTTCTCGAAGCGGTCGAGGCGCGAGGCTTCCGGCAGCACCACGGAAAGAATGCCGGCGGCGGCCATCTGGCGGAAGGCGGTGCCTGCATTGTCGGCGGCGGCCGTCTTCAGCAATTCGTCGCGGACGCGTTCGCCCGAGAGCTGGCGCAGGCCGTCGCGCAGTTCGGCGCAGGCCTTGAGCCCCGCCGCGTCGGGTTCGCCCTTTCCATACCAGGCATGAATGCGGAAGAAGCGCAGAATGCGCAGATAATCCTCGCGGATGCGCGCCTCCGGCTCGCCGATGAAGCGGACGCGGCGTGCCTTCAGATCCGCGCGACCTTCGCCCAGCGGATCGTGAACCGTGCCATCGGCATCGGCGTAAAGCGCATTCATCGTGAAGTCGCGACGCTCGGCATCGGCCTGCCAGTCTTCAGTGAATGCCACATCGGCATGGCGGCCATGCGACTTCACGTCGACGCGCAGCGTGGTGATCTCGAAATGCCGCGTCGGCGTCACCGCCGTCACTGTGCCATGGGCGATGCCGGTCGGCACGACCTTGATACCCTTCGCGCTCAGCAGCGCGCTCGCGCGCTCCGGCGTTTCGTTCGTCGCAATATCGATGTCGAGGACGGGTTCGCCGAGAAGCGCGTTCCTGACCGAGCCGCCGACGAACCGCGCCTTGCCACCGTCCGCTTGCAGCGCCGCCATGACGGCGCGCGTATCGGTCTCGTTCAGCCAGGAGGCCTTGGCAAGCTCCTTGTCGGCACTCATCTCACTTCACTCCCTCGATCTCGTCGCCGGCGAAAATCCGGTCGTACATGTTCTTCAGCATCCCGGCGGTCGCGCCCCAGATGTAATGGCCATTATAGGGCATGGCGTAATATTCGCGCCTTTTCCCACGCCATGTGGCGCTGTGCCGCTCGTGGTTTTTCGGGTTCATCAGAAAAGAGAGCGGCACCTCGAAGACTTCCGCCACTTCGCCGTCGTGGATTTCAAGCGTGAAGCCCGGCCTGACGAAGCCGACCACCGGCAAAATGCGGAAGCCCGAGCCCGTCTCGTAGCTGTCGAGATAGCCCGCCACCTCGACAAAGGACGATTTGAGCCCGACCTCCTCGTCGGCCTCGCGCAGCGCGGCCTCGGCCGGCGTCTCGCCGGGCTCCATCTTGCCGCCCGGAAAGGCGACCTGGCCCGCGTGATTGCCGAGATTGTCCGAGCGTCGCGTCAGCAGGATGTTCGGACCGGCGGGATATTCGACGATCGGCACCAGCACGGCGGCGGCGCGCAGCGAGACGGCGGGCGTCTCTTCCCAGTCGTCCGGGTTCATGTCGTGGTCGCCGCGCAGGCGGCCATTCGCCATTTCCGCGACGCGCGGCGCCAGCAGCAC
>NZ_DATKFR010000333.1:0-2192 GCF_035511255.1 Parvibaculum sp.
GCAGCGTGAAGCCGGCCTGAAAATATCGAGGCCCTTTGCCGGCGCGCTTCCTTTTCTCGGCGTGACGCCGAAGACGGAAGCGGCCATCGAGACATCCTACGAAGGACTGCTCGGCGAACTCGACAGGCATTTCGCCGTTTATGAATTTCTCTTCGGCACGAAGCCGTCGATCGGCGATTTCGGCCTGATCGGGCCGCTCTACGCGCACCAGTATCGCGATCCAGCGTCCGGCGAGCTGATGAAGCGCATCGCCCCCAACGTCGCGCGCTGAGTCGAGCGGATGATGAAGCCGCCCCATCCGAAGGGGGGCGAGTTTCTCGCACGCGATGAAATACCCGAAACGATTGTTCCGGTTCTGGTCCGCATGATGCGCGAGATGATCCCGGTTCTCGTCTCGACGGCGCATCACTTCGCGAAATGGGTCGCCGAGACGCCGGGCGCGAAAGAGGGGACCGAGCCGGTCCCCCGCGCCATCGGCACGCATATGTTCACGCTCGAAGGCGCGCGCGACAGTCGGGCGATCTTCCCCTTCGATCTTTGGATGCTGCAACGGCCGCTCGACTTCATCGCGAGCCTCAACGAGGAAGACAAGCTCCGTGCCGCCGATCTGCTCGGTGCCGCCGGCGGCGAGACCTTTCTCGATTTTCCGTCCTTTCCCCGCCTCACGCGAAGGAATTTCAAGCTCGTGCTCGCTTGAACGGGAGGCGGTGCGTCATTTCGCTCAGGCGCGGGGGGCTTGAAAGCGACGGATGGCTCCGGTAGCTCCGTAACGGGATGGGTATGAAAACAGCACGCTGGGCAGGGTTCCACATCGCGCTCGCCGCGATGCTGCTGCGCGCCCTCATGCCCGACGGCTGGATGCCGGCGCCGCCCTCGCACCGCGCCGATGCCGGCTGGGCGCCCTTTGTCATCTGTACGTCGAACGGTCTCGTCCAGCTCCATCAAGCACCGGGCTCGGATCGTCACGACGACGATGCCGGCCATCGCTACGCGCCCTGTCCTTATGCGGCGGCGGCTCACCTCGCCTCGCCGCAAGGCGCCGCCCCTGTCGCCCTTTACGAAGCCGCTTTTGTCTCGAACCGGTCCTCGGTCGGCGAGACGGCCCTTGCCGACAAGGCCTTTCCGCAGCGTCGAAAATCGCGTGCACCCCCCGTCCTGACGATCTGACCGGAAAACGACAGCCCGTGAAGTACCGGCATGACGCCGGTCGTCGCGCGTCTGCATAACGTCATTTCAAGGAAGGGAAACCCATGCCCATGCGCATGTCCTCACGCCGCGCGCGCCTGCTCCTCGGCGCCGCGCTCGCTCTCGTCTCGCCCGCTCCGGCCTTTGCCGCGGGCGCCACGCTTCTGCCGCCGGTCGATATCGAATCGCCCGAGGCGGCAAGCTCGACCGATCTCGGCGATATGCCGCTGACGGAAACGGCCGTCTCCCGGCTCGAACTGCTACGCAAGAGCCTTCGTACCAATGACACGGCCTCGCTCTTCGATGGCGTGGCAGGCGTCTCCACCTACAAGGCGGGCGGCGTGTCGAGCCTTCCCGTCGTCAACGGCCTCAATGACGAGCGTGTCCGCGTTGTCGTCGACGGCATGGTCATGGGGTCGGCCTGTCCGAACCACATGAATTCGCCGCTCTCCTATGTCGACCCCTCGAATGTCGGCACGGCCAAGGTGACGGCGGGCATCACGCCCGTCAGCATGGGCGGCGACAGCATCGCCGGCACCATCGTCGTCGACAGCCCCGCGCCGCTCTTCGGCGCCTCGCCGGACGTCTCGATCGTCGCAGCGACGGCCTCGACCTTCTATCGCAGCAATGGCGACGGGCTTTCGGGCTCGGTCTCGGCAACCGCCGCCAATGACAAGGTGAGCGTCAGCTATACCGGCTCGGGCTCCCGCTCCGGCAACTACGACGGCGGCGGCGACGATGGCGAGGTCCACTCCAGCGAATACAAGTCCTACAATCACGCGCTGAAACTCGCGGCCCGCAACGGCGACAATCTCGTCGTGCTGGAAGCGGGTCAGCAATACATTCCCTATGAGGGTTATCCGAACCAGTGGATGGACATGACGGAGAACCGTTCGACCTTCGTCAATGCGCGCTACGAGGGCGGCTTCGACTGGGGGCGTCTCGACGCGCGCGCGTGGTGGCGGGGTGTCGATCACGTCATGAACTTCCTCGATGACAAGGGCGGC
>NZ_DATKFR010000334.1:0-5866 GCF_035511255.1 Parvibaculum sp.
CCTTCCGCGAGATGACGGATGAGGAAGCGGCGCGATATCGGCCGCAAGTACAGCGCGATTTCACCACGGTTTTCCCCGACTCTGTCTTCGTAAAAACGCACCACTTCCTCGGCGAAATCGCCGGCGTGCCGCTGCACAACATGGATGTGACGGCCGGAGGTATTTACATCGTGCGCAATCCTCTCGACGTTGCGCTGTCCATGGGACCGCATTTCGGCGTTTCAATCGATGAGGCTATCGAGGTGTTGGCCAATGAAGCCGCCTGCACGAAGCCAAACGATACGCATGTGCCCGAGCATTACGGCTCCTGGTCGACCAATGTCCGGAGCTGGACGCAACAACCCAATCCGCAGCTGCTCGTCATGCGCTACGAGGACATGCTCGACAAGCCTCGCAAGAGCTTCAAGCGGGTCGCGGATTTCCTGGGATTGAAGCCGACGGCCGATCGCCTCGAGCGCGCGATCAAGTTCTCGTCCTTCAAGGTGCTGAAGGCGCAGGAGGAGAAACGCGGCTTCAAGGAACGCCCCGGCATATCGAAAGCCTTCTTTCGCGAAGGCAAGCGCGATCAATGGCGCAGGAAACTCACGCCCGATCAGGTGCGCCGGATCGTCACCGACCATCACGAGCAGATGGCGCGGTTCGGCTATATACCCGAAGACTACAAGGACGTGGTGCCCTCGTCCCCTCCCCGGAATGGAGAATAGGCAACAGCCCGTCTGGCGCTCAGGACGGGCGCGTTGCCGACGCGCCGATGCCGGCGACGCCGTGAAGCCGGACGCCCGCCAGCCTTCGCCGCGCCCTCTCGCCGGTCGCGCCGCCCAGCGCATAGACGGCGAGGCCATGCGTCCTCGCGCATGAGGCGAGCGCCGCGAAGCGGACGACCCCGAGGGGGCGTGCGTCCGGGTGGCTCCGCGTCGCGAAGACGGGCGAGATCAGCACCGCATCGACGCCCGCCCGCGCTGCGGCGGTAATGGCGGCTTGCGAATGCGCGGCGGCCGTCACGACGAGGTCGGGCTTTCGCCGCGCTGGACGCGCGAAACGCTGCTCCGCAGACTGACGAATGAGATACTCGGGAAGATGAAGCCCGCCAATGCCGAGGCACGAGCCGGCCTTGAGGTCGCCTGCGACGAGCAGCAGCACGCCGCGCAGGCGCGCCAGGCGCGCAAGCTCGCGCAGGCGCGCGTCATCATGCGCCACGCCATAGGCGCGGTAGATGACGGCTGATCCTTTCGGCGCCCGCCTCAGCGCCTCGGCGGGGTCCGGGCGGCGCAGGGGATCGGTCATGGCGATCGCGAACGGCAATCCCGCCTTGCAACGGTTCCGGCGCTTGCCTAGTTTCGCTTCCGCATCTCGCGGGAAAGACTTGGTCATGGTCGATAAAAGCCTACAGCAACATGCCGCGACCGGCGATACGCCGGCGGGCCGCCTCGAGGCCATTCAGGCGCGCATCGCCGCCGCGGCCCGCGCGGCGGGACGCGCGCCCGGCGACGTCACGCTCGTCGCCGTGTCGAAGACCTTCGACGCCGAGGCGATCGCGCCGCTCATCGCCGCCGGACAGCGCGTCTTCGGCGAGAACCGCGTGCAGGAAGCCGCCGCCAAATGGCCGGCGCTCAAATCGGCGACGCCCGGTCTCGAACTTCATCTGATCGGCCCTCTGCAGACCAACAAGCTGAAGGAGGCGCTGGCGCTCTTCGATGTCTTTCACACGCTCGACCGCGAGCGTCTTGCCGAGGCGCTGGTCGGCGAGCGCGACAAGGGCGCGGTGCTTCCGCGCCTCTTCGTTCAGGTCAATACCGGCGAGGAGCCGCAAAAGGCGGGCATCCTTCCCGGCGAGATCGACGATTTTATCGCTCGCTGCCGCGATGTGCACCGCCTCGACATCGAAGGGTTGATGTGCATCCCGCCGGTCGACGAGGAGCCGGCGCTGCATTTCGCGCTGCTCGACAAGCTCGCGCGGCGCAATAGCCTTAAGCAACTCTCGATGGGCATGAGCGCCGATTTTGAAACCGCGATTGCCTTCGGCGCCACGCATGTCCGTGTCGGCAGCGCGCTTTTCGGCTCAAGGGGCTGACGCGAGCTCAAGGAACTCACGCGAGGCCGATCGTCATCCGCGTCTGCGGCGTGACGCGGGCCAGCACGGCGTGCATGTCGGCAAGGCGCAAGGCGACGCAGCCTTCCGTCGCGCCGAGGCCGTCGCCTTCTTCCTTGGCCAGATGAAAGAAGATGGCGCTGCCGGCGCCCGGCACCACCGGATCGTCATTGTAACCGAGCGGCACGACGAGATCGTAAAGACCGTCGGGGCGCCAGAGCGTTTCGCAGCTTGCCGGGTAAGGCAGTTTGACCATGCGGTTATAGGCCGGGTCCCCGCTCGCGTCGCACCAGCCGTCGTCCGGTGCGATGGGTCGCGACGGCAGCGCTGTCGAGGGCGCCTCCAGCCGGTCCGGCCGATAGAGAAGTTCGCGCAGCGCAAAATGGCCGACAGGCGTCCCGCCGTCGCCTTCGCGCTTTTTCGCGACGAGCCCCGCGCGTCCGAGGGCGCAGGGAAAAACGTCGCCGGCGATATGCAGAAGGCCTTGATGGGCGCCCGGTCGGGCTGTCACGCGAATGTCGGTCATCAGGACGTCAATCTAGCGGGCGTCGCGCCCGGCCGCCAGACGGGGATCAGAGTCCGCCTGTTGCCGGGTCGGCAAAAGAGGTCGCGAACGGAATGTCGGGTCGGGCGCGCTTCAATGCATCGAGCTGGTCGAGGCCCTGCGCCATGGCGCCGGCGAGATCGGTGGTGGCAGGTTTGGCGGGTGCGGCCTTCGCCTTGTTCGCGGCACCGGTGTCAGCGGCGGCGGCCAGAGCCGGGTTCGCATCCTTCGCCACCTTGGGATCGGCAAAGGAACTGAGCAGGGCGTTGAAGGCGTCGGGGCTCAGCTGGGGCAGGGATTTCGGAACGGATTGGGCGCTGGCCGACGTTGCGGGTGCGAGGCTTGCCGGCGATGCCGGATGGTCGGTCTGGCCCTGGCTTGCAAGCGCCAACGGCGCGGCGTCGGGCGTCTTCGCGGCGGCGATCTGCTCCTTTCGGGCCGGTTGTTCGCGTACCGGCGTCTCGACCTTCGGCCCCGCTTCGGCGAGAGCTGTCGGCTCCGTCGTCGTGCTGCCGGTCATGCTCGCGATCATGTGCTCGCCCATATCGGCGCCGCTGACGGCCTCGACCGCCGCATCGAAAACAGAGGCGACAAGCCCGATTGGCCCGCCGTAAAGGGCGCCGCCGGCGACGCGGGCCTCGGGGCTCAACGTGTCGCCGGTCAGTTGCCGGTAAAGCGACGACACGACCGGAATGTGTTGAAGAGGGTTCAGCGTGTCGATGAGGTCGCCGAAGCTCAGCTCGTTCCTGCCTGAGGTTCCATCCACCTGCTTCGCGCCTGCGCCGGTCCGGGCCGCGCGCAGCGCCTCGAAGGCTTCCGACGCCATGTTGTGCTTGCCCTGATGGCCAAGCGGCACGGTCGCAGTGAAATCCGTCATCCGGGGGCCTCGCCCTTTCTCGGCGCCTGTCGCGCCAACCCTTGCGGAGCAAACCTTGGGCCACCGGAAATTGCTGGCGTTACAATGGCTTAACCTGCCGTTTCGTTTGACTTTTCGTGCCGGTCGGCAGAGCTTGCCGGGCATGTCCAGGGGGTGAGGCCGTTGGCCGCTGCTTCGCCCTGTGGCAAACTCGCGCCGCCGCCGCCCGAAGGACGAATTTCCGATGACCAAGCCACCCTCGCGTCCGGGTCCGAAACCCGGATCGACGACTGCCTTTCAGGCGGGACGCGCCACCGTGGGTCTGCCGCCCTCCGCGATCGGGAGGCCTGCGCCTTCGGCTGGGCCCGCCGCTTGGCAGCAGACGGATCTCGCGCGCGCGCTGCAAGCAGGCGCCACCCATTATGCGGCGGGTCGTCTCGATCAGGCGGGAGCTGCCGCCCAACAAGTCCTGCGTGTCGTGCCGAAACACCCCGACGCGCTCCATCTCCTCGGCCTCGTCGCGCATGGCAAGGGCGATTGCGCCATCGCCGAGACGTTCATCTCGGCCGCGGCGGGCCTGCTTCCGCCTCACCCCGATCTGTTGATCAACCTCGCCAACGTCCAGAGGGATCAGGGCAAGGCCGATGAGGCAATGGCGAATTATGCGGCGGCTCTGCGGTTGAAACCGGATTCTGTCCAGGCTCTGGTCAATCGCGGCGCGCTGCTGAAGGGCAGCCGGCGGCCCGACGAAGCTCTAGCGGATTTCATCCGCGCCATGGAGATCGCACCGGCCAATCCCGCGCCTTATCTGCGTGCCGCCGAACTGGCGACGGAGACGGGGCGGTTTCGCGAGGGTGTCGAGTACTGCATGCGCGCTCTCTCGCATATTCCTTCGCCGCCGCCCGCCCTCTATGTCCTGCTGGCGGGGCTCCACGAGCGGTTGACCGAACTCGACACGGCCCTCGATTTCGCGGAGCGCGCGCTGGCGAAGACCCCCGGCGACGTCGCCGCCGTCCGCCTCTGGGCGCGCATCCGCCGCCGCCGTTCGCCCAGGGACAAAGCGATGCTGGTGGAAATTCGTACCGCGCTCGAGGCGCTGCGCGACATCGATCCCGCCCTCGAAAGCGGCGTCGAGAACGATCTGGCGACCATCTGCGACCTTCTGGGCGAGACCGACGAAGCCTTCCTGCACTACACCCGTCAGAACGCGGCATCGGCCCGGATCGGCAGGAAGATGGGGATCGACAAGAATTCCTATCTCGTCCAGGTCGAGGATCTGATCTCGGCCTTCACGCCGGATTGGGTCGCCTCGTGGAAGCCGCGATCGCCGCAAACTCCGGACGACGGACATAGGGGCGTGCCGGTATTCTTGGTCGGCTTTCCACGCTCCGGGACGACGCTGCTCGATCAGATTCTCGACGCAAATCCCGACGTGCAGGTCTTCGAGGAATTGCCCACGCTGATCGCGCTGCGCGACGAACTTGCACTTTCTCCCGCCGGATTTCCGGCGGCTCTGGCCGAGATCGACGATGGCGAACGGCAGGCCTTGCGCGCGCTCTACTGGTCGAAACTCGAAGCCGATGGCGCCGACCTCGTCGGCAAGCATGTCGTCAACAAGTTGCCGTTGAACATCATTCATACCGGGCTCATTCACGCCGTCTTTCCAGAGGCGAAGGTCATCCTGGCGCTCCGTCATCCGGCCGACAGCATTCTCTCCTGCTTCATGCAGGATTTCGCGCTCAACGCCTCGATGGCGAATTCGCTGACGCTCGAAGATGCCGCCCATCTCTACGACCGCGTCATGACGCTCTGGCGGCAATATCGCGAGCTTTTGCCGCTCAACGTCGTCGAGGTGCGCTACGAAAACCTCATCCGCGATATCCGCGCCGAGGTCGAGCCGGTGCTCGATTTTCTCGGCCTGCCCTGGAACGAGGCGCAGGCCGATCCCGCCGCCCATGCGCTGGCGCGCGGGACGATCCGTACACCCTCCTATTCGCAGGTTACGCAACCCATCTATTCGAGTTCGGCGGATCGCTGGCGGCGCTATGAAAAACATCTCGCGCCCGTACTTCCCGTCCTCGAAAAACATATCAAGTATTTCGGCTATTCCCTTTGATCCCATTCGCCAGAACCCGGTCGCATCGATCCCATGAGCCACAAGAAAATCCTGATCGTCGATGACGACGAGGCCCTGCGCGGCTCTCTGGCGGAACAATTGCAGCTTCACGAAGAGTTCGAGGTCGCGACGGCATCGACCGCCTCGACGGGAATCGAACATGCGCGCAAGGCTCATGTCGATCTCGTCCTGCTCGATGTCGGTCTTCCCGATATGGATGGCCGCGAGGCTTGCCGTGTGATGCGTCGCGACGGGTTGAAG
>NZ_DATKFR010000335.1:0-5458 GCF_035511255.1 Parvibaculum sp.
GCCGCGCATAAGGCGAAGCCCTATTGGGGCGGCTACGCGATGAGCAAGGCGGCGCTCGAAGCCCTGGTGCAGACATGGGCCGCCGAATGCGCGAATACCAGCGTCCGAGCGAATCTGCTGAGCCCCGGCCCGACCCGCACCGCCATGCGCAAGCAGGCCATGCCCGGCGAGGATCCAACCTCGTTGACCAAGCCCGCCGATCTCGTGCCGCTCTTCATCGAACTGGCGATGGCGTCCTGCGAGCGGAACGGCGAAGTGGTGGAATACAGGAAGGCCGTGAAGGCTTAGTCCTTCGCTTCCGGCAATCCGAAGACTTTTGCTCGCACCGCGACAGCATTCCTCAATCAGAGGGGCATGCGTTCTATCGTCGGGTGAGTTCGAGAAAGGAGTATCGAAAATGATAGTCCATATTTTCAGGGGACCAGGCCGCATCTTTGCCTTCTCGCAAGACGAAAGCGGAAGCAACTTGCCTGCTAAATACCGGCCATGGTTCTTGTTCAAATCGCTGGAGATGATCAGGGGCGAAGCGCAACCTGGCGTGATTGTCGACGAATGCCTGGACGACATAGAGGCGTTCGGTGTTCACGTAACGGATGCGCATATCCGGATCACCGAACAAGCGACGACCTGACCCAGCCGGCATTAAAGCAACCCGCTCGGGTTGCTCCCGGCACCGCACCTGAAAAGATCAGTTGTTGCGCTTCTTCTTGTCCGCGAACGGGTTCTTCCGTGCACGCATGAAGAGGCGGATCGGCACACCGGGCAAGTCGAAGCTCTCGCGCAAACCATTGACCAGATAACGGCGATAGGCCGTCGGGACTTCCTCGGCGCGGCTCGAGAAGACGGCGAAGGTTGGCGGCCGCGATTTCACTTGCGACATGTATTTGAGATTGATCGCGCGGCCTTTCGAGGCCGGCGGCGGGTGGCGTGAAATCGCCTCTTCGAGCCAGCGATTGAGTTTCGCGGTCGAGATGCGCGCATTCCAGACCGTATGCACAGCCTCGATCTTCGGCATCAGCTTGTCGGTACCGCGTCCCGTGAGCGCCGACAGCGTGACGATGGGAAGGCCTCGCACCTGCGGCAGCAAGCGTTCGAGTTCTTCCTTGAGTTCGCGAAGCTTGGCCTGCGGGTCTTCGACCGTGTCCCACTTGTTGACGACGATCACCATCGCCCGGCCTTCCTGCTCGACGAGATCGACGATGTGGAGATCCTGACGTTCGAAGGGGATGCTCGCGTCGAGCGTCACCGCGACCACTTCGGCGAACCGGATCGCGCGCAACGTGTCGGCGACGGAGAGTTTTTCGAGCTTCTCGGTGACGCGGGCACGCCTGCGCATGCCGGCCGTATCCCAGAGCTTCACGCGGCGACCGCGCCATGTCCATTCGATGCCGATGGCGTCGCGCGTGATGCCCGCCTCCGGGCCTGTCAGCATGCGGTCCTCACCGAGGAGATAGTTCACCAGCGTCGACTTGCCGACATTGGGCCGCCCGACGATGGCGACGCGCAGCGGCGCTTCGAGGTCGGGCTCGTAGGGCGCATCCGGATCGAAGCCCCCTTCGGCGTCCGCTTCAGCGGCGAGCGCATCTTCGACCGCCTGCTCGCGCTCTTCCTCCTCGATCCTGTCCGCATAGGGCTGGATCGACTGGTAGAGCGCCGACAGGCCCTCGCCATGTTCGGCGGAAAGTGGGATCGGCGCGCCGAGCCCGAGTTCGAAGGCCTCCATGCGACCCGCCTCGCCTGCGCCGCCCTCACATTTGTTGGCGACCAGCACAACCGGCGTCGGCGACTTGCGGAGTATCTGCGCGAAACGCTTGTCGAGCGGCGTGACGCCCGCGCGGGCATCCATCAGCAACAGGCAGACGTCGGCGTCGGCCACAGCGGCGTCCGTCTGCCGGCGCATGCGCCCCTCGAGGCTGTCGGATGCCGCCTCTTCGAGGCCCGCGGTGTCGATCACCGTGAAGGTGAGATCGCCGAGATGCGCTTCGCCTTCGCGGCGATCACGCGTCACTCCCGGCGTGTCGTCGACAAGAGCAAGCTTCTTGCCAACGAGCCGATTGAAAAGCGTGGACTTGCCGACATTCGGCCTGCCCACAATGGCAACTTTGAATGACACGGGGCCAATGCCCTCTCTTAACTCGCGAACGCCAACAGGCGCCGGATCACTTCAGCGCGACGAGTTCCGCGTCGTCGGTCAGAATATAGACGATCCCGTCGGCGACGATCGGGGCAATCAGCGTCTTGCCCGGCAGGTCGATCTGTCCCTTGATCTCGCCAGTATAAGGCGAGACGGAGAGGGCCTTGCCCGTCGTCGAAACGAAGATCAGCCGGTCGCTGACGAGCAGCGGACCGCTCCACTCGATGGGCTCTTCCTTCGTCTCCGGCTCCTCGTAGCGATCGAGCTTCGTCAGCCAGCGGATGCGCCCGTCGCGACGGGACAGGGCGACAACTTCCTGATCGGTTGTAATGAGGAAAATATACTCGCCCGCAACCCACGGTGTCTGAACGCCGGCGATGTCCTTGGTCCAGACACGCTCGCCGGTGCGCAAGTCGATCGAGACCAGACGGCCCGAGTGGCTGATCGCGAAAACGCGGTCGCGATCGATCACCGGACGACCGGCGATGTCGTTCAGTTCCGACAGTGAAGTCAAGGTGCCGGTGCGCGTCAGCGAATCCGACCAGAGGACGGTGCCGTTCTCGACACGCAGCGCGAAGAGCTCGCCCGACGAATAAGGCACGATGACGATGTTGCCGGAGACAGCCGGGCTCGTTGCCGCGAGAATGCCGGCGCTCTCCGTGATGCCGCGATGGCGCCACAGAATCTGGCCGTTCGCCTCGGCAAGGCAAATGAGCTGATTGTCCGACGTCACCGCGAAGACACGGCCGCCATTTGCCGTCGGCGAGGCGCGGAAGGGGACGCCGGCATCGGCCGTCCAGAGCACCTTGCCGCTCGCGGGATCGAGAGCGTGAACCTTGCCGAAACCGGTGGCGACGAAAACCTTTCCGTCATCATAGGCGACGCCGCCGCCTCGCGCCTTTTCCGAATCTTCATCCTCGGGCGTCAGATCCTGCTTCCAGAGCTGTTTGCCCGACTTCGCGTCGAAGGCACGCACGCCCGCTTCGGAATCGAGAACGAAGACCTTGCCGTCCGCAACGATGGGAGAGGCGACCAGGCGCCGCGCACGGTCGGAGCCTTCGCCGGCCCCCGTGCTCCATTGGCGATCGAGATTACCCGGCGCAGCAAGATGATACATCGCGTTGTCGGCAGTGCCGCCCGGCTGCGTCCAGTCCTTGTTCTCGAAGGGCTTCGGCAGTTCGACTTCACTGTCCTTGAGTTCCGGATCGACCTCGAGCTTGGTTTCAAGCTCCATGACGGAGAGACGCTTGCCCGGCAACTTGGGCTTCGGCGCCGCCGTGAACATATCGTCGAACATGCTGCAGCCGCCGATGCCGATGGTGACGACGGCGAGGACGACGAGACTAGCGGCCCTGATCGACCGGATGCAGGTGGTTCTGAAATCCGCAACCATGAACGTCACTCCGCCTTCGCGGCCGCATCGGCGGGCGCTGCATTGTTGGGGGCCGAAGGCGTTCCGCCTGCGGCGGGCTTTGCTTCGGATGCCGGCTTCGGTACATGCGGCGCGATCAGCGCCAGCATGACATGCGCCCGATCGCGAAGCCCGGCGGACACCGTCGCGTCGGAGACGATGGCGTCGAAATAGCCCTGAGCTTCCTGATATTTGCCGGCTTTGTACGCCGAAAGGCCGAGAACTTCGCGGGCGCTGTTGCGCCAGGCCGACTCGGCGTCGTTGAGGCTCGCGATCCGGCCCTTGATGTCGTCATAGCTCGCCGTGTCGACGAGCAGTAGCGCCGCCTTGACGCGCGCCATGTCGCGCAACATTTGCGGCGCGGAAGAGGTTTCCGCGAGCGCATCGAAAGCGGCGACGGCCCCCTTGGTGTCGCCGGCTTCCACGAGCGCGCCTGCCTGACGCAGATGCGCGAGCGCCGCATAACCCGAAGGTGCCGAAGCCGCGAACGCGCCGAAGGCGGCCGCTGCTTTCGCCGGTTCTTCCTTCGCCGCCTGTTCGACGATCTCGCTATAGCGCGCCGAGGCTTCCTCGTTGCGGGACCGTTCCCAGGCCCGCCAGCCGACAAAGGCCGAGGCGACGACGACGATGCCCACCGCAATGCCGACGAGGTAAATGCCGTATTTTTCCCAAAGCTGCTTCAACCGGTCGCGGCGAAGGTCTTCTTCGATTTCACGGAAGAGATCGGTCAAGAGCGCACTCCGAAGGTGACCAGAAAGCAATGTCCGGGGGATGCGCCGAGACGGCGCGAGACATCCTCCCCCTCGCCTGTTCAGGCAGGCGGCGTAAAATAGCCCGCCGCCTCCGGATTGGCAAACCTGATCCGGTCGGAAAGCCTCTCAAACGCCTGTTATTATTTTACTTTTTTCATGCCGTAGGTGTGTTCGACGGCCGGAAAGGTGCGCGCCCTGACTTCGCGCGCATAGGCCTCCGCCGCCCCGGCGATCTGCGCGCCAAGCGTCGCGAATTCCTTGACGAATTTCGGCGCCCGGGGCGACAGACCGAGCATGTCCTCGAGGACGAGAATCTGGCCGTCGCAAGCCGCCGAAGCGCCGATGCCGATGGTCGGGATGTCGATCTGCCGCGTGATCTTGGCGGCCAGCGGTTCGGCCATGCCTTCGAGCACAACGGCGAAGGCGCCGGCTTCGGCGATCGCGGCGGCATCTTCCTCGATCGAGGCCCACTCCTCCTCGACGCGGCCCTGCGTCTTGAAGCCGCCCATAACCTGGATCGACTGCGGCGTCAGGCCGATATGGGCCATCACCGGAATGCCGCGGTCGTTGAGATAGCGGATCGTCTCTGCAAGGCGCTTGCCGCCTTCCATCTTGACGGCCGTGCAACCCGTTTCCTTGATGACGCGAACCGCATTGCGGAAGGCGACTTCCGGGCTTTCCTCATAGGAACCGAAGGGCATATCAACCACGACGAGCGCGCGCTCGGTGCCGCGCACCACGGCTGAGCCATGCGCGATCATCATTTCGAGCGTGACGCCGAGCGTCGTCTCCATCCCGTACATCACCATGCCGAGCGAGTCGCCGACGAGGATCACATCGACATAAGGGTCGATGTAGCGCGCCGTATGCGCATGATAGCCGGTGAGGCAGACCACGGGCTCGGCCCCTTTGCGGGCGCGGATATCGGGGACTGTGATGCGATTGATCTTGGACTGGACTGACATGCCGGATCATCCCTGCGTTGAGACCGGATCCAATGGACCCTGAGCCTGATAGATAATGTCTGCGCGTGGAGTTGCGAGGCGGCCCTGCGCCGCGTCGAAAGGCCTGACATTTCAAGCCCTTAGGTGCCTCCCGGCACCTTTCCGGTTCTTTATGGAGCGACCTTAGCCGACGGAGACGGCGGGCGCAAATCAGGCC
>NZ_DATKFR010000336.1:0-8298 GCF_035511255.1 Parvibaculum sp.
CGTCGCTCCAGTCCAGATCGCCGCCACCGGTGTCCGGCGCGTTGGCGAGACCTTGGCGAGCAACTTGGAGAAGGGCAGGCCGCCGTCGCGCGAGAAGGCGAAGATCATGCGCGAAGCGGAGGTCACCGTCGCCAGACCGCAGAGAAGCTGCGAGATGAAGATGGCGACATAGAGGATTTCCTTCAGGCCGCCCGGAACCCGCGCGTCCATCGCCCAGAAGAAGACGTTCCAGCCCTGCTTGGCGGCCTCATCCATGTTCGGAATGAGCAACACGAAGGAGCAGAGCATGATGTAGCCGAAGACGGCCGACCAGATCACCGAACGCACCATGCCGCGTGGCACGGCGTGCGCCGCCTTCACGGTCTCTTCCGACGTGTGCGCCGAGGCGTCATAGCCGGTGATCGTGTAGATCGGCAGCAGCAGGCCGAGCAGGAAGACCCAACTGTCGGAAACCTGCGGCCAGACACCGCCGCCGATGTCGCCGGAATAGTTCTGGAAGGTGAAGAGACGGCCGAAATCCCAGCTGTCGGCAAAGACGAAGCAGACGATCGTGAGCGCAATGGCGGTCGCGAAAATCAGATAGCCGGAAAAATCGGTCAGCATCGCGGTAAGCTTGATGCCGTAATGATTGATGAGCGCCATGCCGCCCGTGATGATCGCAAGGAAGATCATCTGGTTCGTCAGCGTGTTTTCAATTCCGAGCGCCGTCCCGAATGCGCCGACGAAGAAGGTCCAGGTGCCGACATTGATGGCGCCGAGAACGGTGATGAGGCCGAGAAGGTTGAACCAGGCAGTCACCCAGCCCGTGAAGCGATTGCCGAGCAGCGATCCCCAGTGATAGAGGCCGCCCGCGGTCGGATAGGCCGAACTGATCTGTGCCATGGCGAGCGCGAAGACGCCGGAGATGGCGCAGCCGAGGGGCCAGCCTACGCCGATGCCGAAGCCGCCGGCCCCCGATGTTGCCTGGGCGAGCGAGTTGATGCCGCCAGACAGAATACAGATGATGGAGAAGGAAATCGCGAAGTTGGAGAAGCCGCCCATCGAGCGGCTAAGCTCCTGCGCATATCCCATATCATGCAGTATCTTGACGTCTTCGGAAATATCGCCAGTCCCTGGCGAACTCGGATTTGCACTCATCGTCCCCTCATGTCGTTCAAGTTGTGTTGCGCCGGAGGATCGACGATCCACCGCTAACTCACAGAACCGATGGGAAGACGACGCGCAGCCGTTTGGTCCCCGGCTTTCACCGCTGGACCATACATTCCTCCATATTTCTCAGGCTGGATTGCGACAGCATCATGATTTGCGGCCCCCTTCGGCGAAACCGCGCGGACTTCCCGTTAAGAAGTCTGCACGCTTTCTTTTGGCTTTGTCATCAGGATTGTGAATTTGACGTGTCGGATTTTGAGAATGCCGCTAATCGCATTATCAGATGTGGGGCCGGCGTCAGTTCAGAGGGATTCGCGGATGCATCTCCCGGTTGACGCATGGCGGAGACAAAACGACACTCCGGACGTGGTTCATTTGGGTACGGGTAAGCGGCGATGACGAATAAGGGGGCGGACGGCGGCTCGGCCCATATCGTGGTGCTGGGGAACGAGAAGGGTGGGTCCGGCAAGACCACCACCGCCATGCATCTGATCGCGCTTCTGCTGCACGAAGGTGCACGGGTGGGCTCCATCGACCTTGACGGCAGACAGCGCTCGCTGACGCGCTATGTTGAAAACCGCAAGGCCTGGGCCGAGGCCAACGGCGTCAATCTGGTCATGCCGGACCATATCGTCATTCCACGATCGGAGGCCGACAGCGTCGCCGAGGCGCAGGCGATCGAGAAGATGGCCTTCGAGCAAAGTTTCAGTCGTCTGGCGGCCGAGAACGATTTCGTCGTCATCGATTGTCCGGGGGCAGATTCATATCTCTCGCGGCTCGGCCATGCGGCGGCGGATACGCTCATCACGCCGATGAATGACAGCTTCGTCGACTTCGATCTGCTCGGCCGCGTCGATCCGCAGAGCTGGAAGATCAAAGGTCCCAGCCTCTACAGTGAGATGGTCTGGGACGCTCGCAAGCGCCGGGTCATGCAGGATGGCGGCAAGATCGACTGGGTCGTCATGAGAAATCGTCTTTCGACGCTGGCGGCGAAGAACAAGCGCCGCGTTGAAAGCGTGTTGGAGGCGCTGGCCGCGCGCATCGGCTTTCGCCTGGCGCCGGGTGTTGGCGAGCGTGTGATCTTCCGTGAGATGTTTCCCTCCGGCTTGACGCTGCTCGATCTGCGGCAGGAAGGCGTCGACACGCAGATGTCGATGTCCCATGTCGCTGCGCGGGCGGAGGT
This sequence comes from Parvibaculum sp., assembly GCF_035511255.1. Taxonomy (GTDB): domain Bacteria; phylum Pseudomonadota; class Alphaproteobacteria; order Parvibaculales; family Parvibaculaceae; genus Parvibaculum. Next base: position 2,333 of record NZ_DATKFR010000336.1, read on the forward strand.
GAGGGCGCTCCTCGATGTGCTCGATCTGCCGAGGACGCGCAAAAACACGGACGAGCCGGCCGATGTCCAGATGGAAATGTCTCCGGCGGTGGAGCAGGCGGCGAACGGAAGTTAGCCTGGCGCCTCAGCTCGGCGCTTTTTCCTTGCCGGTGCGCGGCATGGCCCAGTTGGCGGGCGGAATGGCGATGCAGGAAATGCTTTCCCGCGCCAGCCGGCCGCAGGCATTGCGGGCTTCTTTTTCGTCGTCGAAACCGCCGAAGCGCGAACGGTAGAGCGTGCGGTTGTCGGTCGTCTTCACCGGAATGGTCACTGGAACGGCCTTGCCGAGTTCAGGCGCGGCCTTGATTGCGGAGCGGATGCGGTCGACCGCGTCGGCCTGGTCGGCATAAGCGCCGATCTGGATGACCCATGAGCCTTCGGGGATCAGCGGATCGCCCACCCGCCAGCCGCGGTTGGATTGCGCTATCTGGGCACCGGCCGAGCTAGGCCGGAGACCCAGTTGCTGGCCTATCGGTTGCGTTGCCTGATTGCCTTCGCTGGCTTGCGCCGGCGTCACGATCAAATTGCCGAGTTCACGTCCGGCGCTGCGTACCGGCCCCTCGGCCTTGTTGAAGGCGGCAAGGGCATAGGCAGTGGCGCGATCGACGGGCGCGGAGGCCGGGCGGGCGACGGCGACAGATTGTGCCGGACCGACGGGACGAACCGCCGGCAGCACGGCCGGAGCGGCCGGCGCGACGGGTTCCGCGATGGCAACTTGCTGCGGAGGAGCAAGAGGCTTCGCTGGGGCCGAGGTCGCGAGAGGTTTCGCCGCTGACGTCGCGCTGGCGAGCGCGGGCGCCGAAAGCGCGGCCGTCTGGATCGCAACAGCCGGCTTCACCGGAACGACGGCGGGATGTGCGGCGGGCTTGATTTCGAGAATGGGTTTTTCGGGCTCGGCCGAGGTCAGGCTCGCGACCTGGTCGGTGCCGGTATAGGACTCCTCGTCGGGATCGGGCTCGTCGCGGGAAGCGAGCGAGGCGAGAGCCTGACGGTCGTTCTCGGAAATGCCCGATGGTCTGGTGGGCGCTGGAAGAGTCGCAGCAAGCCGCGTTCCGGTATCGCGCATTGCAATGGCGCTGGGCATCGCGCGGTCGAGGATCGAAACCATCTGCAAATCGCGGGCGCGCGCGGTCTTGCCGCCGAGCACCACCCCGATGACCGACTTGTCGTCGCGCCGAACGGTCGTCGTGAGGTTGAAGCCCGAGGCCGCCGTGTAGCCCGTCTTAAGTCCCGTCACGCCTTCATATTTGCCGAGCAGGTGATTGTGATTCTTGATGACCGCGCCGTCCCAGGCGAATTCAGCGGTGCTGAAATACTGAAAGTAGCGTGGAAAATCGGTCTGGATCCGCTTCGCCAGCGTCGCCTGATCGCGCGCCGTGGTGAGCTGCGCCTTGTTGGGAAGGCCGGAGGCGTTCATGTACTGGGTGCGGCTCATGCCGAGCGCCTTCGCCTTCGCCGTCATCAGGCGGGCAAAATCCTTTTCGGTGCCACCGAGAAATTCGCCCATGGCGGCAGCGACGTCGTTTGCCGATTTGGTGACGAGTGCGAGAATGGCGTCCTCGACGCGGATCGTCGAACCCGGACGCAACCCGAGCCGCGACGGCGCCTGATTGGCTGCGTGGGTCGAAATCGGAATGCGCGTGTTGAGCGTGATCTTCCCCTGCTGGAGGCGTTCGAACAGCAGATAGAGCGTCATCACCTTGGTCAGCGAAGCAGGGTAGCACTGGGCGTCGGCATTGCTGGAGTAGAGGACGCGGCCAGAATAGGCGTCCATCACGAAGCTTGCCGATGTCGGGGTAAAGGCATGAGCCTTCTTGCGCTTGGTCGCTGCGTCGGCGCCGCTCGTGGTTGCCAGGCAGGCGAGGAGCACCGCACAGGCAATTCCGAAACTCCGCAGCCGAGGCCCTATGCCGGTGAAGGCGAGGCCGGCCGGCGATATCCTACGCGCAGACGCAAACATACCCCGGAAACCCCTCTTTCCGCCTGCTCCTGCCGGACAGGCCATACATCCGCGACTTAACCCCAAGCATTACTCTATCCGCTGCGGCCCGCCTTGTGAATCCCTGCGGGGTACGAAATCGTCAAAAAACGTCGAGATTCCCGCAGCTTGGATCGGATTGCCAAAATTACGCCTTCGAGGTTACCCATTTGTTAACGACAATTTAAAGCAGGAGTCGGGCCAGACCGGATCGCTTGCTTTCGCTTTGCTTCCGCCCGCGACAATCCGGATTCGCGTCCCCGGATGCTCAAAAAAACGCCGCGGGACTTCATGTCGCGAGCTGCGATGCCCTCATCCGGTCGCACATGGCGGCGAATGCTAAATCGGTGGACAAGTGACGGCGATGGGAACCGAGTCCGGTTTCGACACGTATCGGGCTTTGAAATCGCCGGGATTCACCTATGTAATAGGAGCATCGGAAGCGCCTGTCCGATGTGAGTCTCTGAATTGACGTTGAGAAATCCGGCTTGCCGGGATGGGAGATTGGCCGGTTGAGTGATTTGGTAGGATCGGGGCATGTCTGACGACAAGCGGCGAGGAGATGACGACGGCACGAATGCCGGCGTCATCACAAAGGCCAAGCCGAAGACCAAGAAGCCCTCCTTGTACAAGGTGCTCCTGCTCAACGACGACTACACGCCGATGGAGTTCGTCGTTCATGTGCTGGAGCACTTCTTCAACAAGGGACGGGAAGATGCCACCCGCATCATGCTGCACGTGCATCAGCACGGCGTCGGAATCTGCGGCCTCTATACGTATGAGGTTGCGGAGACGAAGGTCACGCAAGTCATGGATTTCGCACGGCAGCATCAACATCCGCTGCAATGCACGATGGAGAGAGAGTAACATTCAGGTCGCTAGTTGAGTCACTGGGCTGACGCGCAGCGGAAGGAAAGGTCTTAAGTGCCGACATTTTCACGCAGTCTGGAGGAAGGCCTACATCGGGCACTGGCGCTCGCCAATGACCGTAATCACGAATATGCCACGCTCGAGCATTTGCTCTTGGCCTTGCTCGACGATCAGGATGCAGCCGCCGTCATGCGCGCCTGCAACGTCGATCTCGGCGTTCTACGCCAGCAACTTACCAATTACATCGACAACGAGCTTTCGAGCCTGGTCGTCAACGACGGCGAGGATTCGAAACCGACTGCCGGTTTCCAGCGCGTCATCCAGCGCGCGGTGATCCATGTTCAGTCGTCGGGCCGCGAGGAGGTGACGGGCGCCAACGTGCTTGTCGCGATGTTCGCCGAGCGCGAGAGCCACGCCGCCTATTTCCTGCAGGAGCAGGACATGACGCGCTACGACGCCGTGAACTACATCAGCCACGGCATCGCCAAGCGCGCCGAAATGAACGAGACGCGTCCGGTGCGCGGCGCGACGGAGGGCGAGGCGGAGCCGCGGGAGAAGCCGCGCGCGGGCAAGGAGCGCTCGACCGAGGCGCTCGACGCCTATTGCGTCAATCTCAATGAAAAGGCGAAGGCCGGAAAGATCGACCCGCTGATCGGGCGCGAGAAGGAAGTCGAGCGCACGATCCAGATTCTCTGCCGCCGCTCGAAGAACAACCCGCTCTTCGTGGGCGATCCCGGCGTCGGCAAGACGGCCATCGCCGAGGGGCTCGCACGCCGCATCGTCAAGGGCGAGGTGCCCGAGGTGCTGCTCGACGCGACGATCTTCTCGCTCGACATGGGTACGCTGCTCGCGGGCACGCGCTACCGCGGCGACTTTGAAGAACGCATCAAGGCGGTCATCAAGGAGCTCGAAGCCTATCCGGGCGCGATCATGTTCATCGACGAGATCCATACGGTGATCGGCGCCGGTGCGACATCGGGCGGCGCGATGGATGCGTCGAACCTGCTGAAGCCGGCATTGGCCAGCGGGACGCTGCGCTGCATCGGTTCGACCACCTACAAGGAATACCGCCAGCACTTCGAGAAGGACCGGGCCCTCGTCCGGCGCTTCCAGAAGATCGACGTGGCGGAACCGACCGTGCCGGATTCGATCAAGATCCTGAAGGGTCTGAAGCCTTACTACGAGGACTTCCACAAGGTCCGTTACACCAACGACGCAATCAAGTCGGCGGTGGAGCTGTCGGCGAAGTACATGCACGACCGCAAGCTGCCCGACAAGGCGATCGACGTCATCGACGAGGCGGGCGCTTCGCAGATGCTATTGCCGGAGTCGCGCCGCAAGAAGACCATCGGCGTGACGGAAATCGAGAGCGTCATCGCGACGATGGCGCGCATCCCGCCGAAGTCGGTGTCGAAGACCGACACGGAGAAGCTGAAGGACCTCGACGTCGAGCTGAAGCGCGTCGTCTTCGGGCAGGACAGGGCGATCGAGGCGCTGGCCGCGTCGATCAAGCTCGCCCGCGCCGGATTGCGCGAAGCGGAAAAGCCGATCGGTTCCTATCTCTTCTCGGGTCCGACAGGTGTCGGCAAGACGGAAGTCGCGCGCCAGCTCGCCTCCATCATGGGAGTCGAGATGCTGCGCTTCGATATGTCGGAATACATGGAGCGGCACACGGTCTCGCGTCTGATCGGCGCGCCGCCCGGTTATGTCGGCTTCGATCAGGGCGGTCTCCTGACCGATGGCGTCGACCAGCATCCGCATTGCGTGCTGCTGCTTGACGAGATCGAGAAGGCGCATCCGGACCTCTTCAACATCCTGTTGCAGGTCATGGATCACGGCAAGCTGACCGACCATAACGGCAAGAAGATCGACTTCCGCAATGTCGTCCTCATCATGACGACCAATGCGGGCGCATCGGAAGCGGCGAAGAACGCCATCGGCTTCGGCGGCGGCAAGCGTGCCGGCGAGGACGAGGATGCCATCAAGCGCCTCTTCACGCCGGAGTTCCGCAACCGTCTCGACGCGGTCATTCCCTTCGCGCCGTTGTCGCCGGAGATCATCGCGCATGTGGTCGAGAAGTTCGTGCTGCAACTCGACGCGCAGCTCGCCGACCGCAACGTGACGATCTCGCTGACGCCGGAGGCGAATGCCTGGCTCGCCAAGCGCGGCTACGACGATCAGATGGGTGCGCGGCCTCTCGCCCGCGTCATCCAGGAGACGATCAAGAAGCCGTTGGCGGACGAGGTTCTCTTCGGACGCCTGACCAAGGGCGGCCATGTCACCGTCAAGGTCGGTGACGACGATACGCTGACCTTCGACATCGAGGAGGCGGCGCTCCGCAACCCGGGACCGCCGAAGAAGCCCGGCACGCCGAAGAAGGGCGGAGCCGGCGACAATGACGGCGGCGCCACGCCGAAGGTCCCGCTGCTCGTCGAATGAGAGACGCAAAAGCTTCAAACGGCCCGGAAATATTCCGGGCCGTTTTTTATTTGTGCGGCGCCGTTCCGCCCGTCGAAGGCGGATGCCATCGCTCCGTTATTTCCTGTATAAAAAGCCGGCCAATACCAATCGGAGAATTGGGATGAACGAAAAGAGCATCGACGCGGCGATGAAGTGTCTCGACGATTTCATGACCGCCTTCAACGCCCGCGATCTCACGGCATGGGAAAAGACCTTCAACTTCCCGAGCGTGCGGCTGGCGTCGAACACGCTGGCGATCATCGAGCCTGGCTATCACAAGCCCGATCTTTTCGAGAAGGGGCTCGGCGAAGGCTGGCATCATTCCGGCTGGGATCGCCGTGAGGTTATCCATGCCGGTGACGATAAAGTACATCTCGATACGCGGTTCACGCGCTATCGTGCAGACGGCAGCGTCATCGGGCACTACGATTCCATCTATGTCGTGACGAACGAAAACGGCCATTGGGGCATCAAGGCGCGATCAAGCTTCGCGCCGTGACGATTGAGTAAAAGAAAAACAGGGACGAGGAAATATCATGATCGGCTATGCGACACTCGGCAGCAACGACCGCCAGAAATCGGGCGCTTTTTACGACGAACTGCTCGGCATCCTCGGCGC
>NZ_DATKFR010000337.1:0-11298 GCF_035511255.1 Parvibaculum sp.
GCTCGCCTTCGGCGCGGCGGGCTTCTACAAGAACAGCGATCAGGCGGGCGGTTTCAAGGGCGAGAGCCTGATCGGCGAGGCGGCGCATCCGGTCGTCATCACGCATCCCCTGAGCGGCCGCAAGGCGCTCTATGTCAATCCCGCCTTCACGACGCATTTCGAGGGCTGGAACGCGCTCGACAGCAAGCCGCTGCTCGACTTTCTCTACGCCCATGCGATCCGGCCGGAATTCACATGCCGTTTCCAGTGGCGCGATGGGTCGGTCGCCTTCTGGGACAATCGCGCGACCTGGCATTACGCGGTCAACGATTATCACGGCGAGCGGCGTCTGCTGCATCGCATCACGATCGGCGGCTGCGCGCTCCACTGAGTCTGTTTTCTCCTCCCTCCCGCCGTGGCAGACTGGCGATACGAGGGAAAAGCCGGGCAAACCGGCGCGAGGGAGGAGACCCATGTCGCAAGCGGCCGCGAAGACATCCATTCATGTGACGCCCAATGCGGGCGGTTTCGGCGCCGCGATCTCCGGCGTCGATCTCACGCATCCGCTCGATGCGGCGACGGTCGCCGATATTCGCGCGGCGTGGCTCGCGCATCAGGTCGTCTGGTTTCCGGATCAGCCGCTTTCGCTCGACGATCTCGAACGCTTTACGCTGTCGATGGGAGACTGGGGCCGCACGGATTTCATCAAGCCGCTCGACGGGCATCCGAATGTGCTGGAGCTGCGGCGCGAGCCGGACGAGCGCTCGTCCAACTTCGGCGCCGGTTGGCATTCGGATTATTCCTTTCAGCAGGAACCGCCTTCGGGGACGCTGCTGCTCTCGAAGATCACGCCACCGGTCGGCGGCGACACGCTATTCGCCGATCAATATGCCGCCTATGACGATCTCTCGGAGGCGATGAAGCGGATGCTCGCGCCGTTGAACGCGGTGCATAGCGCGGCGCTGCCCTATTCGAAGGAAGGCTTCTACGCCAACGAGGGCAAGGCGCGGTCGATGACGATCGTACCATCCGACGAGGCGAAGAAGACCGAGCTTCATCCTGTCGTGCGTACGCATCCCGAGACGGGGCGCAAATGCCTCTATGTCAATCGCGTTTATACGATCGGCATCGAGGGCATGACGCGGGACGAGGGCGAGGCGCTGATCGGGTTCCTCACGAAGCATTCGACGCAGGACAAATGTGTCTATCGCCACAAATGGCAACCCGACATGTTGACCATGTGGGACAATCGCTGCGTCCAGCATTTCGCCGATGGCGGCTATGACGGGCATCGGCGGCTGATGTATCGCACGACGACGGCGGGCGACCGGCCGCGGTAGTTTCCAATTCTCCGTGTCATCCCGGCGAAAGCCGGGACCCATTGGTTCCCTTAGCAGATAAGATTGCGCATTGAATTTGCCTCTACCATGCGAACAAGTCTGCGCTGCGGCAAAGGCTGAGGCGAGTGGGTCCCGGCTTTCGCCGGGATGACACTGAATTTTTTGAGGGCGTGGCGCTACCTCGTAAACAACAGCAACAAAATCCCGCCGATCACGGCGAGGATGCCGACCAACTCCAGTCGTTCCGTCTTCTCGCGGAAGAGGAAATGCGAGGAGGCGAAGGTGAAGACAAGTTCGATCTGGCCGAGGGCGCGGACATAGGCCGCGTTCTCGATGGTCATCGCGGTGAACCAGCCCATCGAGGCGAGCGAGCCCGCGATGCCGACGAGGGAGCTCACCTTCCAGGCGCGTGCCGTCGCCGCAAGCTGAGCGGGTTCGCGCCATGCGAGCCAGGCCGTCATCGCGACGGTCTGGATGACGAGCACGGTGACGAGGGTGAAGGCGGCGGGCATCAGGAAGTCGGGACGGTCGAGCGAGAGCGATGCCGCGCGATAGGAGACGGCGGCGATGCCGAAAGTGGCGCCGGAGCCGAGGCCCATCAGTGTCGGACGCTCGGCGAGCGAGCGCGCGAAATTGCCGAGGGTGAGATGCGATTTCGCCATCGAGATCGCGACGACGCCCGCAAGGCTGACCAGGATCGCGGCGGCGGCGCCAAGGCTCGGATGATCGTCCAGCACCAGCATGCCGAAGAGCGCGGCCTGCACGGTTTCGGTTTTCGAGTAGGTCGTGCCGACGGCGAAGTTCCGATAGGCGAAGAGTGCGACCAGAAGCGCCGTGCCCCAGATTTGCGCGAGGCCGCCGACGAGGCACCATGCGAGGAACGTCCAGTTCGGCGTCGGGATCGCGGTGCCGGCGATCTTATGCAGTCCCCAGAAATAGACGAGCGCGATCGGCAGGCCGAAAGCGAAGCGAACATAGGTGGCGGCGACGGCGGAGAGTTCGCCGGTCAGTTGCTTCTGCAGCGTCGACCGCAGGTTCTGCAGAAAGGCGGCGGCAATGGTGAGGGGAATCCAGAGGGGCATGATGGGCGGAGGATAGACGAAATATTCCCGCCGCCCAACGGCATCACTCCCTTATGTGTCATCCCGGCGGAAGCCGGGACCCACTCCCCTTTCATTTTGCCACGGCGCCGATTTGTTCACGTCGTTGGGCGAATTCGTTGCGCTATTTTGTCTGCTAAGGGAGCCAATGGGTCCCGGCTTTCGCCGGGATGACACTGGTTGTGGTTGGGTTGATTGCGTCGATCAATCCTCGATGGCGGCGTAGACGAGTTGCTGCATCTGCGGACGGAGCGGATAGGTCGAGGACGGCATCAACTGCGTCATCAGGATCGCGACGAGTTCTTCCTCGGGGTCGATCCAGAAATAGGTCGAGGCGGCGCCGCCCCAGGAATAGTTGCCGACCGAGCCGATGGATTGCGCTTCGGCCGGATCGAGGATCACCTGGAAGCCGAGGCCGAAGCCCGCGCCTTCGGCGGCGAGTTCGCCGAAGCTCGACAGGCTCATTTCCTTCATCGTGCGACCGCCGGGCAGATGGTTCGCGCGCATGAATTCGAGCGTCTTGCGCGAGACGAGGCGTGTGCCCTCGAAGGTGCCGCCGTTGAGGCACATCTGACAGAAGCGCCAGTAATCCGTCATGGTCGAAACGAGGCCGCCGCCGCCGGAGAGGAAGGGATTGGGTCGCGCATAGGTGCTCGAGGCGTCGCTCTTGTCGAAGAGGCGCGTCTCCCCGGTCTGCGGATTCCTCTCGTAATTCGCGGTGAAGCGGTGGAGCTTGTCCTGCGGCACGCCGAAGCCGGTATCGACCATGCCGAGCGGACCGAAGATGCGCGCTTGCAGGAATTCGTCGAGCGGCATGCCGGACAAGACCTCGACGAGATAACCGCAGACATCGGTCGAGACTGAATAGTTCCAGGCTCCGCCCGGCGAGAAGAGCAGCGGAATGTCGGCGAGCTTCGCCACCATGTCTTTCAGCGTCATGCCGTTCGTCGCCGCGCCGCCGATGCCGGCATGGCGATACATGCGGTCGATGGGGTGCTGGTTCATGAAGCCGTAGGTGAGGCCGGACGTATGCGTCAGGAGATCGCGGATCGTCATCGGCCGCGCCGGCTCCTTCGTCGCCCAGGCCGCGTTGGTGCCGCCGGCCCAGACGCGGAGCTTCTTGAATTCGGGGATGTAGCGATGGACTTCGTGGTTGAGCTGGAAATGCCCTTCCTCGAAAAGCATCATCAGGGCGAGGCTCGTGATCGGCTTCGACATCGAATAGATGCGGAAGATCGAATCCCGCTCCATCGGCGCGCCGAGCTCGCGGTCGCGCTTGCCGATCGCTTCGAAATGCACGATCTGCCCGCGCCGCGCGACGAGCGTCGAAAGGCCGGCGAGCTTTCCGCGGTCCACATAGGAGCCGAAATATTGCGGGATGGCGGCAAGCCGCGCCGAATTCAGGCCGACATCTTCCGGCCGCGCGATTTTCGTGACGACGTTCATTTCAGATCCTCCCCATTTTGTTTCCGGCTCAGGAGGGCGGGCGTTCCGAAAGCTGCTTCAGCAGGTCTTCCGGCCGTCTCGCCTTTGCGGCGACGATGCCGGTGGTCTCCGTGCCGAGGTCGATCGCCTCCCAGCCATCGCTCGTTTTTCTGAGCCGGTAGCTTGGACGCATATGGCCGCAGCGCACAAGATAGGGCGCGACTGCATTTTGCCGGTTTTTTCGGAATTCGATGTCGAAGGGAGACCCTTCCGCCGCGGATGTGAGCCGCCGGCGGTCATGATCGGTCACGAGGTCGCTCGGAAACCGGACGATGCTTCCCACGCTTGTCTCCCGAAATGAGGACGGCGTCAGTCTAGCGCTGGGCAGACGGATTTCTCAACGGATCGTCGATGCTCGCCTCAGACGCGGAAGCAATCCGCGATGTCGGCAAGCCAGCGCTTGACGTTTTCCTTGGCGGGGATCGGCGATTTACCGTGCCGCACGAGAATGAGATCGAGGTCCGGCACGAGGACGGTGTATTGCCCGTCATAGCCGTTGGCCGAAAACGAGCCGGGGCCGGCGAGGCCGATCCACCAATGGGCGCCATAGGGCCCGTCCGTCGCCTCGGGCTGCTGCCAGGTCGGCGTGCGCGCATAATCGACCCAGCCCGGCGGAAGGATGCGCCGTCCGTCCCAGACGCCGCCGCGCAGATAGAGCAAGCCGAAGCGGGCGAAGTCGCGCGGGGTCGCGAAACAGAAGGACGAGCCGATGAAGGTTCCGGCCTTGTCGCATTTGGGTTGCGCGCTCGACATGCCGATCGGATCGAAGAGGCGCTTGCGCATGAAGGCTTCGAAGTCGGGGCCGAAAGCGCCGGCGGCGCGGGCCGCGCAGCGACTGACGATGTTCGTCGTGCCGCTCGCATAGGAATAGAAGCTGCCCGGCGCATGGTCGAGCGGGAAGGAGGCCGCGAAATGCGCGACGTCGTCCTTGCCCTCGCCCCAGAGCATCTCGATGACGTCCGACGGGTTCTCCGGCGAATAGTCCTCGTTGAAGGCGAGGCCGCTCGACATGCGCAGAAGCTGGTCGAGCGTGATGGCGCGACGCGGATCGCCCGGCGTCTCGCGCCATTCGGGAACGTTCGCGGTTACATGGATGTCGAGCTTGCCTTCGCCGACCAAAATGCCGACCAGCGCCTGGGTGATGCTCTTTGCCTTCGACCAAGAGTGACAGGTGACATCGGGACCGAAGCCGGTCCAGTAGCGCTCATGCACCAGCCGTCCCTTGTGGATGGCGACGAAGGCATGGGTCTCGCCGAGATCGGCGGGCGCTTCCGGCGTGAAGGCATGATCGAGCAGGGCGTCGAAACGGCGGCGGTCCAGCGCCGGGGGAAGATCGCCTTGCGGCCAATCGGCGGTGGGCCAGGGTGTGCCTGCGGGCTGTTGCGGGAGCGGGGGCAGGGAATTCATGCAGATCCGTCGAATAGTGGCGTGTTTCAGAGGGTGCCATTTTGAACGAGGCCGGTGACAATCCGGGCACTCCCCCGCAACCTGCCGCACCCATTCAACAAAAAACAGTTGTTTTTTTCCGGATGGGACGCAATTGCCGGCTTTGGACAAGCGCCCGCCTGGCAGGCGGGATCGGTGCGGCCTTCCGTTTTTGGCACGTATGACAACGCTATCGGTTGTGCTGGCCGCGCCAGCCGCTATCCTCTCCCGAACAAAAGATATTCCACAAATTTTGGGGAGGACCTGATGGCGTTGCCGAGGCTGCAGATCGAGGGCGAGTGGTTCGAGGGCGAGGACGGCCGGACGCATATCCTGCGCGGCGTCAATCTCGGCGGCGACTGCAAGGTGCCCTTCACGCCGAACGGCCACACCAACATTCCGAGCGACTTCTCAGATCACCGGACCGTCTCCTTCGTCGGCCGTCCCTTTCCGCTCGACGAGGCGCATGAGCATTTCGGCCGGCTGAAGGCCTGGGGCTTCAACTGCCTGCGATTGCTGACGACCTGGGAAGCGGTCGAGCATGAAGGTCCGGGGAAATACGACGAGGCCTATCTCGACTATTTCGCCACGCTCTGCCGCATGGCCGACGAGTACGGCATGTATGTCTTCGTCGATTTCCATCAGGACGTCTGGAGCCGCATGACCGGCGGCGACGGCGCGCCGGCCTGGCTCTTCGAGGCGGTCGGTCTCGACTTCACGAAGTTCCACGCGGCCGGCGCCGCCCATGTGATGCAGTACAAATACGATTTCGCGCGCGGCGGGCGGCAGGAAGACCGCTATCCGACCATGACCTGGTCGCAGAACTACCGCTATCCGGCGAATGCGCTGATGTGGACCTTCTTTTTCGCGGGCCGCGCCTTCTGCCCGGACTTCACGGTCGACGGGCGGAACGTGCAGGACTTCCTGCAGGATCATTATCTCGGCGCGATGGAGACCGTCGCGCGCAAGCTCAAGGGACTGCCGAACGTCATCGGCTTCGACTCGCTCAACGAGCCGGGCTCGGGCTGGGTCGGGCAGCATCTGAGCTATCGCCACCTCGCCAAGAGCGAGATCGATCCGACGCCGCCGCGGCCGGGTCTCGCCTGGTCGCCGCTCGACGGGCTCGCGGTTGCACGCGGGCTGACGCGCGCCATTCCCGATCTCGGCGTCGATCCGAAGGAGTTCAAGATCCGGTCGAAGGGCGACGTGACGGTCAACGAGGCGCGTGTGCCTATCTGGCTGAAGGGCGTGGAATGCCCCTTCGAGCGCGCGGGCGCCTACCGGATGAAGGGCGACGACATCGAAGCCCTCGACGAGTTCTTCTTCCTGAAGCAGGGAGGTAAGACCGTCGCCATGGAGCGCGACTTCATGGGGCCGTTTTTCCAGCGCGTCGCGCAGCGCATCCGCGCCGTCGATCCCGACTGGCTGCTCTTCGCGGAACTCGATCCGGGCGAAGGGCTCGCGCATGGATTTCCGAAGGACACGCCGCGCGGCACGGTCAATGCGAGCCACTGGTACGACATCGTCACGCTGGCGACGAAACAGTTCAACTATCCCAAGTGGTTCAACCCGTTTTCCGGCCGCGTGCTCGAAGGGCCGGAGGCGATCGAGAACGCCTATACGCGCCAACTCGGCTTCATCAAGGAGAACTCGAAGACGCTGAACGACGGCACGGGCGCGCCGACGCTGATCGGCGAATTCGGCATTCCCTACGACCTCGATCATGCCGCCGCCTTCAAGGCCTGGGCGGCGGGGGACCGGGGGGCCGGCCCTTGGGAGAAGCACGTCATCGCGCTCGACCTCATGTACAACGCGATGGACGCGCTGCTCATCAATTCGACGCAGTGGAACTATACGGCGTCGAACCGCAACGACCAGGCGGTGGGCGACGGCTGGAACCAGGAAGACCTGTCGATCTATTCCGCCGACCAGCGCGTCTCGAACGACATCGACTCGGGCGGACGGGCGCTCGAGGGTTTCGTGCGTCCCTATGCGCGGACGACGGCGGGACGGCCGCTCAAGATGAAGTTCAAGCGCGAGACGGGCGCCTTCCGCTATGTCTACGAGGCGACGGGCGAGGGCGAGACGGAGATCTTCGTGCCGAAGCTTCAGTACCCGGACGGTTTTTCGGTCGAGATCGAGGGCGGCACGGCGACGCGGGACGATGCGAACCAGTCGCTCAAGGTGCGCGCGGATCTGCCGGGCAAGGTGGGCGTTTCGATCTCGCGGGCGGGGTAGTGGGATATCCGCGAGGGTTTTTCCCACAGCCTACCCCCCTCCCAACCCTCCCCCTCAAGGGGGGGAGGGCTTTCCAGCCGAGTCGAGCGCTGCCGAACCGGGGATAAGTTTTTCGCGAAATAAATTCGCCGACGGACGAAATTCGTCCCTTGACCAGCGTGACGCTCCCCCCCATCTATCCGGTTATCTCCAGAACTGTGCCCGGATCATTCCCGGCCCTCCAGCGAGGCTGAAATCGCGAGGGCGGCGGCGCGCATGGGGGCGAGATAGCGGCGGACGGCCTCTTCCTCCGTCATGGCCGAGCCGAAATAGCGCATGGTCATGGCGGCGGCGACGTCGGCCCCGCGCATGATCGGGATGGCGAGGCCCATCGAGGGATCGCCGGGGACGGGCGCCGTCGAGGCATAGCCGTTCTTGCGGATGCCGGAGAGAAGGCGGGCGACGGCTTTTTCGTCGCGCGCGGTGGCGTTCACGCGGGCCGACGACATGCGCAGCATGGCGAGGATGGTCTCGCGCTCATCGTCCGGGCAGAAGGCGAGATAGGCGCGGCCGAGCGCCGAGACGAGCATCGGCAGTTTCGTGTTGAGGTAGTTCGGATCGGTGCTGAAGGGGCTCTTGTGGCGCGTGCCGGCGCGCACGATCATTGCGTTGTTCTCGAAGGTGGCGATGGCGACCGGCCACTTATGTTCCGCCGTCAGCGCATGCATGAAGGGCCGCGCCGCATCGACGACGCGGTCGGCATAGCGGAAGCCGTTGGAGAGACGCAGCACGCGCTCGGCCAGCGCATAGCCTGCCGTCCGCGAGATGCGGCGGACATAGCCGCCGTCGATCAGCGTGTCGAGCAGCCGCACCAGCGTCGGCTTCGGAAGTGCCGTCCGCTCATGCAGTTTTTCGAGAGTCGTCACCGTTTCCTGGTTCAACGCCTCGAGAATCTGGAGTGCCCGGAGGACGGGCTGGACGGGTTCGCTGGCCATGTCCGATCGTAATTCCGTAATGCGGAATTTTCAAACTTTCCATGCAGGAGGTTCGCGGGCCCGGGTCTAGCTTCCCTTCCATGGGGCGGGGAGGCCCGGGTTCTCGGAGGAGACATCATGAACGAAGCCGTGAGACAGGAAGCGGCCGCGACCGCTTCGCTGCCCTTCGACGTGACGCCGCTGACGCCGACCATCGGCGCCGAACTCGGCGGGATCGATCTCGCAAAGCCGCTCGACACGGCGACGCTCGATGCGCTGCGCCGGACGCTGCTCGAATGGAAGGTGATTTTCTTCCGCGACCAGAACATCACGACGGACGAGCACATCGCGTTCGCACGGCGGTTCGGCGCGCTCGAGGTGCACCCCTTCGCGCCGGAGAAAGCCGGCTACCCGGAAGTACTCGCCATCACCCATGACCGCGAGCGGCCGGGCCGGGAAAATACATGGCATAGCGACGTGACCTGGCGGCTCGAGCCTTCGCTCGGCTCGGTTTTGCGCGCACTCGAGGTGCCCGACGTCGGCGGCGACACGCTTTTTGCCGACATGTATGCGGCCTATGAAGGGCTTTCCGATGACATGAAGGCGAAGGTCGAGGGCAGGACCGCGATCCACGACTTCACGCATTTCCGCGCACGGATGCGTCAGCGGGGGAAGCCCGAGGCGGAGATCGAGGCGTTCCAGAAACAATATCCCGAGGCCGAGCATCCCGTGGTGCGGACGCATCCCGAGACGGGGCGCAAGGGGATTTACGTCAACGCAGCCTTCACGCAATACATCGTCGGCATGGAGCGCGGCGAATCCGACGCGCTGCTCCGGCATCTCTATGCGCAAGCCGCGATCCCCGAATATCAATGCCGCTTTCGCTGGCGGACCAACTCGATCGCCTTCTGGGACAATCGGGCTTGCCAGCATTACGCGGTGTCCGACTACTGGCCGGCGGTGCGGCGCATGGAGCGCGTCACCATTGTCGGCGACAGGCCGTATTAATCCGTATGGAGACTATTATGAAAAAGATCGCCTATTGGGGCGGCATGGTGCTGCTCGGCATCGCGATCGGCTATTTCTCCGCCGATTTCGCGATAAGGGGCGTGGGGCTCGGCGGACAGATCAAGGTCGGTCCGTGGAACACGAATCTCGCGAATGGCAGCAAGGATGCCGACATGTATACGCGCGCAAGAGTGGCGCGGTACGGGCTCCTCGCGCTCGACAAGAAGGAAACGATCTATTACACGGCCGGGACCGACGACGCGGGCGAGAAGCTTTCGGGAAGCTGCACCTATGTGGTGGAGGGCAAGGACCTCGCCGCGCGCTGGTGGAGCGTCACGGCCTATGGGCCCGACAGCTATCTGATCCCGAACGACGCCGGCATCTACTCCTTCGCCAAGACGACGGTGAAGCGGGAAGCGGACGGGCACTATATCGTGCGCGTTTCGCCCGACCGGCAGGAGGGCAACTGGGTGCCGGTGAAGGCAGGAGAGAGCTTCGACCTCACGGCGCGTTTCTACAATCCCGAGGCGAGCGTCTATGCCGCGCCGGCCGCGGCCGAACTGCCGCACATCACCAAGGAGAGCTGCAAATGAAGCGCGCCCTGATCTTCGTCGCCGGCGTCGCGCTCGTCGCCATTGTCGTGCATGTCGGCTTCGTCCGCGAAATGCCGCGGCTCATCATGTCCAAGGTCGTCTCGAAAGTCGCCGAAGGCGCCGAGGCGAACGAATTCCGGCATCCGCCGCTGCCGACGGCGACGGCGCGCGGCGTGGTGCGGCCGAGCCCCGACCTCGCCTATTCGGTCTGCGCGCTCGATCTCGGCAAAGGGCCGGTGCATGTCACGGTGCCGCTGACGGCGCCCTATACCTCTGTCGCGCTTTATTCGGCGACGACGGACAATTACTTCGCGCGCAACGACCGGGAGGCCGACGGCAAGCCGCTCGACATCGTGATCGTGGGACCGGGGGCGACGCCGCCGACGAATGTGCCGGCCGGCGCCGAGGTGGTCGGCGCGCCGACCGCGAAGGGTCTCGTGCTGGTACGACGCGTGGTCGAAAGCGCGGCGGCCTATCCGGCGCTCGACGCGGTCCGCAAGACGGCGGTTTGCGCGCCGCTGTAAGGAGGGTTTTGCGCGCGGAGGCGCAGTCTGCTTGTACCTCCCCCTTGAGGGGAGGTCGAAAAATTCGTGCGGCGGATTTTTCGGGGGGGGTATTTCGGGTGCTCTGCGTGTGGCCCCCCCTCCCAACCCTTCGGCGGGCAATCGGTCCCCCGGACCGATTGCTGTTCCGCCTCAGCCCTCAAGGGGGAGGGCTCTTACAGATGGACTCTTCAGCCCTTCGCCAATGCCCGGTCGAGGACGTTGCGCGTGATCCGGTCGACGAAGGGATTGCCGGCTTTCAGGCCATAGGCCCATTCGGTCGTGCCAGAATTGAAGACCTCGCCCATGCCGCGTTTGAAGGTCGCGAGGACGGCGTGGCCGCGCATCAGGCGTTCGCGATTTTCGGGACTGTCGAAACCTTCGCGTGCGCGGGTGAGGACAGCGAAGGGCTCCGGCGGAACGAGGCCGCCGAACTCCGAACGCGGTTCGCCGAGAGTGACCGGCGCCGTCGCGATGATCTCGAGATTTTCGGGCACGCCGAGGCGCGGTACGGCGCGGGGCAAACCGTCTTCGCCGAAGGTCAGCGGGCAGCCGTCATTCTCGTAGCCGACGAGACGGCAATCGTCGCCGAAGACGTCGCCCCAATAAAGGTCCGCCCCTTCGAGCGCCCAGTG
>NZ_DATKFR010000338.1:0-11701 GCF_035511255.1 Parvibaculum sp.
CTCGCCTCGCTTCAGACCAAGGCCGAGAACAAGGGCGATCATTATCTCGTCAACGGCTCGAAGATCTGGACCTCGGTTGCGCAGTGGGCGGACTGGATTTTCTGCCTCGTGCGGACCTCGAAAGAGGGCAAGCCGCAGGAAGGCATCTCGTTCCTGCTGATCGATATGAAGACGCCGGGCGTGAAGGTCGAACCGCTGGTGCTGCTCGACGGAACGCCGGGTCCGCATCAGGAAGTGAACCAGGTCTTCTTCACCGACGTGAAGGTTCCGATCGAGAACCGCATCGGCGAGGAGAACAAGGGCTGGACCTATGCGAAGTACCTGCTCGAATTCGAGCGCGGCAATCCCTATTCGGCGGGCCTCTATCGCGCGCTGAACAAGGTTCGGAAGATGGCCAAGGAAACGAAGGTCGACGGGCGCCTCGTCGCCGACGAGCCGTCGTTCCAGGCGCGTGTCGCCGATCTCGACGCGCAGATCACGGCGATGGAATTCACGGAGCTGCGCATCTTCTCGGCGCTTTCGACGGGCGGCAATGTCGGTCCGGAGAGTTCGCTGTTGAAGTGCCGCGGCACCGAGCTCCAGCAGGAAGTGTCGCAGCTTGCTGTCGAAGTGCTCGGCAGCTATGCCATTCCCTTCGTCGAGGACGGCATGATCGATACGAACGAGCCGGATATCGGCCCGAAGAACGCATTTACGACGGCGCCCTATTATTTCTCGCTGCGCAAGGCGTCGATCTATGCGGGCTCGAACGAGGTTCAGCGCAACATCATGGCAAAGGCCGTGCTCGGACTTTGAGCGACGTCTTTCCAGACATGACGATCAGACAGGCGAGCGCCGGAGACATTCCGGCGCTCGCTCGCGTTTGGCACGATGGTTGGCATCAGAGCCATGCGGCGCTCGACCCGGACATCGCGGACGGAAGACCCTTCCGGTTTTTCACCGAACGCATTGCGTCGCCGCCGGTCGATACGATCGTCGCCTGCGTCGCCGGTGAGGTCGTCGGCTTCGCGCATTGGGAAGGCGACGGGATCGCACAGGTGTTCGTGCTGCCCGCATGGCACGGGCATGGCGTCGCGCCGTTATTGCTCGCGGCGGGGGAAGCGGCGTTGAGAGAGAAGGGCTATCGATGCATATGGCTTCAGTGCCGGACGGGCAATGACCGCGCACGAGCCTTCTATGAAAAGCACGGCTGGGCGGTGACGGCCGAAGTGGAAAGCACGCTCGGCCACATGACGGGACGTTCGCCGGTGGTGGTGTGGCGGATGGAAAAGTCGCTGGATTGAAACAAAAAAGGGAGCCCGAAGGCTCCCCAATTCGTCGGCAACCGGAGCTGCTTACTTGCCGCCAGTGGCGAGCTTGAAGAACTTGCCGGTCTGCTCGCCGCCCATGAAGAAGGGCGTCGCGTTCGAGAAGTCGGTGATCTTGCCGATGTTCTCGGCGACCATTTCGGCGGTGACGCCGGCGCCGAGGAACACGCCTTCCGATTCTTCAATACGGGCCGAGGCGAAAACGCCGGCGCCCGCGCAGATGCAGACGCCCGTCGGCGCATCTTCCGAAACGAGGTAGATGACGGCGGGGGTCACGGCTTCCGGCGCGAGCATCTTTTCGGCTTCCGGCGGCATCAGGTCCGACGTCATGCGCGTATAGGCGACGGGCGCGAGGATGTTGGCGCGGATATTGTCCTTCTGGCCTTCGATCTTCAGCGTGTTGACGAAGCCGTAGACGCCGAGCTTGGCCGCGCCGTAATTCGTCTGGCCGAAATTGCCGTAGAGGCCGGTCGACGAGGTGGTGACCATGATGCGGCCGTAGCCCTGATCCTTCATGATCTGCCAGACGGCCTTGGTCGGCTTCACGGTGCCCATGAGATGGACATCGACGACGAGCTGGAAGTCGCCGATTTCCATCTTCGAGAACGACTTGTCGCGCAGGATGCCGGCATTGTTGACCAGGATGTCGATGCGGCCGAAGGCGTCCATGGTCTGCTTGACCATGTTGGCGACGCCGGCATCGTCCGTCACGCTGGAGCCGTTGGCGATCGCTTCGCCGCCCAGCGCCTTGATCTCCTCGACGACGGCCTTGGCCGCTTCCGAGTGGGCGCCGGTGCCGTCGCGCGAACCGCCGAGATCGTTCACGACGACCTTGGCGCCGCGGCGGGCGAGTTCGAGCGCATGGCTGCGGCCGAGGCCGCCGCCGGCGCCGGTCACAATGGCGACTTTGCCGTCAAAACGAATGCTCATGGGTCTGATCTCCGGTTAGGTTTGCCGGCGCCGTTCCGGCACCGATTGGAAGTTTGCCAGTGCCGTTCCGGCACCGATTGGAGGTTTGTCGGCGCCGTGTAGGCGGCCATTGGCGCCCCTGGGGCAGGGCCTGTTTCGGGGGTGAGTTTGTGCATGATGGCCGCCGGGGGGTCAAGGAGGCCGTTGTTGCGTGAACGAAGGGCCTTGGCCACACTCGCGGCCGAACTTATCCCCGCCCTTCCGGGACCCCTTATATAGGGTCCTGTCGCCCCAATTCC
The DNA here is from genome assembly GCF_035511255.1 of Parvibaculum sp. Taxonomy (GTDB): domain Bacteria; phylum Pseudomonadota; class Alphaproteobacteria; order Parvibaculales; family Parvibaculaceae; genus Parvibaculum. Next base: position 2,516 of record NZ_DATKFR010000338.1, read on the forward strand.
GGGGCTGGCGCGATTTACGGAGCGTCGATGTCCCTTCTGTCCCTGCAAAGCGCCTTCGGGCTCGCGATTATCGTGGCCATCGCCTGGGCCATCAGCGAGCGGCGGCGGGCTTTCTCTGTCGGCCAGGTGGCGGTCGGCATCGCGCTCCAGATCGCAATTGCGCTTCTGCTTCTCAAAATTCCGGCGACGCGGGCCGGGTTGCTCGCGCTCAATGGCGCGGTCGATGCGCTGACCGAGGCGACGCGGGCGGGAACCGGTTTCGTCTTCGGCTATGTGGGCGGAGGGCCGACGCCCTTCGACGTCAAGGCGCCGGCCAATCTCTTCGTGCTGGGGTTCCAGGCCTTGCCGCTGGTGCTCGTCATGTCGGCTCTGTCGGCGCTGCTGTGGCACTGGCGGGTGCTCGGTTGGGTGACGCGGGGCTTCTCATTTCTGTTGCAAAGGAGCATGGGGCTCGGGGGCGCGGTGGGGCTTGCCTCGGCATCGTCGATGTTCGTCGGCATGGTCGAGGCGCCGTTGCTGATCCGGCCCTATCTGGAGCGGCTGACGCGGGCGGAACTCTTCATCATGATGACGGTGGGGCTTGCGACCGTGTCGGGCACGGTGCTGGTGCTTTATGCGAGCGTGCTCGAGCCGGTGGTGCATGGCGCGCTCGGGCAAATTCTCGTCGCCTCGCTGATTTCGCTGCCGGCGGGCATCACGGTGGCGCGGTTGATGGTGCCGGAGGAGGCGGGCTTCGTCGGAACCGGCGTCGCGGGCGATCGGCCGCTGGTCGATTACGAGAGCAGTATGGACGCGGTGACGCGCGGCACGGTCGATGGGCTACATCTGCTGCTCAACATCCTCGCGATGCTCATCGTGATGGTCGCGCTCGTCGCGCTGGTGAATATCATTCTGGCCGCGTTTCCGGATGTCTGGGGCGGTCCGCTGACCTTGCAGCGGATGCTCGGTTGGGCCTTCTCGCCGCTCGTCTGGCTGATGGGTGTGCCGGCGTCGGAAATGGAGACGGCCGGGCAGCTCATGGGGACTAAGACGATCCTCAACGAGTTCATCGCCTATATCGATCTTGCGCATCTGCCGCCCGGCACGCTCTCCCCCCGCTCGGCGCTCATCATGGTCTATGCGATGTGCGGCTTCGCCAATCTCGGCAGCGTCGGCATTCTGATCGGCGGACTGACGGCGCTCGCGCCGTCGCGGCGATCGGACATCGTGACGCTCGGCACGCGCGCCATCGTTTCGGGTACGCTGGCAACCTCGATGACGGGCGCCGTGATCGGCCTCATCACATAAAATGATGGCGGCGCCCATGGGGTACGGTCTGGGCGCCGCCAAGGACTTCTTTCTCAGCACCCGATAAGTTCTGGAGAAAGACGTCGCGTCAGCCTTTCGGCGTCTGCAGGGTGACCATAGGAAGGCGCACCTGAACGCAAGCTGAAGGCGCGATTTACATTGCAGACAGTTCTGACTGGATAGTAATCTCCGCTTACTAACCGTTGGGAGGCGGGAAGGGATGGATTCTGCGGCGAATGTCAGGCTGAACAAGGGAGAACTTTTCGCGTTCAGTTTTCTCGTCGTGCCCATGGCGGTGATCGGATTGCCGCTGGCGATCTACATCCCGCCTTTTTATTCGGGCACGCTCGGCCTCGATCTTGCCGCCGTCGGCATCGTGATGATGCTGGCGCGACTGGCGGATGTGGTCATCGATCCCTTCATCGGCCGTTGGAGCGACCGGACACGGACACGCTGGGGCCGGCGCCGGCCCTGGGTGATCGCGGGCGTCGTCGTCATGATGATCTCGTCGATCATGCTCTTCATGCCGCAGATCTCGATCTCGAACCTCTATCTCTTCGCATGGATATCGGCGATCTATATCGGCTACACTCTGATCGAAATTCCCTATGGCGCGTGGGGAGCGGAAATCTCGGGCGACTATCACGAGCGCAACCGCATAACAGGCAGCCGCCAGATGTTCTCGCTGATCGGATTGCTCGTCGCAATCACGGTGCCGATCGTCGCCTCGCAAAGCGGCGACCACGGCACGGCCGCCAGCCGCACCTCCATGGCGGCGCTCGGCATCATCACCGCCGTCATGCTGCCCATCTGCGCAACGGTGCTTTTTCGCTTCGTCCCCGAGCCGTCCTTCCACCACACGGAGCCCATCGCCTTTCGGCAGGGCCTGCGCATCGCACTGCGCAACGGGCCGTTTCGCCTCATCCTCTTTACGGTCATGCTTGGAGCGATCGCGGGATCGGTGAATGCGGGCGTCGCGATTCTCTTTCTCGAAAAGGTGGCCGGCCTGGCCAGCAGCCAGAGTTCCTTGCTCATATTCGTGCTGTTTCTCGCCGCCGTCGTCGGTTCCCCGGTCTGGGTGCGTGTGGGCGGGCGGATCGGCAAGCATCGCGGCGTCGTGCTCGCCGGCATCGTCAGTCTTTGCGCCTTCGCGCTCGTACCGGCGGTGATTTACTGGTTGAAGCCCATTGCGCCTGAATGGGTCTTTCCGGCACTTCTCGCGATCATCGTCGTGCAGGGGCTTACGAGCAGCGCGTCCCCCATTCTCGGCGCGTCGATGCTCGCCGACGTCGTAGACCTCGACACGCTGAAGAGCGGCGAACAGCGCACGGCCTTTCTCTTTGCCTTCCTTGCGATGGTGCGGAAGATATTCGAGGCGGCCGGCGTCGGGATCGCCCTGCCGATCCTCTCATGGTCGGGCTTCAATGCTAGTGGATCTGTGAATACGCCTTTCGCGCTCTTCATGCTGACGGCGATGTATTGCCTGGTGCCGCTTGCGCTCTGGGTCGGCTGCGTTTTTATCGTTGCGCAATATCCGATCACGCATGAGCGGCAGCAACGTCTGCGCGGCGCGCTGGAGCGGCGGCTTGCCCGCCGCGCCGCGTCGAGGCTGGCTGTCGAACCGCGGGTTATGCCCGCGGACTGAGCGGCTGCCGAGGCAGCGTCCCATCAAACGAACAGGATCGTCGGTACACGATGAGCGTAAAGCGTCTTTCGAACTGGAAGCTGATCGCCTACGGCCAATTGGTCATGCCGCTGGCCGTCATCGGCCTTCCGGTCGCGATCTACATTCCGCCCTTCTATTCGGGTACGCTCGGGCTCAATCTCGCGGCGATCGGTTTCATTCTGATGATCGCGCGGCTGAGCGACGTCGTCACCGATCCGCTGGTGGGGGCGCTGAGCGATCGCACACATACGAGGTGGGGACGCCGCCGCCCGTGGGTTCTCGTCGGCATTCCGCTGATGATGCTGTCGGGCTACATGCTCTTCGTGCCGCCGGGCGAAGTGTCGAACCTCTATCTTCTGATCTGGATTTCCGCGATCTACTTCGCTTTCACGTTGATCGTCATCCCCTACAGCGCCTGGGGCGCGGAAATATCGGGCGATTATCAAGAGCGGAATCGCATTGCCGGAAGCCGCGAGATTTTCCTGCTCATCGGATTGTTGATGTCGATCACGGCGCCGATCGTCGGGGCATATCTTTTCGATCACGACGGAAACTCGGCGGGACGCGGTGCGATGGCGGTGCTCGGCTGGTTGCCCGTCGCGCTGCTGCCGGTTTGCGGCCTCGTCATGTTTCTCTCTGTGCCCGAGCCGCAACCCAAGCAGATTCAGAATATTCCTTTCCGCAAGGGCTTGCGCATCGTGATGCGCAACGGGCCTTTCCGCATACTTCTGACAACGTCGGTTCTGGGAGCGCTGGCGGGTTCGATCAATGCAGGCGTCGCGGTCCTCTTCTTCGAACATGTCGCAAATTTCGGGACGATGAGTTCGGTCCTGATCTTCCTGCTTTTCGCTGCCGGCGTCGTCGGTTCGCCTTTCTGGGTGACGCTCGGCAACCGCATCGGCAAGCACAAGGGGATCGCCGTCGCGGGGATCGCCAGTCTTTCCGCCTTCGCTCTCGTGCCGGTCGTCATCTATGCGGTGAAGCCCGATCATCCAGACCTCGTGCTGCCGCTGATGCTGGCGATCACGCTCGTTCAGGGGCTCTCCATGGGCGCGGCGCCGATCCTCGGACCGTCGATCCTCGCCGATGTGGTCGATCTCGACACGCTGAAGAGCGGCGAGCAACGCACGGCCTTCATCTTCGCGTTTCTCGGCATGGTGCGTAAGGGCGCCGAGGCGGCGGGCGTCGGCATTGCGCTGCCGATCCTCGGCTGGATCGGCTTCAATCCGCAGATCAAGACCAACACGCCCGAGGCGTTGTTCACCTTGACGGCTATGTATTGTCTGGTGCCGCTGGTCCTCTGGGTGATCTCGGTGTCGATCATCTGGCGCTTTCCGATCACCAAGGAGCGGCAGAAGCGTCTCAGGACCGCACTCGAAAAGCGGGTCGCGCGGCGCGCGGCGGCACAGGTCGCGGAGACGGAGATTCGTCTTTTTGAATAAGGGACCTCAGACGGCGAAGGCTTCCGCGAGAAGCTCGTAGGAGCGGATGCGGTCTTTCTGGTCATAGGTGATCGTCAGGATCACGAAATCGTCGACGCCATATTCCTCGCCCATGGCAAGCAGGCGGCCGCGCACCTGTTCGGGGGAGCCGACGATGCCGCGCCGTTCGACGGCGCGCAGCATGACCTTCTCCTCCTCGGTATACCGGTAGGCGAGCGCTTCCTCGATCGAGGGGAAGGGGCCGGCGCGGTTCTGCAAAAGCTGCGTCACCCAGAGATTGCGCGGGGCGGCGATGCGGCGGGCTTCTTCCTCCGTTTCCGCGACCGTCACCGAAACGCCGATGGAGCCATGCGGCGAAGAGAGATGGCGCGAGGGCTTGAAGTTTGCCCGGTAGAGATCGAGCGGTGCGGTGCCTGCGTCCTGATTGATGAAATGCGCGAAGCAGTAGCGCATGCCGAATGTCGCGGCATGAATGGCGCCATCCCCGCCGGAGCCGAGCATCCAGAGTTCAGGCATGCCGGGGCCGCGTGGCGTCGCGTGAATGCCGCGCCAGGGATGCGCGTCGGGAAAGCCGCCCGCTTCGCCCTCGAGGCCGTTTGAGTCCTCGAGAAACTGGATCAGCAACTCGACCTGCTGCGGGAAGACCTCGACGCCATAGGCCTGGGGTCCGGGCTGGAGCGCGCGCATGGTGCGCTGGTCGGAGCCCGGGGCGCGCCCGACGCCGAGATCGATGCGGCCGGGATAGAGCGTTTCGAGAATGCGGAAGAGTTCGGCCACCTTCAGCGAGCTGTAATGAGGCAGCATGACCCCTGCCGAGCCGACATGAATGCGGCTCGTCGCGCCGGCGACGGCGGCGATCATGATCTCGGGCGCGGAACCGGCGAAGGAGGTCGTGTTGTGATGCTCGGCGAGCCAGTAGCGCGCATAGCCGAGCCGCTCGGCATGGCGCGCGAGGTCGATCGTGTTCGCCAACGCCTCGGCCGCGCAGCCACCCCGGCGGATCGGAGACTGGTCGAGGATGCTCAGGGTCACCATACGGCAGGACTCCCGCGGCGTTGCGACGTTTTCGGCGAGGCCCGGACTAGTGAGATTCGGGCTTGCGCCTCACACGCTTCACGATGCCGCTGAAATTGAGAAGGATGCGCTCGCTTCCATCCGATGTGGTGAAGACCTGGCCGCGAAGGAAGACCATGCTGCCGGTTTTTTGCACCACGTCGCCGCGCGCCTCCACGATGTCGCCGGCGTGTCCGGCGGCGACGAACTCGGCGTTGAAGGATATGGTGACGGCGTGGCCGTCGATCGCATCCCGGCCGATGGCGAAAAGCGAGAAATCGGCGAAGGTCATCAAAAGCCCGCCGTGAAGGAAGCCGCCGCCGTTGCAATGCGTCGGCGTCGCCTCGAAGGCGCAGCGTACCTCACCGGTTTCCGTTCTTTTGAAGAAGAAGGGGCCGGCATGGTCCTCAAAAGGATCAGTGCCATCCCAGCTCTGATAGCCGGCGAGACGTGCGCCAGGTGACTTTGACATCGGTTCGACCTGTTCTGGATTGCATTTACCCGTCTCTTATCAGGAACCGGGTTCAATCAGGAAGAAGGGATTTACGCCGCGTTAGTCCATGGGCGGTAAGGTCTTGTTATTCATGCGGGGAGGGCGGACCGCGGGAGCAGTGGGTGACCAACGTTTACGACCCGAATCTGAATGTCGCCGCCGGCCAGGGCGAGGCGCGGATGAAGCGTATCAAGGATCTCCGCGATCCGACGGTGCTCTTCATGCTCGATTATTGGCGGGCCAAGCGCGGTGCGCGGCGCATGCCGCATCCCGACGCGGTCGATCCTGTCGATTTCGCGCGCTACTTGCCGAATCTTCAGCTCATCCAGGTCGATCACGATCCCTTCGATCTCAGCTACAGGCTGCTTGGCGGCGTCGTCTCCGACGTACATGGCGGAAATTACAAGGCCCGCAAGGTGAGGGATCTCGACGATCTGAGCCCGAAATTCGGCTCTATGATGTTCGAGCTCTTCAGATTTGTGGCGCTGGAGCGACGGCCCTATGCGGCGGGCGGCATGCTCGACGCCATGGGCAAGGGCGCGACGGAATTCGAAGGCGTTTATATGCCGCTTTCCTTCGACGACGAACGAACCGACCGCATCCTTTGCTGCTCGTCCTACCGGGTCCTGCTGGAGAGCGAGCGGATTGCACGGGAGGGCGAATGTGGCGCACCCCTCAAGGACATTTTGAAATGACCCGTTCATCGTCGGTTAGGCGATCTGGCGCATGCTGTGGCTCGCGCGCAGGAGGGTGGCAGCAAGGGCCCGCAACATGTCGATAGGCGAATATCAGGAATTGGTTGCGAAAGCCGAGGTGAGCGGCACGGGGCTTCGCAAGCTGAGAGACCTCGGCGATCCGGCGGTACTCGAGGTGCTGAACTACTGGTACAGCCGACGCGGCGACCGCCGGATGCCGCGTCCTCAGGATATCGACCCTGTCGATTTTGCCCGCCACATGCCGAAGCTGATGATGATCCAGGTGGATCACGATCCTTTTACATTGACCTATCGCCTGATCGGCGAGGAGGTGGCACACGTGCATGGCAAGAACCATCGCGGGTGCGCCATTCTGGACGTGAACGAGACGCGACCCAATCTCGGTTCGCTGCTCCACGAGCTTTTCAAGGCGGTCGCGCTGCTGCGGCGGCCGGTCGGGGTCGGGGGCAACATGGAATTCCTCGGGCGCGGATACATGAATTTCGAGGCCGCCTATATGCCGCTTTCCTTCGACGGCGAACGGACGGACCGCATATTCACGGTGACGGCCTATCACCCGATTTCGGTCGAGGAGAGGTTTGACGTCGGGGTATCCGACGCTCTGGTGGCGGTTCTTTGAAGCTTTGACCCTGGGAAGGCCGTGGCCTAAATTCCGCCCGTCCTGATTTTATCCAGTCAGCCGGAGCGACCATGGCCCTCGACGCCGAAACACGCGAACAACTGATTTCCTCCGTCCGTCGCTTTGTCGACGAGCGGCTGCGTCCGATCGAGGACAAGGTCTCGGAGGAGGATGCCGTTCCCGCCGAGATCATCGAGGAAATGAAGGAGCTCGGCCTTTTCGGTATTTCAGTGCCGGTCGAATATGGCGGGCTCGGCCTCAACATGGAGGAGGAATGCCTTCTCATGTTCGAGATGGGCCGCACGTCGCCTGCCTTCCGCTCGGTCTTCGGCACCAATGTCGGCATCGGCAGCCAGGGCATCGTCATGCATGGCCGCGAGGACCAGAAGGCCTATTGGCTCCCGAAGATCGCCAGCGGCGAGGTCATCATCAGCTTCGCGTTGACGGAACCCGAAGCGGGGTCGGACGCCGCTTCGCTGAAAACGACAGCGATCCGAGACGGCGACCACTACGTCGTCAACGGGACCAAGCGTTTCATCACCAATGCGAACAGGGCGCATGCCTTCACGCTGATGGCGCGCACCGATCCGAAGACGCCCGGCGCCAAGGGCGTTTCGGCCTTCGTCGTGCCACGCGACATTCCCGGCATCATCATCGGCAAGCCCGAGAAGAAGATGGGCCAACAGGGCGCCCATATCTGCGACGTCGTTTTCGACAATGCGCGCATTCCGGCGGATTGCCTGCTCGGCGACACGGAAGGCAGGGGCTTCGTCACCGCGATGCAGGTGCTCGAGCGCGGACGGTTGCATATCTCGGCCGTCTGCATCGGCGTTGCCGACCGGCTGGTCGAAGACTCGACGAAATACGCCGCCGAGCGCAAGCAGTTCGGTGCGCCGATCGGCAGCCTGCAACTGGTGCAGGCGATGCTGGCGGATTCGAAGATGGAAGCCTATGCGGGCCGCTGCATGGTGCTCGACGCCGCCAGGCGCCGCGACGCGGGCGAGGATGTCGCGACCGAAAGTTCCTGCTGCAAGCTGTTCTGCTCGGAGGCCGTGGGGCGCATCGCGGATCGCGCCGTGCAGGTGCATGGCGGCGCGGGCTATGTCGCCGATTACGGCATCGAGCGCTTCTATCGCGATGTGCGCATCTTCCGTATTTACGAGGGCACGAGCCAGGTGCAGCAGGTCATCATCGCGCGCAACATGCTGAAGGATGTTCAGTAGGACGCATGGGTCGCAGCGCGCTCGACAAGCTCGCAACGGAAATTCGCACCTGCCGGCTCTGCATCGACGAACCGATGGGCAGGCCGCTGCCGCATGAGCCGCGGCCCGTGCTTCGGGTGTCGCGGACGGCGCGGGTCTGCATCGTCGGCCAGGCGCCGGGGACGCGGGTTCATGCGTCGGGCACGCCCTTCACCGATCCGAGCGGCGATCGGTTGCGCGACTGGATGGGCATGACCCCGGACGAATTCTACGATGTCTCACGCATCGCCATCGTCCCCATGGGGTTCTGTTTTCCCGGTCTCGACGCCAAGGGCGGCGACCTGCCGCCGCGGCGGGAATGCGCCGGCCATTGGCGCGCCCGGCTTTTCGAGCTGATGCCGCAGATAGAATTGACGCTGCTGGTCGGGCAATATGCGCAAGCCTGGCATCTCGGCCGGGCGCGCAAGTCCAGCCTGACGGAGACGGTGGCCGCGTGGCGCAGCTATCTTCCTTCCGCCTTACCCCTGCCACATCCCTCCTGGCGTAATAATGCCTGGATCAGGAAGCATCCATGGTTCGAAACGGACGTTCTTCCGGTGCTGCGTCGCGACGTGCGCCGGCTCATTGGATAGATACCATGCGTGGAGTCTTTCGTCTGGCGCTCGGATCGGCCCTCGTCGCGGGGCTGACTTTCGGCTGCGCGCCGCG
>NZ_DATKFR010000339.1:0-2392 GCF_035511255.1 Parvibaculum sp.
CGCCAGGCGGCGCCCATACAATAGCGCGAGGCGCCCGCTTCCTTGGCCTTGCGCGCTTCCTCGAGCACACGCTCGACTTCCATCAGCTTCGTCGCCTTGAGGCCGGTCTCGAATTTCGAACTCTGCGAGCAATAGCCGCAATCTTCGGGGCAGCCGCCGGTCTTGATCGAGAGCAGCGTCGATTTCTGCACCTGGTTCGGGTTGAACCAGCGGCGATGGACGATCTGCGCCTCGAAGACGAGATCGTTGAAGGGAAGGTCGTAAAGCGCCTGCACTTCGTCGCGCGTCCAGTCGTGACGCAGCGTATCCGGGCTCGTCCGCGCGGTGACATGGGCGGCGGCGTTCTCAATGCGGGTCTGAAGGGTCATGGGACCGGGTTTTCCCTTGAAGCTGTGGCGCGTTCGGGCGAAGCATAGGCGGCTTTCCCCGCAATGCAAGGCAGGCTAGCCTGACCCGCACGGGGCGCCGGGCGGAGCCTGAAAGCCCAATAGAACCAGAAAGTTACCCGATATGCGAGCCGTTCGTTGCGTCAATTACGGTGAACCCCGCGATCTCAAGGTTGAGGAGCTTCCAGCGCCCGTGCCCGGCCCCGGCGAGGTTCTGCTCGCCGTTGAAGCGGCGGGCCTCGGCTATGTCGACGCGCTCTTCGTGCGCGGCACCTATCAGGTGAAGCTGCCGCTCCCCTTCGTGCCGGGCAGCGAGGTCGCGGGCACCATCGAGGCGCTGGGCGAGGGGCTGCCGGGCGAGCTTCTCGGCACCCGCGTCATGGCCCTGTCGCCGAAGGGGGCGCTCGCCGAAAAGCTGGTGCTGCCATCGGTCGTCTGCTCGTCCATTCCCGACGAGATGAGTTCGGAGGCCGCCGCCGGTTTCCTTGTCTCCTATTGCACGGCGCTTTACGGGCTTGAGACCTGCGGCAAGCTGCAACCTGGCGAAACCGTTCTCGTGCTGGGCGCCGCCGGTGGCGTCGGCATGGCCGCGATCGATGTCGCCAAGGCGATGGGCGCGAAGGTGATCGCCGCCGCCTCGACCGGGGAAAAGCGCGCCGCCGCGAAGGCGCATGGCGCGGACGAGGTCGTCGACTATTCCGATCCCGACTGGCGCAAGGCGCTCGATGCGCTGACCGAAAAGCGCGGCGTCAATCTCGTCTACGATCCGGTCGGCGGCCAATATTCCGAAACGGCCTTCCGCTGCCTCGCGCCCGGCGGCCGCCATCTCGTCGTCGGCTTCGCCAATGGCGAGATTCCGAAACTGCCGTTGAACCTCGCGCTGCTGAAGCGGTCGTCTCTCGTCGGCGTCGATTGGGGCGGCGAAATCCGCGCCAATCCGAAGGCGAACATCCCGCTGATGCACAAGCTCACCGAATGGGTCGTCGAAGGGAAGATCCATCCCGAACCGACGGCGAGCTTCCCACTCGAAAAGGCGGGCGACGTGCTGCAGGACCTCCTTGAACGCCGGAGCATCGGCAAGCCGGTCATCCGGGTGAACGCATGACGTCTTCGCTCGACGCCTTTGCCGCCTCGAAGCTCGCAGGGCTCGAGGCGCGCAATCTTCGCCGCCGCCTCGTCGAGACCGACCGGCGTGAGCAGGCTTACGCGATGCGCGACGGGCGGCAGCTCATTTCCTTTTGCTGCAACGACTATCTCAATCTCTCGCAGCATCCGCGCGTGAAGGCCGCCGCCATTGCCGCCATCGAGACCTATGGCACGGGCTCCGGCGCCTCGCGCCTCGTCACCGGCAATCATCCGCTCTTTGGCGTTCTCGAAGCGCGGCTCGCGAAGCTGAAGCAGGCGGAAGACTGCGTGATCTTCGGTTCGGGCTATCTCGCCAATCTCGGCATCGTGCCGGCGCTGGCGGGGCCGGGCGATCTGATCCTCGCGGACGAACTCTCGCATTCCTGCCTGTTGATGGGCACGAAGCTCTCGGGCGCGGAGGCGCACATCTTCCGCCACAACGATCTCGCGCACCTCGCTGAACTTCTCGCCGCGCATCGAGCGGCCGCGCGCCATTGCCTGATCCTGACCGACGGCGTTTTCAGCATGGACGGCGATCTCGCGCCGGTGCACGACATGGCCGCGCTCGCGAAAGCCCATGGCGCCTGGCTGATGACCGACGACGCGCATGGCATCGGCGTCGTCGGCGACGGCCGCGGGTCGAGCTTCGTCGGCGGCGTGAAGGCCGACGTGCCTTTGCAGATGGGCACCCTGTCGAAAGCCATCGGCTCCTATGGCGGCTATCTCTGCGCCTCGAAAGCGGTCTGCGACTTCATCCGCACCCGCGCCCGCACGCTGATCTATTCGACGGGCCTGCCACCCGCCTCCGTCGCCGCCGCCATCGCGGCCCTTGACCTCATCGAGGAGGATCCAGACTTCGCCGGGAGCGCGGTCAGGAAGGC
>NZ_DATKFR010000340.1:0-3011 GCF_035511255.1 Parvibaculum sp.
CAAGGCGCTCGACTATCTCTGGCATATCGTGCTGCCGGTGACGGCGATGACCATCGGCGGCTTCGCGACTTCGACGCTGCTGACCAAGAACTCCTTCCTCGACGAAATCCGCAAGCAGTATGTTGTCACCGCCCGCGCCAAAGGTCTCGACGAGCGGCAGGTGCTCTATGGCCATGTCTTCCGCAACGCCATGCTGATCGTGATCGCCGGTTTCCCCGGCGCCTTTATCGGCGCCTTCTTCTCAGGCTCCATTCTCATCGAGACGATCTTCTCGCTCGACGGGCTCGGCCTCCTTTCCTACGAGTCGATCGTCAACCGCGACTATCCCGTCGTCTTCGCGACGCTCTACGTCTTCGGCCTCATCGGCCTCATCGTCGCGCTGATCTCCGACCTCACCTATACCTGGGTCGATCCGCGCATCGACTTCGAGACGCGGGAGGTCTGAGGGTGACGTTGCCGAATTTTCTTGCCGGATTTGTGCGCAAACTCTGGATGTCATCCCGGGCTCGTCCCGGGACCCAGGGGCGGCACGCTCCGACCAAGCGTCCCCTGGACCCCGGCACGAAGGCCGGGGTGACAGGTTCTTTTTTGATCCGGGAGACGAGGGCATGAGCTTCCTCTCCTCCGGTCGCTTCGCCCTCAATCCGATCAACAGACGGCGCTGGCGGAATTTCAAGGCGAACAGGCGCGGCTACTGGAGCCTCTGGCTCTTTCTCGCGCTCTTCTTCATTTCGCTCTTCGCCGAATTCATCGCCAACGACCGGCCGCTCCTCGTCACCTTCAAGGGCGGCCTCTATGCGCCCGTGTTCGCGTCTTATCCCGAAACGACTTTCGGCGGCGAGTTCCAGACGGAGGCCGATTATCGCGATCCCTACGTCGTCAAGCTCATCGCGGATGCGGGCGGCCACATCGTCTGGCCGCTCATCCGCTACGACTACCGCACCATCAATCTCAACCTGCCGGTGCCCGCGCCCGCGCCGCCGAGCCGGGAAAACTGGCTCGGGACCGACGATCAGGGCCGCGACGTCGCGGCGCGTCTCATCTACGGCTTCCGCATCTCGGTTCTCTTCGGCCTCATCCTCGCCGCCGCCTCGTCGGTCATCGGCATCGCGGCCGGCGCGGTGCAGGGCTATTTCGGCGGCTGGACCGATTTGCTCTTTCAGCGCTTCATCGAAATCTGGACCAGTGTGCCGACGCTCTATCTCCTCATCATTCTCGCCGCCATGTTCGTGCCGAGCTTCTGGCTGCTCCTCGGCATCCTGCTTCTCTTCAACTGGACGTCGCTTGTCGGCCTGGTGCGCGCGGAGTTCCTGCGTGGGCGCAATTTCGAGTATGTGAAGGCGGCGCGCGCCCTGGGGCTCAGCGACGGCGTCATCATCTTCAAGCATCTGTTGCCGAACGCGATGGTCGCGACCATCACCTTCATGCCCTTCATCCTCAACTCCTCGATCACGACGCTGACATCGCTCGACTTCCTCGGCTTCGGCCTGCCGCCCGGATCGGCCTCGCTCGGCGAATTGCTGGCGCAGGGCAAGGCCAATCTTCAGGCGCCCTGGCTCGGCCTCACCGGCTTCTTCTCCATCGCGATCATGCTGAGCCTGCTGATCTTCATCGGCGAGGCGGTGCGCGACGCCTTCGATCCGCGCAAGGTGCTCGAATGAGCGAGACGAAGCCTCTCGTCGAGGTCAGAGACCTCTCGGTCGCTTTCCGCTCGGACGGGCGAGACGTACTCGCCGTCGACCGCATTTCCTTCGACATCAAGCCGGGCGAGACCGTCGCGCTGGTGGGCGAATCCGGCTCGGGCAAATCCGTCTCGGCGCTCTCGATCCTGCAGCTTCTTCCCTATCCGCAAGCCTCCCATCCTTCGGGGGAGATCGTCTTCGAGGGCGAAAATCTCGTCGGCGCGAGCGAACCGCGCTTGCGCAAGGTGCGCGGCAACAAGATCACCATGGTCTTTCAAGAGCCCATGACCTCGCTCAACCCGCTGCACACGATCGAGCGGCAGGTGGGCGAAGTGCTGGAGCTCCACAAGGGATTGCGCGGAGCCGCCATTCGGGCTCGTGTCATCGACCTTCTGACCAAGGTGGGCATTCCCGATCCGCAATCGCGCCTCGGCGCTTATCCTCACGAACTCTCCGGCGGCCAGCGCCAGCGCGTGATGATCGCCATGGCGCTCGCCAACGAACCCGACCTTCTGATCGCCGACGAACCGACGACGGCGCTCGACGTCACCGTGCAGGCGCAGATCCTCGAACTGCTGAAGGATTTGAAGCGCGAGATGGGGATGGCGCTCCTCCTCATCACCCACGACCTCGGCATCGTGCGCAAGATGGCCGACCGCGTCTTCGTGATGACGAAAGGCAAGATCGTCGAGCAAGGCGCCACCGAGGAGGTCTTCACCCATCCGAAGCACGCCTATACGCAAAAGCTCATCGCCTCTGAGCCGCGCGGCCGCGCGCTCGGCGCGCCGAAGGACGGCGCGCTCATCATGGAGGCCGACCGGCTCAAGGTCTGGTTCCCGATCAGGAAGGGTTTTCTCAGAAAGACCGTCGGCTACGTCAAGGCGGTCGACGACGTTTCGATCAACGTCCGCGAAGGCCGCACCATCGGCGTCGTCGGCGAATCCGGTTCGGGCAAGACGACGCTCGGCCTTGCGCTGCTCAGACTCATTTCGAGCGAGGGTGACATCCGCTTTCGCGGCCAGCCGATCCAGGGGTTGAAATCGAAGGAACTGCGCCCCTTGCGCAAGGACATGCAGATCGTCTTTCAGGATCCTTACGGCTCGCTCTCGCCGCGCCTCTCGGTCAGCCAGATCGTCGAGGAGGGCCTCATCGTCCAGAAGGCCGGCATGACGGCGAAAGAGCGCCGCGCCGTCGTTTCGGAAGCGCTGGAGGAAGTCGGGCTCGATCCCGCCATGCAGGATCGCTATCCGCATGAATTCTCCGGCGGCCAGCGCCAGCGCATCGCCATCGCGCGCGCCATGGCGCTGAAGCCCCGCTTCGTGATGCTGG
>NZ_DATKFR010000341.1:0-10318 GCF_035511255.1 Parvibaculum sp.
TCGAGGAGAGCAATGAGGTCACCTGTCAGCTCAGACATGGTGTAAGCCTCGACCGGATAGGGGCAGGAGCTGCCACCATATCCGCGCATGTCGGGCGCAATGGCGCGAAAACCCGCTGTCGCAACGGCGGGCAATTGATACTGCCAGCCGATCGCGAGGTCGGGAAAGCCATGCACAAACACAACGGCTTGGCCGCTGCCAGCCTCATAAGTCGACAGATGAAAGTCGGGATCTCCGGCTCGTCCGGGCAGACTGATGCTTCTGGGCATGATGGGTTGGGTCACTGCGCGATCCCTTCACGATTTCCAGAAGATGCCTTGCCGCCACGTATCAGCTTGCCGGGCAGCGCGCCCGTCGGCGTCCCGTCGCGGTAAATCACCTCGCCGCTGCAAATGGTCATGCGATAGCCGGTGATCTTCTGAAGGAAGCGCTTTCCGTCGGCCGGCAGGTCGTAGGTCAGCACAGGTTCGTGAATCTGGAGATTATCGAAATCAATCACGTTGATGTCGGCCTTCATGCCGGGCGCGATTACCCCACGATCTAACAGGCCGTAGCACGCGGCCGTGCGGCGGGTCTGATTTTCGATCAGTTCTTCGAGAGGTATGCGCTCGCCGCGTGTCCGGTCCCGTCCCCAATGGGTCAGCAGGAAGGTTGGAATGCTTGCGTCGCTGATCATGCCGCAATGAGCGCCGCCATCGGCAAGGCCGTAGACGGAGTTGGGATGGCGCATCAGTTCCCGTGTGGCGTCGAGATTGCCATCCACGTAGCCGAGCATCGGGAGGTATAGAAGGTTTCCGCCATCCTCCGACGCCAGAATGTCATAAGCCACGTCGGGCGCGGTGCGCCCCTCTCTGGCGGCGATCCCGGCGATGCTGTCTTCAGGCGCAGGCTCGTAGTTCGGGTTCTTTCCCAGCGGGTACATTGTATCGAAGCCGTTTGTGATCATCGCAAGCACGCCTCCGAAATGTGAAACGTCGGGCGCGTTGCCGAGGATGGCTTCGCGGACTGCGGGCGTGCGGAGCGCCGCCGCGCGTCCCTCCACCGTCAGGCCTTTCAGGGCATTGAAATGCTCGTGAAGGAAGAAGGGATGAATGCTGCTCTCGAAGCCGAGCAACAAGCCGACAGGGCGCGGCGCAATCTGCGGTGTCAGCAGACCGCCCTCCGCCGCATCCTCTTCCGCGGCACGCAGCAGGCGGCGCCACTGGTCGGGATCGCCCGCGCTCTGGACGACGCTGTAGAGCACGCGCTTGCCCGTTTCTCGGCCGAGCTGCTTCATCCAGCCGATCTCGTAATCTTCAGGCAGATAGTCGCTGGCCATCTGGAAGACACCGTGTCCGACGCGGCCCAGCATTCGGCCGATGCCGAGCACTTCATCGGCTGATGCATATGTGCCGGGCACAACCTTCCCGTCCTTCGCCCGATGCAGCGCGGTGCGCGATGTCGAAAAGCCGAGAGCGCCAGCCTCCAGTCCTTCGCGCACGATTTCCGCCATCCGGTCTATGTCTTCCCGGCTGGCTTCGTTTTCGTTCAATCCTTCGCCCATGACATAGGCACGCACAGCGCCGTGGGGCACCTGCGTGCCGACATCGATTGCGAAGGAGCGTTTTTCCAATGCGTCGAGATATTCCGGAAATGTTTCCCATTCCCAGCGGATACCTTCAGCCAAAGCCGTACCCGGAATATCCTCCACGCCCTCCATAAGCTGAATGAGAAATGCGTGGTGATCGGGCCGGACCGGCGCAAAACCGACGCCGCAATTTCCAATGACGACGGTCGTCGTGCCGCTCCAGCCTGCCGGTGTGACATGGGGATCCCAGGTGAGCTGGCCATCATAGTGGGCGTGGATATCCACCCAGCCTGGCGTGACCAGCAGTCCACTCGCGTCGATTTCTTCGCGTGCCGGGCCGAGATTTTCGCCCACGGCACATATGAAACCATCAGAAATCGCAACGTCACCCTTGCTGGCGGCGGCGCCGGTTCCGTCGATAACTGTTCCACCCCTGATCACCAGGTCATACATGAGAGCCCCTGTTCCTGATTTCGATGCGGGATCGTTTCAAGACAGAAAAACAGCGCTCGTGACAGTTGTCAATTTAATTGACTTGGGGTATCTAGCGGGGAAGAAGACCTTCGAGAAATATGCTGATGATCTGCTCGGCCTGCTTGCGAACGGTCTTTGGGCTGATTTTTTTGGCGTTCTTGTGAAGGCGTGCAGCAAGACCGGGAAAGACAAAAAGGCTGCCTGCGCCATGATTGATCAAAAAATACAGCAGCCCTGCCGGGGGTTTGCGGATCATGCCCCTGGCCGCGAGTTTGCCGATCCAGTTTTCCATGAAGTCATGCGCCGGACCGACAAAATTTGTGACGATATAGTCCAGACGCGGGCCGGATCGGCCTGCTTCATAATTGATGATCCGCAACAGCGATGGATTGAGCGCATTAAGTTCGAGAACGCGCACGAGAAGTCCCCGGAGAATTTCCAGTTGGTCATCGCCGAGCCGCTCCCCTTCAAGGACCAGTTCCCGGTTCATATGGCTGAAGCCGTGCTTCACGGCGGCATACCAGAGATCGGTCTTCGAGCCGAAGCGTTGGGGTATCAGATTGTGGCTGATACCGAGACGCCGAGCGACTTCGCGGACAGAGGTGCCATCAAAACCATTCTCTCCAAAGGCCCAAAGCACAGCATCGAGCACTGCCTCGTCCGAAATGATGTCGGCACTATCGGGGGCAGGTCGTCCTCGCGGTCGGCGCGTCATGTCGGTGGGCCTTTCGGAAAACAACTACCCGGCGCTTCTACTTCAGCTTTTCATCGAGCGCCACTCCGCGTCCTTCAGCCTGCTTTGGCCTGCGCGCGAGCCGACGCGGCTTTCAGGACAAAATAATAATCGAAAGGATGAGCTTATGAAATTCGACCTTCTCTGTGTCGGTCTGACGACGCTCGATATTGTGGGTCGGCCAATTACGGAAATCCCCAGGGATGAGGGCGGACGGCTCATCGAGCAGATCGCCTGCGCGCCCGCGGGCACGGCGGCAGGTGCGGCTTGTATTGCCGCAAAGCTCGGCCTGAAAACGGGCCTTGCGGGTGCTGTCGGCGACGATCTCACGGGCAGGTTTGTCCGCTTCGCTCTCGAAGAAGGCGGCGTCGATACGAGCCTCCTCACGGTGATAAAAGGTCTGCCCACCTCCGCAACCATCCTCCCAATCGACCTTCAGGCCCGGCGTCCGGCGTTTCACGCGCCCGGTGCGGGCTCGATCCCACCGTTGACGGATGAACTGATCACGGCAATGGAAAATGCTCGCGCCCTTCATTACGCCGCCATCGGCGCGCCGACTTTTGATGGCGGAGCGGGCGAAAATCTTCTCAAGGCGGCAAAGACGGCAGGCGTTGAAATTTTTTGCGACCTCATCGCACCGCGTCCGGGCACGAAGGAGGAACTTGAGCGCATCCTTCCTCATGTGGACTGGTTCCTGCCAAGCGCCGACGAAGCGCGCTACCTGACCCGGCTTGAGGATTTGCAATCGGCGGCCGATGCTTTCGTGGCGATGGGTGCAAAAAACTGCGCTATCAAGGATGGCCGGCGCGGCGCGATAGTATCGGCAGGCGACCTGCGCGGGCGGGTGCCCGCCTTCAAGATTGCCGCGATAGACACGACGACCTGCGGCGATTCATTCTGCGCCGGCTTTATAACGGCGCGCCTCAAGGGCCGTAGCGATCGCGAGGCACTGAAATTTGCGGCGGCAACGGCTGCAATGGTCGCGCAGGGCCTGGCAACCTATGGCAAGCTTGAAAGCTTTGCTCAGGTTGAGGATGCCGTAAATTCGCTCCCCGTTGATGAGGATGCCGCATGATGAGTGCGAGGAAGCGAAGCTTCGCGAACGTATCGTCGAGCTTATGACCGCGATGGATGCGCGGCCTCGCAGGTGACCTTGCTTTCGGCCGTCAGGCGCGTCAGGGCAGGGTAAATGGAGCCATAGCTCGCATCGAGGAAATGGCTGAAGGGGCCATCCTCGAACATCTGTTGATTTCGTAACCCATTGATTTTCCGAAGAAAAGAGCGCCCAGGCAGAGCGTCGTCACATTCATTCTGGCAGTCCTCCCTCAAGGACGGCGCGGCGACTTGATATATCGGGCCGATATAGGTCGGCCTATAGGGGCTCTCGACGGAACGCCAAGAGGCATGGCGGGCAGATTTGCCGAAAGAATCGTCATCCGGAGCAAGATCGCTCTTGAAAAAAGTGTAATGTAATATACGTTACACATCGCCCGCCCATGGCGGACTGCCCCGTCTCGCAGATGCCCGCGCCCTCCCCCCCAGCGGTCATCATGTGCCTCGCGTTTTTGAGGCCGAGACGGGGCACCGATCAATTTCCGATGCGGTGATCTCGATGCGTAAAATGACCCTTGTGTTGGGCGTGGCTGTCGCCATGCCTCTGGCCCTGACGCTATCCGGATGCGGCGACGGATCGGATCAGCAGCACCAACCTGCCGGAGAGATCGGATACGTGACCATCGAGCCGCAACGGCTCGAACTCACGACCGAACTCGTGGGCCGGACATCGGCGGTGCGCATCGCCGAGATCAGACCCCAGGTGAACGGCATCATCCTCAAACGGATGTTTGAAGAAGGGGCGAACGTCAAGGCGGGGCAGCAGCTCTATCAGATCGACCCGGCGCTTTACAAAGCTTCCTATGATTCGGCGGTCGCGGCGCTGGCCAAGGCGCAGGCCAATGTGAAGACGGCGCGCGCCAAGGCGGGACGTTACAAGGATTTGGTCGGGGTCAATGCGGTCAGCCGGCAGGACTATGACGATGTCGTCGCGACGCTCGCACAGAACGAAGCCGATGTCGCGTCCGCCAAGGCCGATGTCGACACCGCGCGCACCAATCTCGCCTATACGAAAGTCTATTCACCGATCGACGGTCGCATCGGTAAATCGACGGTGACGGAAGGTGCGCTGGTGACCGCCAACCAGACGACCGCGCTTGCGACCGTCACCCAGCTCGATCCCATTTATGTCGACGTCACGCAGTCGAGCGCCGACTTGCTGAAGCTCAAGCGCGACATCGCGCATGGCCGGGTCGAGGGCGACGAAATGGAGACGCCGGTCACGCTGAAGTTCGACGGCGGAGACAGCTACGGCGAAACCGGCAAGCTGCAGTTCTCAGGCGTCGTGGTCGACGAGGGAACGGGCACGGTGCAGCTCCGCGCCGTCTTTCAAAACCCCAAAGAAGAATTGCTGCCGGGCATGTTCGTCCGCGCGGTCATCGGCCAGGGCGCGCTTCCGAAGGCCCTTCTGGTGCCGCAGCAGGGTGTCACCCGCAACACCGACGGCTCGGCCGTCGTGTGGCTCGTCGGGCCCGACAACAAGGTGAAACAGCAGACCGTGACGGCCGCGCGCGCGGTTGGCGACAAATGGCTCGTCACCGAGGGGCTGAAGGCCGGCGACAAGGTGGTGGTCGAAGGGCTTCAGAAGCTCACGATGCCCGGCGCCGAGCCGACACCCGTTCCCGCCGGCCAGAAAGCCGCGGCGGCGCGCGCGGAAAGTAACGGCGGGACGCAATGAGGAGCAGCTTTGCAATAAAGGCCGTCCATTCGGCAGTCGAGACCCGAGGTTCAGTAAGGCGCGTGTTCCATCATGTCTAGTTTCTTCATCGACCGTCCGGTTTTCGCCTGGGTCATCGCGATCGTCATCATGCTCGCGGGCGGCTTGTCGATCCTCGAACTTCCGATCCAGCAATATCCGACCATCGCGCCGCCCCAAGTCAGCGTCAACGCGAGCTATCCGGGCGCGTCGGCGAAGACTATCGAGGATACGGTCACGCAGGTGATCGAGCAGAAGATGAACGGCCTCGATCATCTGCGTTACATCTCCTCGACCAGCACGTCGAGCGGCAGCGCGACCGTCACGCTCACCTTCAATCAGGACGCCGATCCCGACATCGCGCAGGTGCAGGTGCAGAACAAGCTGCAGACGTCGCTGCCCCTTCTGCCGCAGGAAGTTCAAAATCAGGGCGTCACCGTTACAAAGTCCGCGCGTAACTTTCTGATGGTGGTCGCCTTCCTGTCGCCGGACGGCAGCATGAACCGGACGGAACTTGCCGACTATGTCGCGTCGCATGTTCAGGATCCGATCAGCCGGGTCAACGGTGTCGGCGAGGTGCAGCTTTTCGGTCCGCAGCATGCGATGCGCATCTGGGTCGATCCGAACAAGCTCAGCACCTATAGCATGACCATCGACGATGTCGTGACCGCGATCAAGGCGCAGAATGCCGAAATCTCGGCCGGTCAGCTCGGTGGCTTGCCGGCGGTGGAGGGACAGCAGCTTAACGCGACTATCAACGCGCAAACGCGTCTTGAAACGCCGGAACAGTTCGAACGGATACTTCTCCGTGTGAATGCCGACGGCTCGACCGTCAAGCTCAAGGACGTCGCGCGCGTCGAGCTCGGCTCGGAGAGCTATGACACGATCGGCCGCTATAACGGAAAGCCGGCCGCCGGCATCGCCATTCGCCTGGCCGTCGGCGCCAATGCGCTCGACACGGCCAAGGCCGTGCGCGCGGAGGTGGCGGAACTCCAGAAGTTTTTCCCCGCGGGCATGGAAGTGAAATTTCCTTACGACACGACGCCCTTCGTGCGTCTGTCCATCGAGGAGGTGGCCAAGACGTTGGCGGAGGCGATCGTTCTGGTCGTGATCGTCATGTTCGTCTTCCTGCAGAATATCCGCGCGACCTTGATTCCGGCGATCGCCGTTCCGGTCGTTCTGCTCGGCACTTTCGGCGTGCTTTCAGCATTCGGTTTTTCAATCAACACGCTCACCATGTTCGGCATGGTGCTGGCGATCGGCCTTCTCGTCGACGACGCGATCGTGGTCGTCGAAAATGTCGAACGCGTCATGTCGGAAGAGGGATTGTCGCCAAGGGAGGCGACCCGGAAGTCGATGGGGCAGATCACCGGCGCCTTGATCGGCATCGCGCTCGTTCTCTCGGCCGTGCTTCTTCCCATGGCGTTCTTCTCCGGCTCCACGGGCGCCATCTATCGCCAATTCTCGCTGACGATGGTTTCGGCCATGGTGTTGTCTGTGCTGGTCGCGTTGGTCCTGACGCCCGCTCTCTGCGCCACGATCCTGAAACCTGTGAAAGCTCACGGCGCGCCCAGGCATGGCTTCTTCGGCTGGTTCAATCGCAACTTTGAACGTGCGAGCGAGAACTACCTGAAGGGCGTGAGCTCCTTCGTCACACATGGCGCTCGTTATTTCCTGATCTACGGCGTCATCGTGCTGGTTCTGGGCGTTCTCTTCATGCGGTTGCCGACCTCGTTCCTGCCGGCTGAGGACCAGGGCTTCATGTTCGCACAGGTGACGGCGCCGCCCGGCGCCACGGCGGCGCGTACGCTCGAAACGGTGGAGGCCCTCGAACGGCATTTCCTTGTCGACGAGAAAGACAGCGTCGACGGTCTTTTCACGGTCGTCGGATTCAACTTTGCCGGCAACGGCCAGAATGCCGCGATGGGCTTCATCAATCTGAAGCCATTTGACGAACGTACTTCCGCCAAACAATCGGCCTTTGCGATCGCCGAACGAGCAATGCAGTTCGGTGGCGGTATGCGGGATGCCATGGTGTTCGCGCTGGTGCCGCCCGCCATCATGGAACTCGGCAACGCCACCGGCTTCGACTTTCAGCTTCTCGATCAGGGCGGGCTCGGGCACGAGAAGCTGATGGAGGCACGCAATCAGCTTGTCGGCATGGCGGCCAGCAATCCCGCGCTCGCCGACGTCCGTCCCAACGGTCTCGACGATACGCCGGAATTCCGCGTCGATGTCGATCAGGAGAAAGCCTCCGCGCTCGGCCTGTCGCTCAGCGACATCAACGACACGCTTTCGGCTGCGTTCGGGTCGAGCTACGTGAATGATTTCGTCGAAAGGGGACGGGTCAAAAAGGTCTATCTGCAGGCCGATGCCACCCACCGTATGCTGCCGGGCGATATCGACAAATGGTATGTGCGTAACGGGCAGGGGCAGATGGTGCCTTTCTCGTCCTTCGCGTCGACACACTGGACTTACGGATCGCCGCGTCTGGAACGCTTCAACGGCGTTTCCTCTTCCGAGATCATGGGAGACGCCGCGCCGGGATACAGTTCCGGCGACGCGATGAGCGCGATGGAGGAACTGGCCGCAAAGCTCCCGGCGGGGTTCGGCTTTGCATGGACAGGCCTCTCCTACGAGGAAAGGCTCTCCGGCCAGCAGGCGCCGGCGCTCTACGCCATTTCGCTGCTTTTCGTTTTTCTCTGCCTCGCCGCACTTTACGAGAGCTGGTCGATTCCGGCGTCCGTCATGCTCGTGGTCCCGCTCGGCGTCGTGGGCGCCGTTCTCGCGGCGACCATGACCGGGCTTTCGAACGACGTCTATTTCCAGGTCGGCCTCCTGACGACGATCGGACTTGCGGCGAAAAACGCGATCCTGATCGTGGAATTCGCGAAAGACCTCCATCGGGATGGCATGGAGCTGATCGAGGCGACGATGCTCGCGGCGCGCCAGCGCTTGCGGCCGATCATCATGACGTCGCTTGCATTCATCCTCGGCGTGATGCCGCTCGCGACGAGTTCGGGAGCGGGATCCGGCAGCCAGAATGCCATCGGTATCGGTGTCATGGGCGGAATGATATCCGCGACCGTGCTTGCGATTTTCTTCGTGCCGCTCTTTTTCGTGGCGATCCAGAAGTTGGCGCACCGCGGGAAAACCCCGGGCGACGTGCCAGCCGCGAATCCCGGCGAGTGAGGCGAACCATGAAGACGAAAAATTTAACCCACCCCGCTCTCGCATTCTCGGCCATCTTGCTCCTGGCCGGTTGCTCGCTCGAGCCCGACTATGCGCGCCCCGCGTCTCCCGTGCCGGCGAGCTGGCCTGAGGGTGATGCGTACACAAAGGCGGCATCCACCAAGCCGGGCGAATTGCAGGCTGCCTCTCTCGGCTGGAGGGATTTCTTCAAGGCCGAGCCCCTGCAACGGCTGATCGAGACGGCGCTCGCGAACAACCGCGATCTCCGTGTCGCGACGCTCAACATCGAGCAGGCGCGTGCGCAATACCGCATCCAGCGGGCCGATCTTTTTCCGTCAATCTCGGCCGACGCTTCCGGTACGCGCCAGCGCATACCGGCTTCCCTGTCTTCCTACGGTCAGTCCACGACATCGTCGCAATACAGCGTCGAGGCGGGCGTCACCTCTTTCGAAATCGATCTTTTCGGCCGGGTGCGCAGCCTGAGCA
The DNA here is from genome assembly GCF_035511255.1 of Parvibaculum sp. Classification (GTDB taxonomy): domain Bacteria; phylum Pseudomonadota; class Alphaproteobacteria; order Parvibaculales; family Parvibaculaceae; genus Parvibaculum. The sequence goes on from NZ_DATKFR010000341.1 coordinate 9,262, forward strand.
AGGAAGCCCTCGAGAGCTATTTCGCAACCGAGGAGGCACAGCGATCGTCGCAGGTCTCGCTCGTGGCGGAAGTCGCGAACGCTTATCTCACCCTGCAGGCGGATAAGCGGCTTCTGCTTTTGACCGATCAGACGTTGAAGGCGCAGGAGGAATCGCTCGGCCTCGTCCGTGAAAGCTTCAAGCGCGGCATTTCCTCGCAGCTCGATCTGTCGCAAGCGCAGACCTCCGTCGAGACCGCGCGCGTCAACCGCGCGCTTTACACGCGGCAAGTCGCGCAGGACAAGAACGCGCTCGACCTCCTCGTCGGCACGCCTGTCGATGCCGGCGCGCTCGGCCAGGCCGATCTGACCGAGGCCGACGCGCTCCTGGCCGAGCTGCCCGAAGGTCTTCCTTCCGATCTGCTGGAACGGCGGCCGGATATCCGGGAGGCGGAACACCAGTTGCGCGCGGCCAACGCGGATATCGGCGCGGCGCGGGCGGCCTTCTTCCCGAAGATCACACTCACGGGATCCGGTGGCACGAGCAGCACTTCTCTCGCCGGTCTTTTCGACGCCGGCTCGGGCGCCTGGAGTTTCGTGCCGTCCATCAGCCTGCCGATTTTCGACGCAGGGAAGAACCAGGCCAATCTCGACGTCTCGAAGGCGCAGCGCGACATCTACGTCGCCCAGTATGAGAAGGCGATCCAGACGGCTTTCCGCGAAGTCTCCGACGCGCTGGCCGGACGCGGCACCTATACCGATCAGGTCGAGGCGCAGCGCGCGCTCGTCAAGGCGACGAACGACAGCTACGACCTTGCACAATTGCGCTATCGGCGCGGTATCGACAGTTATTTGACGGTTCTCGATTCACAGCGGTCTCTTTACAGTTCTCAACAGACTCTTATCAGTATAGAGCTGGAGAGACTGAGTAATCTTGTCACGCTTTATAAAGTTCTTGGCGGCGGTACGGTGGAACGGACGGAAGCGCTTTCGGGCAAGTCATGATGTAGCGGCCCGCGGCGACCTGTCTCTGACGGTCAGAGGACGATGGCGACGGTTGAAATGGAAAAGACGGATGG
>NZ_DATKFR010000342.1:0-2234 GCF_035511255.1 Parvibaculum sp.
GGCGGCTCTCGACACCGCAACCATTGCACGCGCATCGGATGGCGACCTCGCCGCCGCGCTCTCGGTGCTCGAGGCCCTGCCGCAGATCGACTGGCCGGAGGCGGGCCGCGCCAAGCTCACGCTTTTCCGTCGCCTGTTCGATATCTTCTCGGGCTGCAACGGCGCGGCGCGGGAAGATTTCGACCGCTTCCGCATCGAAGGCGGCGACGCGCTCGAAGATCACGCGCGCTTCGAGGCGTTGCATGCCCATCTGACCGCCGAAGACAGCGCGCTCGACGACTGGCAGAACTGGCCGAGCCTCTATCGCGATCCGCGCGGCGCTGCCGTCCTCGATTTTGCCCATGCGCATGAGGACGAGGTTGCTTTCCACGTCTTTCTGCAATGGATCGCGGATCGCAGTCTCGCCTCGGCGCAGGCCTCCTGCCGCGATGCCGGCATGGCGATCGGCCTCATCACCGATTTCGCCGTCGGCACCGATGCGAAGGGAAGCCATCCTTGGAGCCGGCAAAGCGAAATGCTCGCCGGGCTCTCCGTCGGTGCGCCGCCCGATCTCTTCAATGCGAATGGCCAATCCTGGGGCATCGCCGCCCTCTGCCCGCATGCGATGCGGCCGCATGGCTATCGCGCCTTCATCGAGGCGCTGCGCGCGACCATGCGGCACGCGGGCGGCATGCGCATCGATCATGCGATGGGGCTCAGTCGTCTTTGGGTGGTGCCGGATGGCACGGGCCCTGCCGACGGCGCCTATATCGCCTATCCGTCGGACGACCTCTTCCGCCTGATCGCGCTCGAATCCTGGCGCAACCGCGCCATCGTGCTCGGCGAGGATCTCGGCACGGTCGAGGCCGGCTTCCGCGAACGCCTGCATCGCGCCGGCATTCTCGGCACGCAGGTCATGTGGTTCGAGCGCGACGACATGGGCTTCTTTTCGTCCTCCATCTATTCGCCGAACGCGATGGCGACGACTTCGACCCACGACCTGCCGACGGTCGCCGGCTGGTGGGAGGGCCGCGACATTGCCGACCGCGAAGGCGCCGGCGTCATCACCGCCGAAGACGCGGCCAGCGAACGCCACACGCGCGGCACCGATCGCGAAGCGATCTGGCGCACCTTTCGCCATGACGGCGTCGTCAACGGCACCGGCGCGCAGGAGGCGACCGCCGAAAGCGCGGTGGAGGCGGCCGCGCATTTCATCGGCCGGACGTCCTCGCCCCTCGCCATCCTGCCGCTCGACGACGCGCTGGCCTTGCGCGACCAGGCGAACATGCCCGGCACGGTCGACGAATATCCGAACTGGCGCCGCCGCTATGCTAGCGACGCATCGAAGCTCTTCGACGATCCGGCCGTCGAACGGCGGCTCGCCGCCATCGCAGATACGCGCGGCAGATCATGACCGCGCCCCGTGCAACGGCCCGCCTTCAGTTCCACAAAGGCTTTCGCTTCGCCGACGCCGTGCCGGTCCTCGGCTATTACGCGCGGCTCGGCGTCAGCCATATCTATGCTTCGCCGATCCTCAAGGCGAAGCCCGGCTCGATGCACGGCTACGACATCGTCGACCATGCCGAGATCAATCCCGAGCTCGGCGGCGAGCCGGCTTTCCGGCGTTTCGTCGCGGCGTTGCGGGCCGCCAATCTCGGCCTCATCATCGACATCGTCCCGAACCATATGTGCGTCTCGGACAACGCCAATCGCTGGTGGAACGATGTGCTCGAATGGGGGCCGGACAGCGCCCATGCCGGCTTCTTCGACATCGACTGGCATTCGAAGGACGCCTCGCTCCGCAACAAGGTCCATTTGCCTTTTCTCGGCAAGCCCTATGGCGAGGCGCTGAAGAACGGCGAACTCTCGCTCCATGTCGCGCCCGACACCGGCCGCCTGTCGGTCGCCTATTACGACCGCCTCTTTCCGCTGAACCCGCGAAGCCATGAAGGCCTCACCGGCGATTTCGCGACGGCCTTCGACGCGCGCGAACCGGAAGGCCGCGCCAATCTGCACCGCCTTCTCGAACGCCAGCATTACAGGCTCGCCTGGTGGCGCACCGCCGCCGACGAAATCAACTGGCGCCGCTTCTTCGACATCACCGATCTCGCCGGCCTCAGGGTCGAGCGGCCGGAGGTCTTCGAACAGACTCATGCACTGATCTTCAGGCTTTATGCCGAAGGCCTCATCGACGGCGTGCGGGTCGACCATGTCGACGGTCTCGCCGATCCGCGCACCTATTGCCGTCGCCTGCG
>NZ_DATKFR010000343.1:0-12797 GCF_035511255.1 Parvibaculum sp.
GCCGGTTTCGACGAGAACAATATCGTCGACCTTGAGCGCCGATGCTGCGACCACTTCGAGGTCGCCCGCCCTGAGAAGGCGCTTTGCGGTTGCTTCCGAGCGGGTTCGGCGAAGCGCGTCGGCCTGTGCCTTGCCGCGTCCCTCGGCTATGGCTTCGGCGAAGTTCGCGAAAAGAATGGTGAACCAGAGCCAGCCGACGATCTGCGCTGTGAAGCCGACCTGGCCGGCTCCGATGGCCGCATCCCGGATGAGGATCACGCTGGTGAGGGAGGCCACGACCTCGACCACGAACATGATCGGATTTTTGACCAGCGTTCGTGGATCGAGTTTGACGAAGGATGCGAGGATTGCCTGCCGGACAAGGTCACCGTCGAAAAGCGAACGGCTGTCGATCTTGTGCGGACCTGGACGATCCGACATGTGGGTGTTGGACATGATGCGCCTCAATAAAGCGTGCCGTTGAGCATGGAAAAATGTTCGACGATCGGCCCGAGCGAGAGCGCGGGGAAGAAGGTGAGACCGCCGACCACGAGAATGACCGCCACCAGGATGCCGACCCAGAGCGCGCCGTCGGTTGGAAACGTGCCGGCGGAGGCCGCAATCTTCCGCTTGCGGGCGAGAGAGCCGGCGACCGCGAGCATCGGTACGATCATCGCAAAGCGGCCGATGGTCATGGCGAGGCCCAGTGTCAGGTTGTAGAAGGGCGTGTTGCCCGATAGGCCGCCGAAGGCGCTTCCGTTATTGCCGGTCGCGGAACTGAAAGCATAGAGGATCTCGCTGAAGCCATGTGGCCCCTGATTGGCGATGCTCGCGACCGCGGCGGGGAGAACGGTGGCGATCGCGGTGAATCCCAGGATCGAGAAGGGAAGACAGATGATCGCGAGCGCCGTCATCTTGATATCGAAGGCTTCGATTTTCTTGCCCACATATTCCGGCGTCCGTCCGACCATCAGGCCGCAGATGAAGACGCCGACAATGGCGAAAAGCAGAATCCCGTAAAGGCCGGACCCGACACCTCCGAAGATGATCTCGCCGAGCTGCATATTGAGAAGCGGAACCAGGCCGCCGAGCGGCGTGAAGCTGTCATGCCAGGCGTTGACGGCGCCGCAGGATGCGTCGGTCGTCACCGTGGCGAAGAGCGCCGAGTTGACGATACCGAACCGGACCTCCTTGCCCTCCATGTTACCGCCGGCCTGCAGCGCGCTTGTCGCCTGGTCGACGCCGAGTGCCGTCACATTGGGGTTGCCGCCGGCTTCGAAGTGATAGGCGATCAGAGCGCCGGCGAGAAAGAGCACACCCATGGTGCCGAACAATGCCCAGCCTTGCCGTTCATTCCCGACCATCCGACCGAAGACGTTGGTCAGTGCGGCGCCGATCGTGAAGATCAGGATGAGCTGAACCAGATTTGTCAGTGCGTTGGGATTTTCGAACGGGTGAGCCGAATTCGCGTTGAAGAAGCCACCGCCATTCGTTCCGAGCATCTTGATCGCCTCCTGAGAGGCCACGGGTCCGACCGCGATCGACTGGTGCGCGCCCTCGATCGTCGTCGTGTCGACATAGGCGCCGAGCGTCTGCGGCACGCCCTGCCAGATGAAGAAAAGGCCGACGACGATGGAGATCGGAAGCAACACGTAAAGGGTACAGCGAGTGAGATCGACCCAGAAATTGCCAATTCCATTCGCCGAGGCCCGCGAGAAGCCGCGAATGAATGCGACCGCGAGCGCAATGCCGGTCGCGGCGGAAACGAAGTTGTGGACGGTGAGTCCCACCATCTGTGTGAAGTAGCTCAGCGTCGTTTCGCCACCGTAGTTTTGCCAGTTTGTATTGGTGACGAAAGAAATGGCTGTGTCGAACGCGAGCAAGGGGTCCACATTGCCGAAACCTTGCGGATTGAAGGGGAGATAGCTTTGGCAGCGCAGAATGGCATAGAGAAGTACGAAACCGGCGATGCTGAAGAAAAGCATCGCCGTGCCGTAGCGCAGCCAGTGCTGATCCGCTTTTTCGTCGACGCCGCCTAGGCGATAGAAGATTCTTTCGACGGGGCGCAAGGCTGGCGTCAGCCATACGGACTCGCCATTGAAGACGCGCGTCATATAGCCGCCAAGAGGCCGGGCGATGACGATAATGATCGCGCAATAGATCGCGATCTGCACAAGGCCGTTCGCTGTCATGGGATGCCTCAGAATTTCTCGGGTCGTGCGAGGACCACGAGCAGGTAGCCGAGTATGAAGATGGCGACGCCGCCGCCGAGCACGAGATCGAAACTCATCTTGTCCTCACAACCAGCTGCAGAGATGGAGATAGATGAAGAGAGCCGCGAAAGATGCGAGCGCAACGGCCAGCATGCCGATATCGAGCATGGTTAAAACCCCAAGAGCTTTTCGATAGCCCGCAGGAGAACTTGGATCGCGGTAAAAATTCGAGATGGAAGTGAGAGGTGAGGAATAAAAGAAGGATAAAGATTGATGGGCGGTGTGCCTCACCTCTCCTCCGGCGCGACCTTCCACGAAATTCATAATGCTGGCGGCGCGGCTGACGACGCTTCGCAGTCCAACTTTCGAGCAAACCGTTTCTGTCCAGTCCAAGCGTGTCGCTTGACATAAATTATTATTGTAATAATAATTTATCATATTGGAGCCGCGATAGAACGGGAGAACGGAATGAATTCGACGGGATGCGTTCAGCAGAGGTTCAGGCGCGCGACGGCGGGGTATACCCCGCGCTGCTGGATGGGGACGGCGGCTCTTCTGTTGTCGGCCGGCCTCCTGGCTGCGTCGGGCGCTTACGCCGGAGAGGTGTCCGCTTATGGTCCGGGTTGGTCCACCGCACATGCGGACGCGTCCAACACAAACTACGTGCCGGTCGCGGGGATACGCGATCTCAAGCTCGCCTGGCAGCGCGATCTGGGCGGTAGCATCAATCTCGGCGCGACGAGCGACCCGACCGGCCGCGTCTATGTCACGACGAGCGGCGAAGGGTGCCACCTCTATGTCCTCGATCGCGACACGGGCGAAACGATCTGGTGCTCGGACAAGCTCGACCGTTTCGCCGTCTCGTCCTCGGCGCTGATCGACCGCGACGGGCATGCCTATCTCGCCGATAGCAAGGCCATGCACGCCTTCGACCGCGACGGAAAAATCCTTTGGGAGACGCCGATCGTCGGCGTTCCGCTGTCGGCACAATTCACGCCATCGGGCCATTTGATCTTCACCACGAATATCGGACGCATTTATGTCCTGCGCCGCGACACGGGCGCGCTCGTTCTGCCGTCGATCGAGTTGATACCGGGCGCGGTCTTCGACCCCTCGAAGGGCCGGGCCTGCATGCGCGGCACCGAGGACTGCCCGAGCGCGAACACGCTTGCGGTGGATAAGACGGGGCGCTTCTTCTTCACCTTCTGGGAGCCGGGCAAGAAGAACGCCGGCCTGCGCGCGATGCAGTACCGGGACGGTCCCAAGCCTTCCATCGAACTGCTCTGGGTGAACGACTCTCTTCCCGGCGGCAGCGCCTCGAGCCCGGTTCTGTCGGCCGACGGAACGCGGGTCTATGTGAACGACAATGTCGAAAGCATCCACGCCATCGACACCGCGACCGGCAAAAATATCTGGAGCTTCGCGGTCGGCTATGAAGCGGGCGGCTGCGCGGCCGTGACGCCGGAGGGCCTCATCATGCCGGCGGGCGGCGGCAAGGGCGTCATCATGGCGCTCGCCGACAAGGGCGACCATGCCGAACAGGTCTGGCGCCTCGACACAGCCATCAATCGCGGCATCCCCACGCAGGTAGCCGGCAACATTTCCTATGCGGCGGTCGCTGCCGGCATGGCCGACAACGATCTCCTCGTCCTCGATACGAAGACCGGGGCCGAGCTCGATCGGGAGCGTCTCCCGGGCAAGCCCTTCTTCACCATCGGAACCACGGTGGGGCCCGATGGAACCGTCTATGTGCCGACCATTCGTGGCCAGATTTACGCCTATCGCGCCGCCGGAAAGGACAATTGACGGCGGATCGGGTATTCAGAAGCAACCGTGAGGACGTGTTGGCGAAAACATTCGAGGGCGGCGGGATGGCGAAACGCAAGGAAACGGCGGTACAGCCAATCGAACAGGCCGTCGATACACGCGAGCGCATCATTCATGCGGCAATCGAATGTCTGGCCGAGGTTGGCTATGTGCAGACGACGCTGCAGGTAATCGCGCGGCGGGCGGGTATGAGCCACGGGCCCCTACAGTATCATTTCGACAGCAGGCTCGACCTCATGGCGGCAGTCGCGGCCTATCTGATGACGCGGCGCATAGCCTTCTTCGCTCAACCCATGCTGACGCCGGCTCGCAAACGCCCGGTGCTGGCGCATTTCCTTGAACGCATCCAGTTCTACTGCAAGACGCCCGACTTTCAGGCCGTCATAGAACTCGAAGTCGCAGCGCGCGGCGATGCGGGTTTGCGTGCCGCCATCGACGACGCGACGGGCTCGCGCCGGATGTTCGTGCGCGACGCGATCCAGAAGGGGGCGGCCGAGCAGGGCGGTTCCACCCCGGCCCAGGTCGCCGCCGTCATGGATTTGCTGAACGCCCTGGCGATCGGCCTCGCCGTCGGCAAGGGCGCCGGCCTGAATGACGCACGCGCGCGATCCGTGTGGCGGCTTCTTGAGGAATTGCTCCTCGCCTGATCGCGTTCGAAGCGGCCCCGGCCGGCGGCTTCGCTTCTCTCCTTCGCTTTCCCGGTCCCTCTTTGCGGACGACGTTCTGTCGCCGAACGGCAACATCTGCCTTTGAGCGCAGCGAAGAGTGAATTTTGCCTGTTTTATTGAAGACGATATTGTGTACAATATGTCCCGGGAACTAGGGAGGACGCCCGATCTTTCAGTCGATGGTCGACGAGGGAATCGGGCGCGCCAAAAAACGGGAAGGGGAGGCGATGAAAATTCGCAGTCTTATGTTGTCGACGGCGTCGCTGCTGCTATGCATGACCGCAGCCGCCGTGGCCGCCGACGCGGCGTCCGGCGCGCCGAAAGATGCGGCCGATACCGAGAGCGCGGGCAAACCGGCGGATACCGGGACGCAGGCGGTGGCGGGAGGGATTGAAGAAGTGACTGTCACCGCGCGTCGCCGTTCGGAACGTCTGAAGGACGTGCCGGCCTCGGTGACGCCGCTCTCCGGCGACCAGCTTGACCAACTCGGCGTCGAGAGCACCAAGGATCTCCTTCAGCAGGTTGCCGGCGCGGCACTCGTCAGCAGTGGCCCCGATTATCTGTCGGACATCTCGATGCGTGGCCAGGGTTCGGGCCGAAATGCTTTTTCGGAAACCGCAACCGGTCTCTATCAAAACGGCGCCTATATCGCGGGCGGTGGGTTTAATGGCCGTGCGCCATCCGAAATCCAGCTCTTCGATCTCGATCGTGTCGAAGTCCTGCACGGTCCGCAGGGCGCGCTTTATGGCCGCAACGCGGTCGGCGGCGCGGTCAACATGATCGCGAACAGGCCGGAGATGGACTTCAGCGCGAAAGAGCGCGTCTCATACGGTAGCTATGACAGCTACGACGCAATGGGCATCGTGAATGCGCCTCTCGATCCCGAGAACGGCATCGCGGCCCGCATCGGCGTCTTCTCCAACAATCAGGAGGGTGGCGCCATCACGAACCTGACGACCGGGAACGAGGTCGACTGGAGCCGATCCCATGGCGCTCGCGTTGGCGTTTCCATTGAGCCGAATTCCGATACGAAGGTCTATGCGCAACTTGAATACTACCGGTCCGATCAGCCTTCGATGACGGCACTCGGTTACGTGCCCGTCCACGCCTTCGCGGGAACGTCGCAGACAGGCACCCCGCTCGATCCCGATCCCTATACGAGATCGGATCTGAACCGCGAGGGCCGCGCGCGCACACGAGATTTGTCCGGCTTCTTCTCCTTCGACAAGGTGACGGATATCGGCGATCTGTCGATGAAACTTTATCGCCGCACGCGACATGGCAGTCGCGAGGACGATGATTACGATCACTTCCTCAGCCTGTCTGGATCGGCGCCGGGTGGCGTGCCGATGGACATCGCCTGGGATCAGTCCGAGAGGTACGATCTCGTCAACGCCCAGCTGACGCTGGCCTCAAATGATTTCGGCCGCTTCAAGTGGCTGTTTGGCCTCGAGGCTCTGCAGAGCGACGACGACGTCGAAACCGGTATTGGCGAATGCGGCGCTTATAATCCCGGCGCGCAAACGGCTGCCGACCTCAATCCCGGCTGCACACCCGGATACACCGGCGCGCCGCTCGACGCGGCGGCTCTGGCCGCAGCCCGTGCGGCGATGAACCACGACACTTCGACCGAAACGCTGAATTCGGTCGCCGCTTTCGGCACGTTATCCTACGACATCACCTCGGAATGGACGGCAGGCGTCGAGGCGCGCATCGCCAAGGACATGAAGTCCTACGACTTCGAGCGTTACTCTCAAGATCCGCTCGCCTATTTCGGTTCGGGCCCCGCGCCCGCAGGGCACGCGCCATCGACGCCGAACACGGCCTATTGCCCGCCATCGGTCATCGCCGCCGGCCAATGCACCGGCGCAGGCAAAAGCGGCTTCAACGCTCATCTCGATGCGGACTGGAGCCAGTTCCTTCCCGCCGCCTCGATCCGCTACAAGCCATCGCCGACGCAAACTTTCTACCTGCGTTATGCGACGGGCTATCGTCCCGGCGGATTCAATGCGCCGACCTCGCCGGTGCAGACCACCTATGCGCCGGAGCGCAGCACATCCTATGAACTCGGATGGAAAGGCAAGCTCTTCGACTATCTGGATGCGGACACGAGCATCTATTATCAGGTCACGCGCGACGTGCAGGTCACGACCTATGGCGGTTCGGGCGCGCTCGTCATCATTCAGACGCCGGGTAACGGCTACGTCTATGGCATCGAATCCAATCTGCGCAAGAAGTTCGATGTCGGTCCCGGCGTTCTCAACGTGGCGCTCGGCCTGTCCTCCGATTACGGTCGCTATTACGACGCGCAGACGATCCAGATGACGCCGGGCGTTTTCGCCGACATCAATGGCAACCGCATTCCACGCACCGCCGATATTCAGGGAGCCTTGGGTGCCAGCTATGTGATGCCCGTTTTCGGCGACCTGCAGGCGATGTTCGGCGGAAGCTGGCAGTTTTCCAGCGGCGGCTATGAAACGCCTGACAATTCGCGTGACTACGCGAGCTATGGAAAGCTCGATCTGCGCGCCTCGCTGATGGCGTCCGACCGCTGGTCGATTACGGCCTTCGGCAAGAACGTGCTCGATCGGCGCTACCGGATGCAGACCGTCGTCTACAACGAATACTGGTCGCAACCGGCGACCTTCGGAATCTCGCTGACGCTGATGCAATAACGAGAGCAACGGCGGGAAACCGCCTCACTGTCGATCCTCCCTCGACAGCGACTGGCCGGCCGGATTTATCCGGTCGGCCTTTTTTGTTGAAGGACCCAATAGGTGCCGTCTCACGGATTTGGATTGGTGATAGTGCTCAATTATTGTATATAAAAAAGTATACAATAATTGAGCGTATGGGAGTTGAATGATGAAATTTGCGCGCATCCTCGCGGGAGCGGCAGTCGTTTTCGCGGTAATCGGCGCCGCCGGATACTACGGGGCGACGCAAACTGACAAGGGACGCATTCTCGCGGCGAATCTGCTCGTTCGCTCGGTGCCGTCGCCGCGCAACCTCGCCGTGCCCGGCGTCACCGCATGGCAACCGGAGAGGGAACGCTATGTCGCACCGTCGAATCCGGTCATGGGCGACGCGGGAGTCTGGCGCGAGCGCCACGGCAATGGCCGCAACTCCGACGAGACGCTGCTCGCCGGCGCGCCGACTTTCGACAAGGCTTACGTCATTGCGCCGGACGAACTCTATTTCGCCGCGATCTCCTTCGATCGCGACAGCAACATCTATGCATCGGTCAGTCTGGCAACGGACGGCACCTTCCTCGTCTCTTATGACATCCGGACCGGCAAGGAGCGCTGGCGGCTCAAGACCGACAAGGTGACGCCGGCGGGCGGCGTGCCGATCGTGCTCGAAGATCCGGTCAGCGGCGGGGAGATCGTCTACAACATGAGCCGCGACGAGATCGTTGCGGCGCGGACCGACGGCAGCGTTATCTGGCGTTCGGCGACCGGTCTTGAAGATTCGACACGTGGCGATGTGAACAGCACCATCATGTGGGGGCCGAGCTACAACCCCCATCTCGACATCCTGACCGGTGTGTCCGCAAAAGGCGAACTTGTCGCCTTCGACCGCCAGACCGGTCGCTTGCTGACGCCGGAGCCGCTGATCCTGCCCGGGTCGCCGTCGCGTTCACGCGGTGCGAGTATCCCCGACGAGATCATTGCCAAGATGGCGGAAGAATTCCAGAAGGCACTTGGAAGGCCGCTTTCCGTCGCGACCGTCAGGCGTGTGCTGAAAGTCGTCGAAGGCGAGAGCGTCAAGGTTGCGAATTATCACTCGATCGACGCCTGGTCGGGCCGGATGTGGCTCACGGCGACGGCCCCGGATGAAGCAGACGGAAAAAAGGACGATGTGTCAGAGTACGGAGCGCTTTACGGCCTCGACCTGAAGCGCGATGCGGCGGGCGTCCTGACGCTCGAAATCGGCTGCAACGCCTGGTTCAAGGACGGCAGCGCCAGCACGCCGGGACTGCGCGCCGACGGCAAGCGAGTCTATATCGCCGACGGCCACAGGAGTCTGCTGGCTTATGACGAAAGCTGCCACCCGCTATGGTCGGCCGATGTCGGAGGCCAGATCGTAGCCTCGCCCAGCGTCGCGGTCGACAACGGCGAAATTTATGTGGTGACCACGACCTCCCTCGTGAAGCTGATCGACGAGGATACGAAGGGTCGGATCGTCTGGAATGCCGACTTCGACATGTATGACGCGAAGGCGCCGTTGGTTCAGAAGAACCTTCTCACCGCTGCCATCGCCGCCAACGGTGTCTACGCCCATGCCGGGCTCGGCGTGCTGATTCACCCCGAGGGCGACCGTCCCGGTTTCTTGCCATTGCGCAATGGCGGTGTTCGCCTCGACCGCGAGACAGGGAAGGTCCTCTGGTATGCCGAAAGTGAAGGCGACTCGACGGCCGTCACCGAGATCGCACCCGACGGCTCCCTTGTCATCCCGCAATCGCCGATCCGAAGCATCATCGCGAACATCGCCTTTCCGGGACTTGCGGCGAAAACCTCCGGCGGCATCGCGGTGATGAGACCGTCGCGCCAGGATCTTCTGGCGCGCGATGCGGCTTGCGCCGCCGCCCGCCTGGCGGCGCGCGCGGACCAGGTCGCGGCGAAGGAAGAGGCAGCGGTCGCCGAGGATTATCGCTCGCAGGTAAAGTTGCTCCTGCGGCAGGCGCGCGGTGCTGCCGTGGAAGCCGGCGCCGCGGTCGACGCCTCGGCACTCCCGGATATCGACGCAGCCATGCTTGCGCTTGGGGACGCGGAGGCGGCCGGAAAGGCGGAAGCGGCTTGCCGGACATTGACGAAGTGAGTGCAGGGAAGGAGCGCGTCATCCGCGCTCCTTCCCGCTACTCCGCGGCGATCGCTTCCATGATCGCGGTCAGCGCCTGCTCGTAGATCTTCTCGACAGTCTTCGCCGCGAGAGCGCCGTCACGGTCGTTGATGGCCTCCGCAACCCGCAGCCAGTTTCGGCTGGACTGAACCCGGCGCGCCCGCGATGCCACCGACAGAATGCGATAAAGGCGGGCGCGATGCGCGTCGTTGATGAGGCGCAGTAGATAAGGACTACGGGCGGCCCGGCAGATCAGGGTGCCGAGGTGAACAGTGAGTGGCCGAAAATCCTGAGGCGGCATGTCGGGGCCCCTGTCGGCGAGTTCTTTTGCCACCTTCAGGATTTCGGCTCTCTCGCTGTCGCTCGCATGGGCCGCGGCCCGCTTCACGGCGAGCGCCATCAAAGCGCTGCGGATCTCGCCGATGGCGATATATTCCTGCGTGTCATGGCGCGTGATCGTCGCACCCTTCATTCGCTCTATCTCGACAAAGCCGCGTGCTTCGAGGATATGGAGGGCTTCGCGGATGCGTCCGCGCGTGACGTTGAAACGATCGGCGAGGTCTTGCTCACGCAGTCTTTCGCCTGGAACGAAGACCTGCTTCTCGATGAGCGCGATGATGGATTCGCTGATTTCCTGGGCGGGGGGGCGGTGAATCGGGGTGCTGTCCGGTTGGCGCGTCGCGGTTGCCGGTTTCTTCACTTTCGATCCAGACTTGGTCTTGTTGCTCACGGACGCCGTCTCATTCTGGCAAGGAGCTGTCGGCCGGCTTCGTTCGGACCTGCCTGCTCCGCTTGAGTCGCTGGAGCGAAGGCTAAAGCAGGGTAGCGGGCAAGGCCAGCGGCGAGGTGTCTGCCCGCCGCTGGCCGCCGATGAATTACTTGTAAGCCTCGATGATCGCCATCCGCGCCTCGTTCAGATTCTGGGCGATGTGCGGCAGGCGGTCCTTCACGAAGAAAATCCCGTAAAGGCCATGCGTCCGGTCGATCCAGGGAAAGGTGCCGAAGGCGCCGGGGCTCGAGACCAGCGTGCACTTGCCATCGGTCTCCCAGGCCTCGCACCAGTTGCCCAGCGCATATTGCATACTGGCCCTTGCCCCCGGCGGCACCCAAGCCATGGGCAGGCCGAGCGTCTGGATCGTTTCCATTTCATCGACCGCCTTCGCCGACAGGATCTGCCGACCCTCATATTTGCCGTGCTGCGCCAGCATGGTGAGGAAACGCATGTAGTCGTCCGCCGTCGTGACGACGCCGCCCTGCAACAGCGGGTTCAGCGTCTCCTCGGGCGAGACATCGCGCGGCGGAATGTGAAGCCAATACAGGGTCTTTATGCCGAGCGGTTGCGTGATGCGCTCATTGAAGAGGTCGGCCCAGCGCCTGCCGGTTACTTTCTCGACGAGCGCGCCCGCGACCTGGAAGCCGGGTCCGCCATATTTGAAGACCTTGCCGGGGCCGTCTTCCAGCGGCCGCTTGGCGATTTCCGACGCCGATTGCGCGAGCGTCATGCGGGCGTCCTGCCGCACATCGACCATGTTCATCAGACTGCCGCCGCCGGAGGTCTGGGCGAGCAGTTGGCGGAGCGTGATCTTGGCCGCCTCGCCCTTGAACTCGGGCAGATAGGTGGAGATGGGCGCGTCGAGCGAAAGTTTGCCCTCGTCGACAACGGTCATTACCAGAGCCGCCGTCATCCACTTCGACGCCGAGGCGATGGGGTAGAGCTGATTGGGTTCGATCTTGCCGACGTCGAGACGGAAGATCTGCTTGCCGTCGCGCATCGCGATGGCGGTGATGCCGGGAATGCCCTGCTTCACCACCGCTTCCATTTCTTCGCGGACCTTGGGCGGCACGGTCGTCCCCTCGCTGGAGGACAGGGTCGCGGGCGGAACCCCTTCGGTCGGGCGTCCGCACCCCGCAAGAGCAATCAACAGCACGGCACCGAGAGCGGCGTATTTCATTTCGTCCTCCACACACAGAATGAGTGGAACGATATTTTTTAAGTACAATATTGTCTACAAAATAATGGAGTGAAAGGGGTTTATTGGGTGTCCTTTTTGGCGCCAATTCCTTGTGGAACAAGCGTTTTATACGGATCTGTGGGCGGAAGGAGTGCGGGCAAATGGCCCGAAAACCGGGCGCCTAATGGGCGCCCGGCACTGCTTCTGCGGGCCTCGCGGCGGGCACCAACCGCCGGATCACATAATAGAAGACAGGCGTCAGCGCGAGACCGAAGCCGGTGACGCCGAGCATGCCCGCGAAGACCGCGATGCCGATCGCCTGGCGCATTTCCGAGCCCGCGCCATGCGAGAAGACCAGCGGTGCGACGCCCATGATGAAGGCGAGCGAGGTCATCAGGATTGGACGCAGGCGGAGACGGCAGGCTTCAAGCACCGCCTGCAGCGGCGTGTCGCCATGAAGCTCGCGTTCGCGCGCGAACTCGACGATCAGAATGGCGTTCTTGCAGGCGAGGCCGACAAGCACGATCAATCCGATCTGCGTGAAGACGTTGTTGTCGCCGCCCGTGAGATGCACGCCGACAAGAGCCGACAAGAGGCACATCGGCACGATCAGAATGACCACCAGCGGCAGACTCCAGCTCTCATATTGAGC
Source organism: Parvibaculum sp. (assembly GCF_035511255.1). Classification (GTDB taxonomy): domain Bacteria; phylum Pseudomonadota; class Alphaproteobacteria; order Parvibaculales; family Parvibaculaceae; genus Parvibaculum. Next base: position 12,134 of record NZ_DATKFR010000343.1, read on the forward strand.
GGTGAGCACGAGGAAGGCGAGAAGCACACAGAGCGGAAAAACGAAGACCGCGGTGTTGCCTGCGAGAATCTGCTGATAGGTGAGCTCCGTCCACTCAAAGCCCATGCCGCTCGGCAACTCGCGCTTGGCGAGATCCTCGATGGCCTTCTGCGCCTGGCCGGAGCTGTAGCCCGGAGCCGGACCGCCATTGATCTCCGCCGTCAGATCGGCGTTGTAATGCATCACGCGGTCGGGCCCCGTTATCTCGCGCAAGGTGACGAAGGCGCCAAGGGGGATCATCTGGCCTTCGCCGTTGCGCGTCTGCAGTCGCAACACGTCTTCCGGTTGCAGGCGGAAACGCTGATCCGCCTGGACATTGACCTGATAGGTGCGTCCGAAGCGATTGAAGTCGTTCACATAGAGAGAGCCGAGATAGACCTGCATCGTCTCGAAGAGGTCGGTGAGCGAAACGCCCTGCGAACGGGCTTTGTCTCGGTCGATGTCGGCGGCGATCTGCGGCACGTTGATCTGATAGCCGGAGAAGACGCCGGCGAGGCTCGGCTCCTTCGACGCCTTGTCGACGAGGTTTTGAACCTGCTTGTAAAGCTCGACGGGGCCGAGACCGGCGCGATCCTCGATCTGCATCTTGAAGCCGCCGATCGTACCGAGCCCCTGCACGGCCGGC
>NZ_DATKFR010000344.1:0-3568 GCF_035511255.1 Parvibaculum sp.
GGCACGATCACCATTTCGAGCGCGTCGCAGGCTTTGCGGTCGCCGGGTTCCGGATCGGTGGAAGGTTGCCAGCTCATATGCGTTTCCTTTCGGTCCGGTTGCGGCGAGGGCGCAGGATAGAACGAAGGGCGGTGGGATTTATAGGACGAAACCGCCCCCAAACTGCTTTCCTTCCCGTCATCATTCCGTTAGAAACTGCGAAAGCCCCCGGCCGAAAGGCATTGGGGGCTTTTGGCTTGTTTGGGCCGCCGCGCGGTCTCCCTTAAGGCATTGAAATCATGGCGAATGTGGTGGTTGTCGGCTCTCAGTGGGGCGACGAGGGCAAGGGCAAGATCGTGGATTGGCTGTCGGAGCGCGCCGATGTGGTGGTGCGATTCCAGGGCGGCCACAATGCCGGCCACACGCTCGTCATCGACGGCAAGGTCTACAAGCTGTCGCTGCTGCCGTCGGGCGTCGTGCGTCCAGGCAAGCTCTCGGTCATCGGCAACGGCGTCGTGGTCGATCCCTGGGCGCTCTGTGACGAACTCGGCAGGCTCCGGGAACAGGACGTCGCCGTTTCGCCGGAGACGCTGCGCATCGCCGAGAATGCCGTCCTGATCCTGCCGCTTCACCGCGAGCTCGACGAAATCCGCGAGACGTCGAATTCCGGCACGCGCATCGGCACGACGAAGCGCGGCATCGGACCGGCCTACGAGGACAAGGTTGGCCGTCGCGCGCTGCGCGTCATGGACCTCGTCGATCTCGACGCGCTCGAGGACAAGGTCGAGAAGCTGCTCGCGCATCACAATGCGTTGCGCAAGGGGCTCGGCAAGGAACTCATCGACGGCAAGGTGCTGACCGCGCAGCTGAAGGAAGTCGCGCCGAAGATCCTGCCCTTCATGGATACGGTCTGGCGCCTCCTCGACGATCTGAAGCGGCAGGGCAAGCGCATCCTCTTCGAAGGCGCGCAAGGCACGCTGCTCGATATCGACCACGGCACCTATCCTTACGTGACCTCGTCGAACACGGTCTCGGCGCAGGCGGCGACCGGCTCCGGCATGGGCCCCTCCTCGATCCACACCGTGCTCGGCATCACCAAGGCCTATACGACGCGCGTCGGCGAGGGTCCGTTTCCGTCGGAGCTTCATGACGAGGATGGCGCGCGCCTTGGCGAACGCGGTCATGAGTTCGGCACGGTCACGGGCCGCAAGCGCCGCTGCGGCTGGTTCGACGCTGTGCTGGTGCGTCAGGCGATCAAGACATCGGGCATCACCGATGTCGCGTTGACCAAGCTCGACGTGCTCGACGGTTTCGACGAGGTGAAGGTCTGCGTCGCCTACAAGCTCGACGGCAAGACGATCGACTACTTGCCGGCCTCTGCGGCGCTGCAGGCGCGCGTGGAGCCCATCTATGAAACGCTCGAAGGCTGGAAGGAAACGACCTTCGGCGCGCGGAGCTGGGCCGACCTTCCCGCGCAGGCGATCAAATATGTCCGTTATGTCGAGGAACTGATCGAGGCGCCGGTGACGCTGCTCTCGACCTCACCCGAGCGTGAGGACACGATCCTGATGAAGGATCCCTTCGAGGATTGAGGCCTTTTGACCCGTTCCAGTACTGTGGAGCCGATTGGATTCAATTTTTAGGCAAAATCGTAAATTTTTAACGAACGGACCTAAAAAGTCTTAACGGGCCCCTGCGTTCATGGGGGCATGTTTGTTCGACACCTCATACAGCTCCGGGCCAAATTCCGGGAGTTCCTGATCCCGACGGACCCTGTTGCCGCGCAGGTCCGCATCGAGGCCCTGCGGCTGGTCGCGCGCAATGGAAAACTCTCGTTCTTTTTCGTTCCCTTCATGGCGATGGTGCTTTCCCCCAGCGCCCTGATCTGGGCAAGGCCGGTCGACGTCATCCTCTGGGTCGTCGGCATCTTCATGGCCAACGTCGTGGATAGCGCAGTTTTCAAACGCTTTCGCGACAGCGATCAGAAGCCCGAGGACGCGGGACGATGGACGCTCATCTGCATAGGCGCGGTGCTGCCGTTGAACATCCTGTGGCCCCTCATCGTCGCGATCATCTGGACGCCCGGCGACGTTGCGAACAACGCCTTCATCACGAGCTTCCTCTGCGCGAGCCTCGCGGTCACGATCACGATCTACGGCCCCGCATTGCCGATTTCGATTTTGTGCCCGGTCATCTATATCCCCATTCTCATGCTCCACGCTGCAGCGGCCGCGCACGAAATGTCATTTCTCGGCCCGATCAACCTCGCCGGCTATGGCTTGCTGATGGGCGGCCTAGCCTGGAGTATCTCCTCGAATGTGAGCGGCGCGATCAGGCTCAAGCTGAAAAATGAAACCCTGACAAGAGATATTGCGGAGGCCCACCGAATTTCCGAAAACGCGCGTCGGCAGGCCGAAGAGGCTAACCGCGCCAAGAGCGAATTCCTGGCTTCCATGAGCCACGATCTGCGTACACCGCTGAACGCGATCATGGGATTCTCCGATTTGATGCTGCAGGGGACATACGGTCGTGTCGCGCCGGAGAGGTATACGGACTATATCCGCGACATACATGAAAGCGGCGAGCATCTTCTGGCGCTTATCAACGATATTCTCGACGTATCGAAGATCGAGGCGGGCAAGCGCGAACTGGAGCAAACGGAGGTACTGTTGCGCGACGTCGCGGAAGAGGCGGCGCACTTCGTCAAAATTCAGGCGGAGAAAGCAGACGTCCGGATCAGTTTCGATATTCCGTCCTTCGCGACGATGCGTGCCGACGAACGCGCACTCGTGCAAATATTGACCAATCTTCTGTCGAACGCCGTGAAGTTCACGAAGCCGGGCGGCTCGGCAACCGTCTTTGCCTGCAGTCGGCCGGACGGAACCTTGATCCTCGGCGTCGAGGATACCGGCGTCGGAATCTCGCCCGACGACATGGCGAAGGTTCTCGAGCCCTTCGGCCAGGTAAATCATTATGTGAGCGTCGAAGGACGCGGCACGGGCCTGGGACTGTCGATCGTAAAAGGATTGATCGAGGCGATGGGCGGCACATTCGGCGTGGACAGCACGCCCGATGTCGGTACGCGCGTCTGGGGCGAGTTTCCGTCGGGACTTGTCGCGCCGGTACGCGCCATTGCGTGAACACACGCACCTCGGCCTTTGCCGCGGTGCGTGTGCCACCATTTCAGGCGGTCGGTGCCGCCTTCAGGATTTCGGCAAAGATCAGCGCCAGGCCGACGATGCTGACGAGCCAGGCGAGCGTGCGTACATAGGCGATGCCCGCGTGGTAGAGCACCGCATGGCCGATGCGGCCCCAGAGATAGAGCTGGGCGCCAAGCACCGTGTTGGACGAGTGAATGTTGGCCACCTGTGCAACCAGCACGAGAATGATGAAAACCGGCAACGTCTCCAGCATGTTGCGATAGGCGCGATCGGCACGTCCCGGCCAGCCGGTCGAAGGCGCCGGATCGTCGCGGTTGCCGGCGTTCCAGGCAACGCTTTTGACGCGGGTATTCGCGGCCGACGCCAGCAAGATCAGAACGAGAAGCAGCACGGCGCTCCAGACGAGCGACCAGAGTTCGGCAGTCATG
>NZ_DATKFR010000345.1:0-2075 GCF_035511255.1 Parvibaculum sp.
CGGGGTTCCCATCGAAACCCAGGTATCGGTGTTGACGCAGTCGGCGCCCTTCACCGCTTCGAAGGGATCGGTGGTCACGAAAATCTTCGCGCCCTTCTTGCGCGCCCAGTCGACGGCGGCACGGTCCGGCGCGAATTCCGGTGGGCAGGCGACCCTGAGTTCGAACTCGAGCTGCGCGGCCGCATGGATCCACGAGGTCACCATGTTGTTGCCGTCGCCGACCCAGGCGATGGTCCGCCCCTTGATCGGCCCCTTGTGTTCCTCGAAGGTCATCACGTCCGCCATCAACTGGCAGGGATGAGACTTGTCGGTGAGGCCGTTGATGACCGGCACGCTCGCATATTCGGCGAGCTCCATCAGATGCTTGTGATCGGTCGTGCGGATCATGATCGCGTCGACATAACGCGACAGCACGCGGGCCGTGTCGGCGATGGTTTCGCCGCGGCCGAGCTGCGTGTCGTTGCCGTTCAGCAGCAGCGTCTCGCCGCCGAGCTGGCGCATCGCGACGTCGAAGGAGACGCGCGTCCGCGTCGAGGGCTTCTCGAAGAGCATGGCGAGAAGCTTGCCCTTCAGGGGGCTGTCCATATCGGGCTCGGCCTGCGCCTTGCCGTTCCGTCCGGCCTTGCGGGTCTTCGCCCCGTCGAGGATCGAACGGAGGGCCGGACCTTCGATCAGATCGAGATCGAGAAAGTGCCGGGGCGACTTCGCCCTGGGATCATGCGCGTTCATGCGGCACCTCCCGCGGCCTGGGCGGGCTTCTTCGCAAGTTCCGCTTCGAGGCTCGTACAAGCGCGATCGAGCTTCTCGATCGCCTCGTCGAGATGGCTTTCATCGATGATGAGCGGCGGCAGCAGCCGCACCACATTGTCGCCCGCGCCGACGGTGAGCAGATGCTCCTTGCGCAGCGCCTGCACCAGATCGGTATTGGTAATGCGGCACTTGATCCCGAGCATCAGCGCCTCGCCGCGCACGCCCTCGATGATCGAGGGATGCTGGTCGGCAAGCATGGCGAGCTTCTGTTTCAGCTTCACGCCGATATCGCGCACATGGGCGAGGAAGTCTTCCCGGATCATCATCGAGACGGCGGCGTCGGCCACCGCCATCGCCAGCGGATTGCCGCCATAGGTCGAGCCATGCGTGCCGACCGTCATGCCGCGCGCGGCATTCTCGGTTGCCAGACAGGCGCCGACCGGGAAGCCGCCGCCCAGCGCCTTCGCGACCGGCATGATGTCGGGCGTCACGCCCGCGAGTTCATGCGCAAAGAGCTTGCCGGTCCGCCCGAAGCCCGTCTGCACCTCGTCGAGCAGAAGCAGGATGCCCGCCTCGTCGCACATGGCGCGGATCTTCCTCAGATCCTCGTTCGGCAGTACACGGATGCCGCCCTCACCCTGGATCGGCTCGATCAGGATGCCGGCGGTCGTTGATGTGATCGCCTTTTCCAGCGCCTTCATGTCGCCGAAAGGCAGATGCACGAAGCCCGGCATTTCGGGGCCGAAGCCTTCGAGATATTTCTTGTTGCCGCCGGCCGCGATGGTCGCCAGCGTGCGCCCGTGGAAGGCGCCTTCGAAGGCGATGAGTTCGTTGCGTTCCGGCGCGTCGCCGACGAAGTGATAGCGCCGCGCCATCTTGATCGCGCATTCCAGCGCCTCGGCGCCCGAATTGGTGAAGAAGACCGTATCGGCGAAGGTCGCCGCGATGAGCTTCCTCGCCAGTTTTTCCTGTCCCGGAATCCTGTAGATGTTCGAGACGTGCCAGACCTTCTGCGCCTGCTCCGTCAGCGCGCTGACAAGCGCCGGATGGGCATGGCCGAGCGCGTTGACCGCGATGCCGGCGCCGAAGTCGAGATAGCGCTCGCCCGATGCGGTGAAGAGGTAAGGTCCCTCGCCTCTCTCGAATTCAAGGTCGGCCCGCGCATAGGTCGGCAAGACTGGGGTAATCAAGATCAGGTCCTTCTCATTATTCCTTGGACCGGATGCTCGTTGAAACAGGGTTCAAGCATCGCGGTCCGGGCGACGGTCGGGATATCCGAACGACAAGACTGTCCTTCTTCCGCGAAGCCTTCATGGCTCTCGCGG
>NZ_DATKFR010000346.1:0-4673 GCF_035511255.1 Parvibaculum sp.
CATTTCTCGAACGTCTATGCCGCGATCTTCATGATCGGGATCATCGGCCTCGGCACCGACCTCGTGCTTGCCCGGCTCGGCAAGCGTCTTTTCCCCTGGGACCGGACCGCGAAGGCGTGAGGAGAAGAAAGCCATGAACGCTCAGAAAACGCTTCCTTCCTATCTCGAACAATCGGACGAGGTGCGCGCCCGCTTCGACAGGCTGAAGTCGCGCGACGTCATCCTGAAGGTGAAGGCCCTCGGCAAGACCTTCCAGACGCGAAACAAGGAGACGGTCGCGCTGAAGGACATCGAGTTCGAAACGCACCGCCGCGAATTTCTCTGCATCGTCGGACCCTCGGGTTGCGGCAAGTCCACGCTCATCCGCATTCTGGCCGGTCTCGAAACCCAGACGACGGGCGAGGTGTTGCTGGAAGGAAAGCCGGTGCGCGGCCCGGGGCGCGACCGCGGCATGGTCTTTCAGGGCTATACGCTTTTTCCGTGGCTGACCGTCAAGCGCAACGTGATGTTCGGCCTCGAAGTCAACAATGCCGGCCGCCTGGAAGCCGAACGTCAGGCGTTGCAATGGCTGCAACTGATCGGCCTCGAAAAATTCGCCGACGCCTATCCGCATCAATTGTCCGGCGGCATGAAGCAGCGTGTCGCCATCGCGCGCGCGCTCGCGAACCAGCCGCGCATCCTGCTGATGGACGAACCCTTCGGCGCGCTCGACGCGCAGACCCGCGCCCGCATGCAGGCCTATCTGCTCGAAATCTGGCGCAAGATCGACATCACCATCGTCTTCATCACCCACGATCTCGACGAGGCGATCTATCTGGCCGACCGCATCCTGGTGCTGAAGCCGCATCCGGGCGAGGTGCAGGAGCTGATCGAGGTGCCGGTGCCCCGCCCCCGCGCGATGGATCAATGCATCTCGGAGGAATTCCTCGCGACCAAGGCGCGGCTCGAGGAACTGATCTATTCGAACGAGACGCTGACGGAAGAGGGCGACGAGCCCTATCCGGTGATGATGCGGCTCGCCGAAGCCGGCGACAATGTGGAGTGAGGGCGATGCTCTGGTCTGAACGGACATGGGCGGAACTGCCCGTCGATCTGGAAAAGGCAAGTCAGGCCGCGATCCTGCCCGTCGGCGCGACCGAGCAGCACGGGCCGCATATGGGCACCGGCATGGACGCCGTGCTCGCCGATATTCTTTGCACGGCGGTGTCGGAGCGCACCAGCGTGCCGATGCTGCCGACCATGTTCTATGGCTGCTCGCTGGGGCATAGCCGCCGCTGGCCCGGCACCATCGCGCTCCAGCCGGTCACGCTCATAAATCTCGTCAAGGACATCGGCGACTGGGCCTATCATTCCGGCGTCCGCCGCCTCTTCATGGTCAACACGCATGTGACCAATGTCGCGCCCCTGCGCTGCGCGCTTGAGATGCTGCGCGCCGAGCACGACGATATGATGGTGGCGCTGGTCAACTCCGCCACCATCAGCCCGCGCATCCGCGCATTCCATTTCGCCGACGGCGACGACTGGCATGCGAACGATGCCGAGACCGCGCTGATGCTGGCGACCGCGCCCGAGATGGTGCGGCCCGATGCGCAGGCCGGGGCCGACGATCCCGACCGCACCGAGGGCCTCGTCTTTTCCCATCCCGTCAATCGCACCAGCACGAACGGCGTCACCGGCACACCGAGCCGGGCGACGCGCGAAAACGGAAAACTCTGGTTCGACTGGATGGTCGAGGATCTGAGCGAGTTGATCTTGCGAGGCCTGAAGGAAAAGCCCCCGCTCGATCGCTCCTATTTCGAAAGCAGCGGCTGAGGCTCACCGCTCCCCCAAGAGCCTTCGAAAAATCTGACGCGATGCGATGCGGACGAATGGACAGTCCGCAAACGGCGAAGCTTTAACGTGCGAGACGGAGAACGAAAATGAGCGCGACCCCCGACATCAAGAAGCTGATGCAGGAGCTGAAGCAGAAGGGCGTCAAATATTGCATCGGCGCCTATGTCGACATTCACGGCGTACCCAAGGGCAAGGTCGTGCCGATCGACCATCTCGAACATATGGCGCATGGTTCGGAGCGGTATACGGGCTACGCCCTTGACGGTTTGGGCCAGGCGCCGAACGACGACGAGATCACCTCGATCCCGGACCTCAACCACGTCATCCAGCTGCCGTGGGAACCCAAGGTCGCCTGGATGCCCGCCGATAACGGCTTTCAGGGGAAGCCCTATCCGCTCAACACACGCGTCGCGCTGAAGAACGTGCTCGCCGACGCGGCCTCGCTCGGCTACGGCTTCAACCTCGGCATCGAATGCGAAATCTATGTGCTGCGCCAGAATGAAGACGGCACACTCTCGGTACCGAACCCGAACGACAAGCTGGTGAAGCCTTGCTACGACGTGCGCGGCTTCATGGAGCAGTTCACCTGGCTCGACAAGGTCGCGACCTGCATCAACGATCTCGGCTGGGATCTCTATTCCTTCGATCACGAAGATGCGAATGGCCAGTATGAATTCGATTTCCAGTATGCCGACGCGCTGACCATGTGCGACCGGTTGATCTTCTTCCGCGACATGGCCAAGCACTATGCGAAGGAAGAAGGCCTGCTCGCGACCATGATGCCGAAGCCCTTCGCCAACAAGACCGGCAATGGCGCTCACTTCAATATGTCATTGTCAGATCTCGCGACCGGCAAGAACGCCTTTGCCTGCGATCCGAAGGACGATCCGCGCGGGCTCGGCCTCACCAAGATCGGCTATCAGTTCATCGGCGGCATCCTGAAGCACGGCCCCGCGCTTTGCGCCGCCTTCGCGCCGACGGTCAACAGCTACAAGCGCCTCGTGCGGCAGGGCGCGATGAGCTATTTCACCTGGGCGCCGGTCTTCAACTCCTATGGCTCGAACAACCGCACCAATTCCGTGCGCGTGCCGGCCGGCGGCGGACGCTGCGAATCGCGCAATGCCGACGGTGCGGTGAACCCCTATCTCGCGGCGACGCTGGCGCTTGCCGCCGGCCTCGAAGGCATCCGGGAGGGGATCGACCCCGGCGCGCCGAACGAGGATAATCTCTACACGATTTCCGAAGCGGCGCGCCAAGCTCGCGGCATCCACTTCCTGCCCCAGACCCTGCAGGAGGCGGTCGCCGCCTTCGCCGCCGATCCCCTGACGGAACGTGTGCTCGGAAAGGAGTTGCGCGATGAGTTCATCAAGTACAAGACCGAAGAGTGGAACGCCTACCACCTCTCGGTCAGCCAGTGGGAAATCGAACGCTACAGCCACATGTTCTGAGGAGTGACGATGGCCGACATCGAACACCGTTCCGAAAGCCGTCCCGTCAGCCGGATCAGCATTTCCCTGCCGGAGGAATTGCTGACCGAGCTCGACGAGATGGTGGCGGCGCGCGGTTTCGCCAGCCGCTCGCAGGCGATCAACGACATGCTCCACCAGTCTCTGGTGGAGCATAAGCGCGAGCGTGGCGACGATGTCATGGCCGGCACGATCACGCTCTTCTACGACAATTCAGTAAGCGGCCTGCAGAAGCAGCTCGCCGATCTGCAGTATCGCCACATCGCCGAGGTGATTTCGTCGCTCCACGTCCATCTCGTCCACAACCAGACGATGGAGGTGATCCTGGTGCAGGGACCGGCGAAGACGCTTCAGGCGATTGCCGACGAAATGATCACCAAGCGCGGCGTCATCTCCGGCAAGATGCAGCTCGTGACGGCGGTGATTCCACCGTTGCATCCGTCGACACCCGGCGAATGATCAGGCGATCGGCTGGTCCGGGAAAGCAAGTTCGTGGCGGGCGCGCCATTCGGGCCTGACGTAATTGACGATGATCGACTTGCGGACGCCGTTGAAATCGCGCTTGGCGACGCCGTGCCAGCTGTCGTCGGCGGGAATGAAGATGATCCCCTTGTCGAAACCGCCGGGCGCCGAGCCCAGATGCCGCTTGGAAGCGTCGTAGATGTCGGTTCCCCAGCCTTCGGCCTCCGGCACGTCGGACAGGTAGACGAGCATGGTGAAGAGCTTGACGCCGATATCGGTATGCGGCTCCAGCCAGAAGCCATCGCGGTCCTGGCAATATTCGATGCGCAGCGAACTGCCGGTCAGCGCTATGCCGGTGGTCTGTTCGAGCCGCCGCACCGTCTCGGGAGCCTGAAATGCCGAGGCGACCGCCTCGCAGACAGGAAATCGCGCGCGGTTCTCGACCGAGAAAAAATTGCGCGTCGAATTATGCGTCTCGCGCTTGCCGAGCGTGTCGCCGATCTCGGGTGGTGCCAGCGGCAGTGCCGGGATGGCATGGGCGACTTCGTCCGGAAGAGCATCGGTCAGCAGCCAATGCGCGAAGGGCTCGTGCTTTGCCGCCGCACGGTCGAGGCAGGCGGCGAAATGGCGGATAATGTTCTGCGCGGCGTTCATCGGGAGTTCTCGCGTGGGTCGGACAGGAATTCAGCCAGGTAACGCCGCACGGCGGGGGCCGTCGGCGTCTCGGGGGTGCCTAGGTTGACCACCAGCACGGCGGTATCGGGAGCGTCGAGCATGGGTGCATTGTCGCCGATCCCGGCTTGCGTCGGCAGGCAGGCTACGGATTGCCGGCACTGCGCGCATCACTGCACTGGGAACGCTCATAGGCGATTCATGGCAACACTACTAATTTCAGTTACTTGCTATATCTTC
>NZ_DATKFR010000347.1:0-1964 GCF_035511255.1 Parvibaculum sp.
CTCGGCCTTGCCGTAGCGGTTCGACTGCTGGCCCGCGCCGCGCGCCGCGATCCAGCCGCCCACCGTCGAGAATTCGAAGCTCTGCGGATAATGCGCGAGCGTTACGCCGTGCTTCTGCAGCTGCTCCTCGAGCGCGGGGCCGTAGAGGCCCGCCTCGACGGTTGCCGTCATCGCGATCTTGTCGATCTGGATGACACGCGTCATCAGCGTCGTATCGAGCGTCAGCACGGGACTGCCGAGCGACTTTGCCATTGCGTTGACGCCGCCGACGACGGAGGAACCGCCGCCATAGGGAATGAGCGTGATGTCCTCTTCCGCAGCAAGCTTCACGACGGCGAGCGTCTCGTCGGGGGTGCGCGGATAGACCACCGCGTCGGGGATCATGTCGAGCTTGCCGGCGCGCAGATAAAGCAGGTCATGGTACGACTTGCCGCGCGCGTGAAAGGCGCGCTCATAATCGTCGAGCTTCACCTGCGCCTCGCCGACGATGGCGCGGAGTTTCGCGAGCACGAGATCGCCGACACGGGGCGCGGGCATGTTGATCTCGGAGAGCGGCTTTGCCGGCGTCGTCGGCAGATGCGGCATGCCGAGCGTCGTCCTGATCCAGTCCCATTGCGGCGCGCCGTCGGGCAGCGGATTGTCCTGCGCCACGGTGCCCCAGCCGTTCCAGCGAAGCGTCGTCCGGTCGATCGTCATGGCCGTCCCCTCCTTGTCGTTTCTTTCAGCAACGCCCAGTCTTGTCAGCAACGCAACGTCAGCACGGATGGCAGGATGTCGAAACGCGCGGGCAGCCGGCCCGGCGCCTCGCCGTCTATGTCGAGCAGAACGGGTGCCTCGGCGACGGGCGTTGCGACGAGCCACTTCGCGCGGAAATGCGTCACCTTCGGATCGTCGAGATGTGTGCCGTCATAAAGTGCGCGCGAACCCGAAAGCAGATCGCCCAGCGTCGTATGGCGCAGGATGACGATGTCGAAATAGCCGCTGTCGGGTTCCGCCTTCGGCGCGATCATCATGCCGCCGCCAAAAAAGCGGCCATTGGCGACCGCCGCCGTGCCGATATTGACGATGTCGTCGAAGCCCGTATCGGCGGTGAGGCGCACGGCCTGCGGGCGAAAGCGGATCGCCGTGACGAGGGTCGCCCAGAGAAAGGCGAAGCTCCCGCCGAAGAGTTTGGAAATCTGTGCGCGGTTGACGGCGCGATCGACCGCACCCGACATGCCGAAGCTCGCGATGTTGTCGAAGTAGCGCATGGCTTCGCGGCCATCATCGGCGATGAAGCTCATGCGGCCGATATCGATGGTCCGCGTCGTGCCTTCGGCGATGCGGGCGACGCAAGGCTCCAGCTCTTCCGGCAGGTCGAAGGTCTTGCGGAAGTCGCCGCCCGTGCCGGTGTTCAGCACGGCGAGATGCGCTTCGGAATTGATGAGCCGGCCGTCTTCGAAGAAGCCGTTCACAACTTCGTTGATGGTGCCGTCGCCGCCGACGGCGATCACGAGCTGCGCGCCGTCCTTCAGCGCCTTGCGCGTCAGGTCGGCGGCGGGCAGATAGCGCGGCGTCGATCCGCCCGTGGTGAAATGCGCGCGGATGGGGCCGAGTTCGCGCTCCAGCGTCTCGGAAATCACGCGCCAGCCGCGACCCGTCCGCCCGCCGCCGGAGCGCGGGTTGACGATCGCCGCGACATGCGGTGTGCCGGAAGTTATCGGCGGTGTGCCCGAACTCTGCATCAGGCGTCCGCCGCTCTTGTCGCTTCGGCCTGCGACGCACCTTTCATTTCGCCTTCGCGCGCCGTCGGCGGTTGCGTCTCGAAGAGGCGGTTTGCGTCCGCGATCTCGTTCGCGATCGCCGTTTCGTCCCAGCCGAGTTCGCGCGCCATCAGTTCGACGACGGCGCTGATGACGGGAAAGCCCGGTGAGCCCAGCGTGCCGAGGCCGGTGCGACGGAAAAGGATATCGGACAGGTGGCGC
>NZ_DATKFR010000348.1:0-3425 GCF_035511255.1 Parvibaculum sp.
AAGCGCTTGAGAAAGGGAACGCTCCGGGCCTCCTCACCCTCCGCCGCCGCGCGTTCCCGTTCCGCCTTGGGCGTGAAGCGGTCGGCATAAACGAGGGTCACGCCCTTCTCGCCCTTGCGGACATGGCCGCCAAGCGAAAGCGCTTGCCGGAAGGTGAGCCAGTTCTGGGCGGCGAAGCCGCGCTCGATGACGGCGCTCCAGAGGATCAGGATATTGATCCCCGAATAGGCATTCCCCGTCGCCGCATTGCGCGGCAGACCGAGCCCCGCTTTCGCTTCGTCCCAGGGCTGCACCCAAGGCACGCGGCCCGCTTCGAGCTCCGCGACGATTTTTGCCGTCACATCGGCATAAAGCTGCGGCCCCGCCTGCCTCCCGGTCTGACGATTATGTTCTCCGCGCATCGGCCAGCTCCCGTCAAAACCCGCCGCGTCTCTCCCGGAAGCGGGATGGGCGGCGAGAAGCGACCGGAAGGCCCGCCGTCAGAGGCGGGACGCACCGAAGGCCGGAACGAAGTGGAGGACCCGGAGCGCAAGCGGAGGGTTGCGGCCTGCCGCGGCGGGCCTAGAAGGGAGCGCCGCCCATCACGCGTGAGGGGGAGACACTTCAAACAAGACGCCGCGCGAGAGCGCGGCGGCCTTAGCCCTTGGGCTTGTAGAGTTCCTTGAGAACCTCACCGGGATCGTCGCCAAGCGCCTGTACGATGTCGACGAATTCGATAACATCGAGACGACGTTCGCCGCCTTCATATTTGGCGACAAAGGATTGGGTACGCTTGAGCCGCGCGGCGACATCCGTCTGCGTCAGGCCTTTCGCCTTGCGAAGCTTGATCAGCAGCGCCAAGAGCTTGCGTTGACGCGGCGTGCGAAGGGTCTTGGACATTCGGCCGGACCGGCTTGAGACAAAACGGTCCGACCAAATAATCCCAGTTTCGGATTATCCCATTTTAGGATATTTTGATGCAGTGCGAACTTGACTGATGGGACGAGATCGCCCTTCGCCACATCCGAAAAACAAGGTGATCGAGTCTCAGCCCGATCTGTCCGGACGCAGGAGATCGAGATGACTGACACCCAACGCGGTCGCGAGTTCATAAAGCGTCACGACGGTTGGATTGCGGCGGCCTTGTTCGAGCCCGCTGATGTATTGCTGGCTGAAACCGGAAATCTCGGCGAACTGTTCTTGGGTCAGACCCTTTTTGAGCCTGATCCGCCTGACATTGTCGCCGACCGTCTTGCGCATATCCATGCGCCAAGGTCAGCGGATTACATACTTTAAGTTTATCAACTATAGTATGTTATTCGGATGGCACGGAACCATGAGCGGAGCGGGACATGCCTAAGCCGGAACTCAATCCAGAGATCGTCGAGGACGTCCCTTGGTCGGAGACAATCACCGACTATGACGAGCGTCATCTGATCGTTTATCTGCGGTTGCTCGACGCCGTCGCAGCCGGCGCGTCGGATGAGGCGATGTCGAGGATCGTTCTGGGTATCGACCCCGCGCGAGAGGCCGAGCGATCCCGCAACGCCCTGGCGAGCCACTTGCGCCGTGCCAGATGGATGTCGGATAATGGTTACCGTCATCTTCTCACTACCGGGGCGCACTGAGCTCCCTCATCGCAACAATTTTAGATAACCGCCATTCATCAGGTCGCGGCCGCGTCTAATGGCGCGGCGCACTTGGTCGCAGAGATGGTTCCGCGGATCGCGCCAGTCAGCCTCGACACGCTCCGCACCGAACAGCGCAACCGCGACCTCGCGCTGGGATGCTCCAGCGAGATAGCCGTCCAGCGCCTGCAGAACTCGGGAGAGGCGTCGAGCGCCAAGGTCCGGCGGATAAAATTTCGTTCGTAGCGTCTCGGTGCACACAAGGTCGTTCAGCCGCCTGAAGCCGCGCCATCTTGTCTCCGAATAGGGCGTCATGGGCAAGACGTTCGCAAGCACCTGCACCGGGCGCGTAAGGCATTCGCCAGTAACAGACAGTTGCAGGAACCGGCCCTGGTCGGCGCACAGAAGATGTTGAATGTCTTCTCCGGGGATGAGGACATTGCGGCATCGCAGGCGGCTTAAATTCAGAAACCGGCCCGACACGTGACCGACATTCTGGCTCGCAACGACCGGAAGAACACTCGGGCAGAACTCCGGCATCCAGAAAATATTCGCCTCGCGCGCGTCGCGATCGGGCGTTTCGAAAAGGAGCAAGCCCCATTCCCGTGCCTCGGACATTTGGTCGCCGGCGGACCAGGTCTCATCGGGCGGGCTGCCATCCGGCGGCCACGTCACGCCAAGATTTGCAGCCGCGCTCCTGTAGGCGCGATTGCGGCGCAAAAATTCCCACGCAAGCCCATGCGCCGACAAGGCCTGAAGCCACTCATATTGCTCTGTGTTTTGCCATTTCATGGGACCGGTTCGAAAAGGAGATAAGTCGCCGGAGCCTTCTATTCCGGTTCGGATATGGTCAATGGACCGCTCATCTGGTGAGGACGATCCATATCTGCGCGAGTGACATGGGGTTCGGGTCTTTGACCGTCGCGAAGGCATTGCGCGCCGGGGTCCGGGACGGGGACACCGTTCCAGAACACCGTGCCGTCGAAGTCGAGTTCGAGATCGACGACCTGCGGCTCCGTCTCGGGCGGCGGGGCTGACAGGTTCTGCGGCATGTCGAGCTTCACCGCATGGGTCTGGATCGGGATGGTGATGATCAGCATGATCAGCAGCACCAGCATGACGTCGATCAGGGGCGTCGTGTTGACCTCCATCATCACGTCGTCTTCCTTGCCGTCGCCGACATTCATGGCCATGGGTTCACTCCTGCTGCGCCGCGCCGGAGACGGGCTCGGTGATGAAGGCGACCTTCTGGATGCCGTCGCGCTGACAGGTGACAGTCACCCGGCCGATGAACTCGAAGCCCGTATTCCGGTCGCCCCGGACATGGACTTCCGGTTGCGGCTCCAGCACCGCCACTTCCTTGATCCGGTCCAAAAGTTCGCGATTGTCCGCCATCTTCTCTTTGTTCCAGAAGACGGCGCCTTCGCCGTCGACCGCCGCACGATGTTCTCCGGCCACGCCTGGGGGACGACAAGCACCTCACCATGATCGAAACCCAGTTCGGCAATATCGATCAACAGCTCAAGCGCTATTCGCGGGCGGCTTGAGCCTGAAGGGTTGGTGGACTGACATAAAAAAGGGACGCATCCTGGATGGTCCGTCAAAGTCCCAGAACGGCCTTTGCGATGACATTGCGCTGGATTTCGTTCGAGCCGCCATAAATCGAAGCGGCGCGACCGAAATTATAGGCACTTGTCACGCTCACCGCATAGGCGGGCCCGACGGGCGCTTCATTGGCGATTCCCATCAAATGTTCCCTCTGGAACGGCATGGCGTAGAAGGCGGCTGCTTCGACGGCAAGCTCCGACAACGCCTGCT
>NZ_DATKFR010000349.1:0-3845 GCF_035511255.1 Parvibaculum sp.
CGGACGCACGCCGGATCGTTGCCGGCGGCTACAAGGCGCTGACGGTTTCGCGGGACGCGAAAGGCGGCGATGAGGCGACGGCGCGGGCGATCCGCGCGGCGTCGCGGATTTTCAACTGAACAGACATCAAGGAGAGCACGATGAGTGCATTCATGACCGGCGTCCCGCGCATCGGGGCGTCGCTGGCGGAGGGTGCGCGCGCGCCCGAAACGAAGAGCGCGGCGTCGCACGAGGTGCGCGACGCGATGGACGAGTTTCTCGGCGCCTTCGAGGACTTCAAGCAGGCGAATGACGAGCGGCTCGACGAGATCGAGAAGAAGCTCACCGCCGACGTGCTGACGGAAGAGAAGGTCGACCGCATCAACCGCGCGCTCGACCGGCAGAAGAAGACGGTGGACGAGCTGGCGCTGACGCTGGCGCGGCCCGAAATCGGCGGCCATGAGAGCCGCGCCCGCCTCGACCCGGCGCGGCGCGAGCACAAGCGCGCCTTCGACCTCTATGTGAGGAAGGGCGAGGCGCAGGACCTGCGCGCGCTCGAGGCGAAGGCGCTGTCGGCGCAGTCCGACCCGGACGGCGGCTATCTGGTGCCGGCGGAGACGGAGCGGATGATCGACCGCATCGTCTCCGACGCCTCGCCCATCCGCGCCATCGCCGGCGTGCGCCAGATCGGGGCGGCGAGCTACAAGAAGCTCTTCACGGTGTCGGGCCCCGCGAGCGGATGGGTCGGCGAGACGGAGGCGCGGAGCGAGACGACCGCCTCGTCGCTTTCCGAACTCGAATTTCCGGCGATGGAGCTTTACGCGATGCCGGCGGCGACCTCGACGCTGCTCGACGACGCGGCGATCAATATCGACCAGTGGCTGGCGGAAGAAGTGCAGACGGCCTTTGCCGAACAGGAAGGCGCGGCCTTCGTCACCGGCGACGGCGTCCGGCGTCCGCGCGGCTTTCTCTCCTATGCGAAGGTCGCCAATGCGAGCTGGTCCTGGGGCAAGCTCGGCTATCTCGCGACGGGCGTCGCGGGCGCCTTTCCGGTCTCCAATCCGTCGGACATGCTGATCGACCTCATCTATGCGGTGAAGGCCGGATACCGGGCCAATGCGCGCTTCGTGATGAACCGCGCGACGCAATCGGTGATCCGCAAGTTCAAGGATGCGGAGGGCAATTATCTCTGGCAGCCGGGTCTTGCGGCCGGCGCGCCGCCGACGCTGCTCAACTATCCGGTGACGGAGGCCGAAGACATGCCCTCCATCGCCAGCGACGCGACGGCGATCGCCTTCGGCGATTTCAAGCGCGGTTATCTGATCGTCGACAGGCTCGGCGTCCGCGTGCTGCGCGATCCCTACAGCGCCAAACCCTATGTGCTCTTCTACACGACGAAGCGCGTGGGCGGCGGCGTGCAGAATTTCGAGGCGCTGAAGCTTCTGAAATTCCGAACGGCGTGAAGGAGAAAGACATGCGCGACTTTCATCGCAACATCAAGACCGTGCAGGCGCTCGATCCGGCGGTGACGACGGCGGCGCGGACCGGCGCGCCGATCGACCGTCAGGGCTTCGAGGCCGTGGAACATATCGTGCTCTTCGGCGCGAGTGGAGACACGCTCTCCGGCTCGCTCAAGACGGATGTGAAGCTCGAACATTCCGAGGACGGAGCGACATGGGCGCCGGTGACCGACGCGAAAGCGGTCAGCGGCGGGCCGGTTTCGGCGGCGGGCGTCTTCGCCACGGTGGACGCGGCGGGCAAGGCGTCGACGGCCTATCGCATCGGCTATCTCGGCAATGCGCGCTACAGCCGCGTGAGCCTCGCGCTTACGGGCACGCATACGAATGGCACGCCGGTGGCGGCGATGGCCGTTCTGTCGAAAGCGAATGTGAAGCCGGTGGTTTAAGGCTTCGCGGGCGTCCTGGCCCTCCGCTCCTCCCTCGGAGGGCCGGGGCGTTTTTCTGGAAGAAGGTGGTATGCGCGATGCCTTCTTCCTTTCGCCCTCACTGTCATCCCGGCCAAAGCCGGGACCCATTGGTTCCCTTAGCAATCGAAGACGGAATGCCGCTCGCATTCCATATCCGGATCGCGGGCGGCTGCTGCAAGTGGAGGTGCGAGTGGGTCCCGGCTTTCGCCGGGATGACATAGATTTTTTTTGAAAGAACATTTGCATGACACTCATCCTGACGGCGGGGCCGGCCGAGGAGCCGGTGACGCTTGGCGAGGCGCGGGCGTTTTTGCGGCTCGACGACACGGGCGAGGACGGGCTTCTCGCCGCGCTCATCACGGCGGCGCGGGCGGTTCTCGAAGGCGAAACGCGGCGCGCCTTCGTGACGCAAAGCTGGCGGCTGCTCATCGACCGGTTTCCCGAAGGCGCGATCGTGATGCCGCTCGCGCCGGTGGCCGAGGTGACGGCGATCACGCTCGTCGCGCGGAACGGGGAAAGCGAGACGGTCGATCCCGCGCTCTACGATCTCGAACTCGGAGCCGAGCCGCCGCGCATTCATCCGGCGGCGGGCGGCGGCTGGCCGGCACCGAAGAAACGCGCGGGCGGGATCGCGATCGATTTCACCGCCGGCTATGGCGGCCCGGCTTCGGTGCCGCAGGCGCTCAAACATGCGGTGCTGCTGCTCGTCGCGCATTGGTTCGAGACGCGGCTGCCGGTCGCCTTCGAGGGCGCGAACGAAATTCCCTTTACCGTCGGCGCGCTGATCGTGCCCTACCGGAGGTTCCGGCTATGAGCGCGCGAGATCCGGGACGGCTTCGCGAGCGGGTGACGATCGAACGGCCGACACGGACGCCGGACGGCGCGGGCGGCGCGACGATCGGCTGGAGCGTTCTCGCGACGGTGCGGGCGGAGGTCATATCCTTCAAGGGTGTGTCGCTCGTCGCCGCGGAACGCGAGGAGGCACGCGAGCCTTTCCGCGTCGTCATCCGCCATCGCGGCGACGTGACGACGGAGATGCGCGTGGTCTGGCGCGGGCGGGTGCTCGATATTTCGAGCCGGCACGACCCCGACGGCGGGCGGCGCTGGCTGGTTCTCGATTGCGAGGCGCGGCCATGAACGCCTATGACGCCGATCTCGCGTTGCAGAAGGCGATCCATGCGAGGCTCGCCGGCGACGAGGGACTGACCGCGCTGATCGGGGCGCGGCTTTACGACAATGTACCGGGCGACACGGGCTTTCCCTATGCGACGCTCGGCGAGGCGCAGGTCGCGGACTGGAGCACGGGCGACAGCGCGGGCGCCGAACACCGGCTTTCGTTTCACGTCTATTCGCGGGGCGGCGGACGGGCGGAGGCAAAGCGCGTGCTCGGCGCGATCAACGCGGCGCTGCACGAGGCGGCGCTGACGCCGGACGGCGCGCGGCTCGTCGCCTTGCGCTTTCTCGACGCGGAGACGCGGCGCGAGCCCGACGGCACGACCTGGCGCGGAACGATCCGCTTGCGCGCCCTCACCGAACTCATCACGGAGTAGACCATCATGGCGGCCCAGAGAGGCAAGGACCTGCTCGTCAAGCTCGACGCGGGCGGAACGGGAACATTCACGACGGTGGCGGGATTGCGCACGCGCGCGCTCGCCTTCAACGCGCGCAGCGTCGACGTGACCCATGCGGAGTCCGCCGGGCGCTGGCGCGAACTTCTCGAAGGCGCGGGCGTTCGCTCGGCGTCGATTTCGGGACGCGGTATTTTTCGCGACCAGACGTCGGACGCGGCGATCCGGCAGGTGTTTTTCGACGGAGCGATCCGGAGCTGGCAGATCGCCATTCCCGATTTCGGCACGGTCGAGGGGGCGTTCCAGATCACGGCGCTCGAATTCTCCGGCGAGCATGACGGCGAGGTGACGTTCGACATGGCGCTGGAGAG
>NZ_DATKFR010000350.1:0-8079 GCF_035511255.1 Parvibaculum sp.
CGAACATGAAACGGTTCTGTATGCAGTCGTTCCCGTAGGCGGTGGCCGAACGGACACCGTCCCAATGCGCCGCCGGCTGCGGCGCGCGCCACCTGAGATTGCCGACGGGCGGCGCGGCGTAGGGAATATTCTTGAAAGAGAAGATGCCGTTCGCAGCGGTTCCCTGCAGAGCGCCAGTCTCTACCCGCACGATCGTATCGTCCTGCGCCATGGCGCCGCCCCCCCGCATCAGCCCGGGCATGAAAAACGCGGCGCCTGCCGCCGCCGAAATGGCAAGAATTGCAACCGCGCGCATGTCGAACTCCACGATGAAAGTCAGGTTTCGTCTGGGATCAGACCGGCTCGCCATTCTTCATGATGAGGAACTGGCGCTTCTCATCAGCCGCGGGAACCCGCTTGCCCTCCGCATCGACGATCTCGGCGCCGTCCGGCGCGAACTGGGCAATATAGGCCTTGCGTACCGATTGTGTAAGATTGGGCCCGGTGCTGTGCGGCGTCAGCGAGGAGAAAACGACGATGTCGCCGATTGCTGCCGGCGCCGCGATGGACCCCTCCGGCACGTCGCTGGACTCGATGTCGAAACATTGGAGCCCCCAGGGGCGGCTCTGATGCGCGAACGTGCCTTCGTGATGAAGTCCCGGCACGATCCATGGACAACCATTTTCGAGCGTTGCGTCGACGAGCGGTACCCAGCAGGTCAGATATTGCTGCGGCTCGACATAGGCATAGCCATTGTCCTGATGCCAGGGGAAGACGCGCGCCGCATCGGGTTTCTTGTAGACCGCCTGGTCCCAGTACACGCGGACATCGGGCCCCAGCGTGTCGTAGCAGAGATCGCGGAATATCTGTGTCTTGCAGAAATCACGTACGAGTTGCGAACGACGGACGATATGCGTCGTGAAGCTGATCGCGCCGACCTTCATGATGCTGAGCTCGCCGCCCGCTTGGGCACGCACGAACTCTTCCGCCTCGGCTTCGAACGGATCGATTTCCACAACCAGTTTTTCGATCGTCTCGCGCGGAATGACGTTCCTGAGCACGAAGAAGCCCTGCTCGTCATACTGGCGCGCCTGCGCCTCGGTCAGCACGCGAAACGGCCCCCGGTGCATGCGCCATTCGAAGTTCTCGTTCCGCGGATGACGACGGGCGCCAAGCGCCTCCTGCATAGCGAGCGACATCTGTTCTCCTCCCGGCCAACACGCAAGCGGCGGCGATACTCCGCCACCTTACCGCGAATGTCTTAGCGAGAAAAAGACAACGTTGTCAAGAATGCCTCCAAACTCGTTCTCCAGGGCTGCAGGAAAGGCGATGTCGTCGGAAATGAAGCCGGTCGGCCTGTCAGTTCCCAGCTATCGCGGCGTTCCGCTCCCAGCCGCCGCCCAAGGCGCGGACGAGAGCGACGCTCGCCTGCAGCCGCCGCGTCCGCACGCTGAGCGCGGCGATTTCGGCTTGCAGTTCAGCCGTCTGCGCGGTCACGACTTCGAGATAATCGGCCGCCCCCTCCTTGTACTGGATAAAGGCGAGCTTGTTCGTGCGTGACGCGGCGGCGACGGCGTCGTCCTGATGCCCGGCCTCCTCGGCGAGGCGGTTTGCCAACGCCATCTGGTCCTCGACCTCCCGGAAGCCGTCGAGCACCGTCTGACGATAATCGGCCGCCGCCTCGTCGAACTCCGCATGCGCGACCGCGAGGGCCGCCGTGCGCGCGCCGCCGTCGAAGATCGACAACAGCGCGTCGGCGGGCCCCAGAGCCCAGAAGGCGCTTGGGGCCGTCAGCAGATTGCCTCGGACGGTCTCAAACCCGCCCGAAAGACCGAGCGTGATATCCGGATAGAAGGCGGCTCTCTGAACGCCGATGCCGGCATTCGCCGCCGCGATGCGGCGCTCCGCGGCAGCGATATCGGGACGCCGCTGAAGCAGAAGCGACGGCGCTGTCACCGGTATGACCGGCACGGCGATCTTCCGCACCTCCGGCTTGAGCGAGAATGTCGACGCAGATTCACCGACAAGGGCCGCGATCGCATGTTCGAGCAACGCCCGGTCCGCGCCGACATCCGACATCTGCGCTTTTGCCGAAGCGAGCTGCGTCTCCGCGCGGCCGACATCGATCGCCGACGAGGCGCCGTCGGCATGAAGGGTGACGGTGAGCTTCAAGGCTCGCGTGAAGGCGTCGACCGTTTGCGACAACAACGCCATTTCCGCGTCGAGCCCGCGAAGCCTCAAATAATCGTCCGCAAGCTCGGCCTGAAGGCTCAGCCGCACCGAGGCGAGATCGGCGGCACTCGCGTCCTGGTCCGCCTTGCCCTGTGCGACGAGATTTCGAACGCGCCCCCACAGATCGAGTTCGTAGCTCGCGGCCAGCCCGCCTACATAATGATTGTAGGAGGCGGACTTGTTCTGAAGCGGACGGTTCGCCGACAACCGGTCGCGCTCCGCGCTCGTTTCGAGATCGAGCGAAGGAAACAGCGACGACCGCGCCTGATCCGCGAACCCTCGCGCCTGATCGTAGCGCGCGACCGCCGCCGCGAGGCGCGGACTGCCGGCCACGACACGCCGTTCGAGATCGTCGAGAACCGGATCGGCGAAGACGCCCCACCAGGCCCCGCGCGGCGCGTCGTCGGCGGGTGTGGCGGGCGACCACGGCCCGACTTCCTTGTAGGAGACGGGAACCTCGATCCTGGGCGGCGTATAGTCGGGCGCAAGATCGCAGCCTGCCACTCCCAACATCACCGCGACGGACAGGACACTAGCTGCGCGCATTTGCAACCTGATCCTTCGCATCCAGAACGCGAACCTGATCGCCGTCGGCCAGAGCATCGGGCGGGCTGTCGACGACGAGATCGGAAGGCGACAGGCCGGATGCGATCTCGACCTTCGCACCGTCGTCGCGCGCGATCTTGATGACCTTGAGCTTCACGCGGCCGCTGCCGTCGATCAGCGCGACCGTCATGCCCTGCGGACGAAAGAGCAGCGCGCTCGCGGGAACCAGAACCGCCGATCCGGAACTCGGCAGGTCGAAGGAAACCTGCGCATAGGAACCCGGCTTGAGCAGACCTTCCGGATTCTCGGCGACCAGTTGAACGAGCATCGAACCCGTCGTGTCGTTGACCGATTGCGATGTACCGGCGAGCTTCGCCTCGAAAGTGCGCCCGGGATATTCCGGCAGGACCAACTTCGCGCTCATGTCGGGTTTGATGTTGGCCGAATAGATTTGCGGCACATGCACGTAGATGCGCATCTTCGCCATGTCGGCGACGGTGAAGAGCGGCCGTGCCGCGGCATTGCCCGACGCGATGAGCGCGCCCACATCCGTGGCGCGGCCCGTCACCACGCCGTCGAAAGGCGCAACGATGCGCCTGAAGCCCTGCAAGGTCCGCAGACGGTCGACATTGGCGAGAGCCGCATTCGCCATCGCCCGCTTGACCGCAAGATCGCTCCGCTTCTGCTCGGCATCCTGCTTCGAGACGGCGTCCTGCGCGACGAGCCTGTCCCAGCGCCGGGCCGTGGTGTCCGCCAGCTTGAGCTGCGCCTGTGCCGTCGCGAGATCTGCCGTAGCGGCCTCGACCTGCTGATCGACATCGGGCGTATCGATCTCCGCCAGCACCTCGCCCGCCTTGACCTGCGTACCGATGTCGGCGTACCAGGCTTTCAGATATCCGTTGGTTCGCGCAAACACGGGCGCCTGCGACCAGGCTTCGACCGAGCCCGGCAGAGAGAGTGTCCGTTGGCCGCCATCCATCGTCGGGTGAAACGCGCTGACCGTCGGCGTGGCCTGCTCCGCAGTCCAGTCCGTCAGTTCCTGCTTCGCGAAAATGCGTGTCGTCGCGCCCAGACCGACCACCACGACGACGGCTGCGATGCCGATCAGGCCGGCTCGCTTGAGCTTGTGGCCCTGCACTGCCACGGGCTTGAGGGGTTCATGCATAGGCTTCTCCAGAGTTGGCCGCCGGCGCCGTCCGCGCGCGACCATGAACGATGGCAAAGACGACCGGCACAAACATCAGCGTCGCGAATGTGGCGACAACCAGACCGCCGATCACGGCCCGACCGAGCGGGGCATTTTGTTCGCCGCCCTCTCCGAGGCCCAACGCCATGGGCGCCATGCCGATGATCATCGCCAGGGCCGTCATCAGAACGGGACGGAACCGCGTGAAGCCCGCCTCGAGCGCCGCCTTCACGGCATCGCCCGTCGCCTCCAGCCGCTCGCGCGCAAAGCTGACGACGAGAATGGAGTTGGCCGTTCCGACACCCATGCACATGATCGCGCCCGTCAAGGCCGGCACCGACAATGTGGTGTCGGTGACGAACAACATCCAGACGATGCCGGCAAGCGCGCCCGGCAGCGCGCTGATGATCACAAAGGGATCGAGCCACGACTGGAAATTGACCACGATCAGCAGATAGATCATCACGATTGCCCCGATCAGGCCGATGCCCATGCCTGAAAAGGCCGTGTTCATCGTCTGATATTGCCCGCGCAACGTGACGGTTACGCCCTTCGGCCTGTCTTTTGCGCGGGCGTCCAGGACCGCGTTGATATCGTCGGCGACGGAGCCGAGGTCCCGGCCATTCGTCGTTGCGTAGATGTTCGCCATGTTCTGGATGTTGTATTGCGAAACGGCCGCATCGGTGGCGTCGCGCGACAACGTTCCGAGTCCGCCCAGAACCTGGAGCGTACCATTGGCCGAAGAACCGTTGATCGGCAGGTTCTGAAGCTGGTCGAGCGAATTCAGCAGATATTCCGGCGTCTGCGCGACGACCTGATAGGAAACCCCGTTCGCCGGGTTGAGCCAGTAGACCGGCGCCGTCTGGCCGCTGCCGGCCAACGCCGTCGCGACGCCGTTGGTGACGTCGCGTTCCGTGAGGCCCAACTGGCCGATCCTTGTACGGTCGGCGTCGAAGCGCAATTCCGGATACTGCGAGGATTGCTGAATGCGCGCGTCCGCGACGCCGGGAATCTTGCGCACATCGCGCAGGATTTCCGCCGCATATTTCTGATCGTCGGCGAGCTTCGGACCGATCACCTGAATATCGATGGGAGCCGGCGCGCCGAAATTGAGAATCTGGCTGACAATGTCGGACGGCAGGAAGGAAAAGGTCGCCGTCGGAAATTCGCGCGGCAGCCGCTCGCGCAACATCCTCACATAGTCGGCCGTCGGCCGGTGGCCTTCGCTCAACGCGATCAGAATGTCTCCGTCCTGCGGTCCGATCGTGCCCGTCGCGTTGTAGGCTGTATTGATGCCGCTGACCGGCAGACCGATATTGTCGACGACCGACCTCAACTCATGCGGCGGAATGGTTTCGCGAATCCGTTTCTCGATCCTGTCGAACAAGGCCGACGTCTCTTCGATGCGTGTGCCGATAGGTGCGCGCACATGCATCGTGATCGACCCCGCATCGACGGATGGGAAGAAATTCTGTCCCAGGAACGGCACCAGAAGGAAAGAAAGGAGGACGCAGACCATGAAGCCGATGATGAACCGCGTACGGTGAACGAGCGCGAGCTCGAGAAACCCTGAATAGCGCTCGCGCAGATGCTCGAAACGCCGTTCGAACGATCGCTGGAACCGGATCAACGCGTTGCGCGACGGTCCGGGTGCGCCGGCTTCATGCATGTGTCCGGGCGCGTGAGGTTTCAGAAGATACATGGCCATGGTCGGCACCAGCGTGCGCGACAGGATGAAGGACGCGATCATCGCAAAGACGACGGAGAGCGCCATCGGAACGAAGAGGAAGCCGGCGATGCCCGGCAGGAAAAACATCGGCACGAACACGATGCAGATGCAAAGGAGAGAGACGAAGGCAGGCACGACGATCTGCTGCGCGCCGTCGAGAATGGCGGTCCGCACGTCCTTGCCCTGCTCCAGATGCCAGTTGATGTTCTCGATCGTCACGGTGGCGTCATCGACGAGAATGCCGACGGCGAGCGCCAATCCGCCCAGCGTCATGATGTTGAGCGTCTGGCCGAAAGCCGCAAGCGCCGCGACCGCCGACAGGACCGCGAGGGGGATCGAAATGGCGATGATAACCGTCGATCTCCACGATCCGAGAAAAAGCAGGATCATGAGGCTGGTCAACATCGCGGCAAGCACGCCTTCCCGCACAACGCCGGAGATAGCTGCTTTCACGAAAAGCGACTGGTCGTTCAGCGGCACAATCTTCAGATTGGATGGAAGCACTTCCTGCAGACCGGGCAACCTGTCCTTGATGCCTTCGACGATGGCAAGTGTCGAGGTCGCGCCCGACTTCAGGATCGTCATCAGCACCGAACGCGCGCCGTTCACATGCACGACATTCTGTTGCGGCGGGCTGCCGTCGCGGACATGCGCGACGTCGCGCATGTAGATCGTGGCGCCATTCACGGTCTTGACCGGAATGTTGTTCAGATCGTCGATCGTGGTCGGCGCGTTGTTCAGCTTGAGATTGTATTGATAGCTTCCGATCTTGACGAAGCCGGCCGGATTGATCTGGTTCTGTGCCGCGATGGCATTGCCGATGTCCTGCGCGGACAGACCCTTCGACTGCAAGGCGACGGGATCGATGTCGACCTGCACCTGTCTGGTGCGGCCGCCGAAGGGATAGGGAATGGCCGCGCCCGGCACCGTCACGAGATTGGTGCGGATGAAGTTCAGTCCGTAATCGCCGAGTTGCTGCTCCGAAAGTCCGCTGCCCGAAAGCGCCAGCTGCAGGATCGGCACGGTCGAGGCGCTGTAGTTGAGGATCAGTGGCGGCGTCGCGCCGGGCGGCATCTGCTTGAGCACCGTCTGCGAAACGGCCGTGATCTGCGCATTGGCCAACCGAATGTCGGCACCGGGCTGAAAATAGATTTTGACGATGCCGATACCAGAGAGCGATTGCGCTTCGATATGCTCGATATCGTTGACCGTGGTCGTCAACACGCGCTGATAGGGCGAGACGATACGGCCGGACATGTCATCGGGCGAGAGGCCCGTATACTGCCAGATCACCGCCACGACCGGGACGCGGATATCCGGGAAAATGTCGACGGGCGTCCGCAAGGCCGACAATGTGCCCACGATTGCGATCACGAGGGCCAGCACGACGAAGGTATAAGGCCGCTGCAACGCGATACGCACGATGGAAAACACGGGCTCAACCTCGAGACATTGGAGATTCGGGCGCGTCGGTCCTGTCCGCCGCCGGCGCGAGAAGCCGTCACGGCGCAATCCGGGACATGTCTTGGGGGGAGGGGTGACATATCGAAGATGCGAACGCGTGACGGCCTCAGGTGACGAGCACCCGCTTCGTATTGCGCCGCATCATTGATAGTGTCTAATATATAATACCGCTTAATTGATATGCAGAACGGAATGATGCGATGGAGCTGCGGCACCTGCGCTATTTCATCCACGTCGCCGAGGAGCTTCATTTCGGCCGGGCCGCCCGGCGGCTCGGCGTCTCCCAGCCCCCGCTCAGCCAGCAAATCCAGATTCTTGAGGAAGAGATCGGCGCCCGTCTCTTCGAGCGTACGAACCGCCGCGTCGAGCTCACGGAGGTCGGGAAACTTTTTCTGCCGGAGGCGCGCGCCGCGCTCGACCAGGCGGCCCATGCGATCGAGGTCGCACGGCGCGCCCATCGCGGGGAAATCGGCGAGGTGACGATCGGGATGACCGCTTCGGCGCCTTTTACCGGGGCGGTGACGAAGGCGATCCTCGCGTTTCGCCAGAGCTACCCCGATGTACGCCTGACGATGAGCGAAATGCCGAGCCCGCACCAGATCGAAGCGTTGGCGGCGGGCAGTCTCCAGGTCGGTTTCCTTCGCGGCGCGCAACTTCCCGATCTACCGGCGGGACTCACGGCGACGGAGATCTACGAGGATCGGCTGGTTCTCGTTCTGCGCGAGGACCATCCCCTGGTTCGGAGCGGAAATGCCGTCACCATGGACGAGCTCGCGGGAGAGCCTTTCGTTTTCTACGCGCGCGGCCTTGGCGCCGGCTTCCATGAACAATGGCTGGCCTTGTGCCACCGTTCCGGCTTCGAGCCGAAGATCGCGCAGGAGGTTCACGAGCTCTCCACGCTCCTGGGTCTCATCGCCGCCGGCCTGGGCATTTCCGTACTGGC
>NZ_DATKFR010000351.1:0-2118 GCF_035511255.1 Parvibaculum sp.
GCCGGCGATGCCGCGGAAGCGCTTCGTCTTGCCCTTGCGAAGGAGGGTGTTGACCGCCTTCACCTTGACGCCGAACAGCTTCTCGACGGCTTCCTTCACCTGCGGCTTCGTCGCGGTCCGGGCCACCTTGAAGATGACCTGGTTCCACTCGGAGGCCATCGTCGCCTTTTCGGTGATGACCGGCGAAACGATGATGTCGTAAATGCGCTCGTTCATGCTCATTTGAAGCGAGCCTCCAGGCTCTCAACGGCGGCCTTGGTCAGCACGAGCTTCTCGCGGCGCAGAATGTCGTAGACGTTGATGCCCTGCACCGGCAGCACATCCACATTCGGGATGTTGCGCGCGGCGAGCGCGAAGTTTTCGTTGACCTCGGCGCCGTCGATGAAGAGCACCGACTTCAGACCGAGCTTGGCGAAGGCTTCCTTGAGCGCCTTCGTCTTCGGCGCATCGACCTTCGTGTCCTCGAGAATGACGAGGTTCGAGCTCTTCACCTTCGACGACAGGGCGTGACGCAGCGCGAGCGCGCGCACCTTCTTCGGCAGATCGATCGCATGGCTGCGAACGACCGGGCCGAAAGCCTTGCCGCCGCCGCGGAACTGCGGCGCCTTGCGGTCGCCGTGACGGGCGCCGCCCGAGCCCTTCTGCTTCACGAACTTCTTGCCCGTGAGCGAGATTTCCGAACGGCCCTTCGACTTGTGCGTGCCGGCCTGACGCTTGGCGAGCTGATAGTTCACCATGCGATGCAGGAGATCCTGGCGCGGCTCGAGACCGAAAACAGTATCGGAGAGCTCGACCGTGCCGGCGGCTTTCGCCGCGAGTGTCGTTACATCGGCCTTCATCACGCACCTTCCTTCTGGGCAGCGGCCTCGCCACCGGCGCGACGGAACGCGCCAGGGGTCGGAACGCCGTCCGGCAGCTTCGTCTTCACGGCGTCGCGCACCAGAACCCAGCCACCCTTGGAGCCGGGGACCGCGCCCTTGACCATGATCAGGCCGCGCTCGAC
Source organism: Parvibaculum sp. (assembly GCF_035511255.1). Taxonomy (GTDB): domain Bacteria; phylum Pseudomonadota; class Alphaproteobacteria; order Parvibaculales; family Parvibaculaceae; genus Parvibaculum. Next base: position 1,004 of record NZ_DATKFR010000351.1, read on the forward strand.
ATCCGTGCGGACGACCTGCAGGTTCTGCGTGGTCACGCGCTCGGCGCCCATGTGGCCCGCCATCTTCTTGCCCTTGAACACCTTGCCCGGATCCTGACGCTGACCGGTCGAACCGTGGCTACGATGGCTGACGGAGACACCGTGCGTCGCGCGAAGACCGCCGAAATTGTGGCGCTTCATGACACCGGCGAAACCCTTACCGATCGAGGTGCCGCTGACATCGACGTACTGACCTTCGACGAAATGATCCGCCGTGATCTCGACGCCGACATCGAGCATGTTTTCCGGGCTCACGCGGAACTCGACGAGTTCGAGCTTCGGCTCGACCTCAGCCCGCGAGAACTGGCCACGCTGAGCGCGCGCAACGTTCTTCACCTTGGCCAAGCCAGTGCCGAGCTGCACCGCGGTGTAGCCGTTCTTTTCTTCCGTGCGCTGGCTGACAACCTGAACCTTGTCGAGCTTCAGCACGGTGACCGGTACATGACGCCCGTCTTCCATGAAGAGACGGGTCATTCCGACCTTTTTGACAATCACTCCGGAACGCATGGTCCCATTCCTCGTTCTAATCGGCGGTCAGGCTTTAAGGCCCGATGGCTTTCAGCTCAGAGCTTGATCTCGACGTCCACACCGGCAGCAAGATCGAGCTTCATCAGCGCATCGACCGTCTGGGGCGTGGGGTCCACGATGTCGAGCACACGCTTGTGCGTCCGAATTTCGAATTGCTCGCGGCTCTTCTTGTCGATGTGCGGGCCGCGAAGCACCGTGAATTTCTCGAGCCGCGTGGGCAGCGGGATCGGCCCCAGAACCTGAGCTCCGGTGCGCTTCGCCGTGTTGACGATCTCGCGGGTCGATACGTCGAGCACACGGTGATCGAAGCCTTTCAACCGGATGCGAATTTTCTGCCTTTGCATTTCTCGTCCTCGTGCCTTGTCGGCCGAATTAAGCGGGGCGCGGGTCGTCCGCGCCCCGTAGCTATTACTTCAACACCTTGGATACGACGCCGGCGCCGACGGTACGGCCGCCTTCACGGATGGCGAAGCGGAGCTTCTCTTCCATCGCGATCGGCGCGATCAGCGTCACGTTCATCTTCACGTTGTCGCCCGGCATCACCATCT
>NZ_DATKFR010000352.1:0-4449 GCF_035511255.1 Parvibaculum sp.
GCGATAGCACCAGCGTTGCACCGCCAATGTCGAGCTCGGTCAGATGATGTGCTTCGTCATGCCGTGCGATCCGCGCCTCGATGATGGTGGCCGGATCGGTCGCGCCGCCATCCTCGCCGAGAATGAGAGCCTGCACATCGAGACGATTCAGCACAGCGGCGACGCCGCCAGCCGCGGCGATGCGCCCACCATGCAACACGAGCACGCGGTCGGCGAGCCGCACGATCTCGTCGATATTGTGGCTGACGAAGAGGATCGGCAGATCGAGCCGGCGGTGCAGCGCGTCGAGGAAAGGCATGATCTCGCGACGGCGGCGAATGTCGAGACTCGCCAGCGGTTCGTCCATCAGAAGGAGCCGCGGCGCCGAAAGAAGCGCGCGACCGATGGCGACACGTTGCGCCTCGCCGCCAGAGAGACGATGAGGGCGCCGATCGAGCAGGGCACCGATGCCGAGGAGATCGACGACCTCCGCACGCGCCATGCCGGCTTGGCCGCCGCGTCGCCGGGCGCCGTAGTCGAGATTTTCACCGACGCTGAGATGCGGAAAGAGCCGCGCCTCCTGAAAGACATAGCCGACGCGCCGCTTTTCGGGTGGCATGAAGATGCCCTGCGCCGTGTCGAGGAACGTCTCGCCGTCGAGCGCGATATGCCCGCTCTCCGGCCGCGTGAGACCGGCGATGGCTTCGAGCGTCACGGTCTTGCCGGCGCCGGAAGGACCGACGATGCCGGTGACGCCGCTTCCGGCCTCGAAAGCGACGTCGAGGGTGAAGGCTTCGACACGGCGCGCGATCCTGACGCTGAGAGTCATGAGGCGCCCCTGATCCGTCGCTGCTGTGCCTGCGCGAAATATTCAGATGCGGCAAGGGCACCGATGGCAAGGAGGATCGAGAGGCCGACGAACCGCAACGCGTGGATTTCGCCGTCGGGCACCTGGAGCGCGCTGTAGAGCGCGATGGGCAGCGTCTGTGTTTCGCCCGGGATGTTGGCGACGAAGGTGATGGTCGCGCCGAACTCGCCGAGCGCGCGGGCAAAGCCGAGCAATGTGCCCGCGATGAGACCCGGCGTGACGAGCGGCAGTGTGATGCTCGTGAATATGTCCATCGGTCCGGCGCCAAGCGTGCGCGCCGCCGCTTCGAGTTTGGGATCGACGGTTTCGAAGGCGAGACGGATCGCGCGCACGAGGAGGGGAAAGCCCATCACGGCCGAGGCGAGCGCCGCGCCTTTCCAGTTGAAGGCAAGCGTGAAACCCAGATAGGTCTCGAAGAAATGGCCAAGCGCGCCATTATGACCGAAGAGCAGCAGTAGCAGATACCCCGTGACGACAGGCGGCAGCACCAGCGGCATATGCACGAGCCCGTCGAGTGCGAGCTTGCCGGCAAAATTCTTGCGGGCCAGCACCCAGGCTATCGCGATGCCGGGCGGCAGGGAGATCGCCGTACCGACGATGCCCGTCTTCAGCGACAGCCACAGCGCCTGTGCTTCGCCCGGCGTGAGCCACGCATCGGTCATCGTTCAGCCATTCGCCGCGTTGAGACGCGCGAAACCGGCGTCCAGATCGGCGATCAGGTCATCAGGATCTTCGAGCCCGGCATGGATGCGCAGCAGCGGGCCCTGATGGGCATCAGGGGTGACGGTGCGGATGCCTTTCAGGTCCTGCGGCACGATCAGGCTTTCGTAGCCGCCCCAGGACCAGCCCATGCCGTAATAGTCGAGATTGTCGAGCATGGCGCTAAGCGCCGCGTCGCTGCAGGGGTTCAACACGAGGCCGAAGAGGCCACTTGCACCAGTGAAGTCGCGCTTCCAGAGTGCATGGTCCGGATGGCTCGGGAGCGCCGGGTGGATGACGCGCGCGACCTCGGGCCGGGCCTCGAGCCAGCGGGCGAGAGTGAGGCCGGTCTTCATGTGCCGCTCAAGACGGACGGACAGCGTACGCATGCCGCGCAGCACGAGGAAGACGTCGTCCGCCGACACCGCCATGCCGATGGCACCGTGCGCGGCAAGCACCGTCTTGGCCGCATCCCCGGTCGCCGTGATCGAGCCCATCATCACGTCGGAATGACCGCCGAGATATTTGGTGATCGCCTGGATCGAGACGTCGGCGCCATGCTCGAAGGGCTTGAAGTAGAACGGCGAGGCCCATGTGTTGTCGATAATGAGCTTCGCGCCGCCCGCATGGGCCGCCTCCGCCAGCGCTGGAATATCCTGCACCTCGAAGGTGATCGAGCCAGGCGATTCCGCGAAGACGACTTTGGTGTTCGGCTTCATCAGCGCGGAAATGCCTGCACCGACGGTTGGATCGTAATAATCGATCTCGACGCCATTGCGCTTCAGGATCGTGTCGCAGAAATGCCGCGACGGCCCGTAGACGCTGTCCGTCATCAGCAGATGATCGCCGGTCCGCAGGAAGGCCGTCAGCGCCGTGGTCACGGCCGCGAGGCCTGACGGCGTCAGCACGGTCTTTGCGCCGCCCTCGAGCAAGGCAATCGCTTCCTGCAGCGCGGCGTGGGTCGGCGTCCCGCGCCGGCCATAGGTATAGGGCTGATTCTTCGTCTTCAGCGCCTCGACCGTCGGGAAGAGAATCGTCGAGGCCCGATAGACGGGCGTGTTGACGACGCCGAACTGGGCATCCGGGTCCCGTCCGGCCGTGACGATCAGCGTATCCTGCTTTGGCTTCATCTTAATTCACGGCTACTGGTCACTGGTCAATTCATCAAAGTTTCGGCACATGCTTCCGGCATTGCGCCACGGCGCGATGCGGTTAGTCTGGACCATCGAGCGGGCATTTCCCAAATCGCCCGAAGCATAGCATTCAAGCCGCGCTCCCTGGCAAAGGGAGCGGAGAGAAAAGTCCCGCCCCATGGCCAGAAGAAGCAGTCTCGCATCCCGGATATTTCCCTTCGTTTTCGGCCTGCTGGTCGGTGCGGGCGTTCTCTACTTCTTCCTGCCGGGGCCGTCTTCGGGCAGGGGCGGGGGACAGCCCACGCAGCAGGCCGGCCAATCCCGGACGGCGCCCGCTGCAAGCACGGGCCCGACCGGTTCGACGCTGGCGCAGATCCGCGCCCGCGGCTATCTGCAATGCGGCGTCAGCCAGGGCCTGCCGGGCTTCTCGAACCCGGACGACAAGGGTGTCTGGACCGGCATCGACGTCGATTTCTGCAAGGCGATCGCCGCCGCCGTCTTCGGCGATCCCGAGAAGGTCAAATACCGGCCCCTGAACGCCAAGGATCGCTTCACGGCGCTGCAATCCGGCGAAGTCGATGTCCTGTCGCGCAACACGACCTGGACCATGTCGCGGGACACCTCGCTCGGCTTCAACTTCGCGGGCGTGATCTATTACGACGGTCAGGGCTTCATCGTTAAAAAGAGTTCCGGTATCACCAGCGCCGCGCAGCTCAACGGCGCCACCATCTGCACCCAGACCGGCACGACGACCGAGCTCAATCTCGCCGATTATTTCCGCGGCCAGAAGATGAGCTACAAGGTGCTGCCCTTCGAGAAGAACGAGGAGGCGCTGAGCGCCTATGACAATGGCCGCTGCGACGCCTATACGACCGATGCCTCGGGGCTTCACGCGCAGCGCCTGATCCTGAAGACGCCGGACGAGCATCTGGTCCTGCCGGAGGTGATCTCGAAGGAACCTCTCGGGCCTCTGGTCCGGCAGGGCGACCCGCAATGGGAGGACATCGTGCGCTGGACACTTTTCGCGCTGATCGACGCCGAGGAGCTCGGCGTGACGGCGGCCAATATCGACCAGCAGATGACGAGCCCGAGCCCCGAAGTGCGCCGCCTGCTTGGCACCGAGGGCAAGTTCGGCGAGCCGCTCGGCCTGTCGAATGCCTGGGCTGCCGACGCGCTGCGAGCGGTCGGCAATTACGGCGAGATGTTCGAGCGCAATGTCGGCACGAAGACGCCGCTCGGCATTCCGCGCGGCCTCAATGCGCTGTGGAGAAACGGCGGCGTCATGTATGCGCCGCCGATCCGCTGAGAGGTGAGCGTGTCCGGCAAACAAGGCACCGCGTCGCGCGTCCCGCGCTGGTCATGGAGCAATCCGCGGACGCGCGCGCTGGTCTGGCAGGCGGCGGTGCTCGCCCTGACGATCGGCGTGCTCTGGTATTTCGCCGCGACGGCGCATGCGAATCTGGCGCGTCAGCACATCGCGACCGGCTTCGGCTTTCTGAGCAACACGGCGGGCTTCGGCGTCGTTCAGACGCTGATCCCCTATTCGGAAGAGTCGAGCTACGGCCGCGCCTTCCTCGTCGGTCTCTGCAACACGTTGCTGGTGGCGGCGCTCGGCACCGTGCTCGCCGTGCTGCTTGGCTTCGTCGTCGGCGTGGCGCGGCTTTCGACCAACTGGCTGGTCGCCAAACTTGCCGCCGCCTATGTCGAGACGCTGCGCAACGTGCCGCTGCTGCTGCAGCTTTTCTTCTGGTACTTCGCGATCCTTCAGCC
>NZ_DATKFR010000353.1:0-6829 GCF_035511255.1 Parvibaculum sp.
CGTCGCTCCAGTCCAGATCGCCGCCACCGGTGTCCGGCGCGTTGGCGAGACCTTGGCGAGCAACTTGGAGAAGGGCAGGCCGCCGTCGCGCGAGAAGGCGAAGATCATGCGCGAAGCGGAGGTCACCGTCGCCAGACCGCACCACATAGTCCTTGCCTTCGAGGCGCATCTTGCCCGCGTCCTTCGCGCCCGTTTCGCCGCCGAGCTTGACGTAGTCGTCATAGGCGATGGTTTCGGCGCGGATGAAGCCCTTCTCGAAATCCGTATGGATGACGCCGGCCGCCGCCGGTGCGCGGGTGCCGACAGTGATCGTCCAGGCGCGCGTCTCCTTCGGGCCCACCGTGAAATAGGTGATGAGGTGGAGAAGCTTGTAGCCCGCATGGATGAGGCGGTTGAGGCCCGGCTCTTCGAGGCCGAGCGTTTCGAGATATTCGGTGCGCTCCTCCGGCGGCAGCTGCGCGATCTCTTCCTCGATGCGGGCGGAAATCACGACCGCCTCGGCGCCTTCGGCCTTCGCGCGTTCCTCCACCTGCTTCGAGAACTGATTGCCTGTCGCCGCCGAACCTTCGTCGACATTGCAGACATAGAGCACGGGCTTCGAGGTGAGGAGGTTCAGCCCCTTCCACGCCTTCATGTCGTCGTCGGAAATCTTGCCCTGCTTCACCGCAAGGCGCGCCGGCTTGCCGTCGCGCAGAAGTTCGAGCGCGATGGTCATCAGCTCGACGAGCTGCTTGGCCTCCTTGTCGCCGCCCTTGGCCTTCTTCTCGGCGGCGGCGACGCGCTTTTCGAGACTGTCGAGATCGGCGAGCATCAGCTCCGTCTCGACGATCTCGGCGTCCGCCAGCGGGTCGATCTTGCCGGCCACATGCACGATGTCGCCATCCTCGAAGCAGCGCAGCACATAGGCGACCGCGTCGACCTCGCGGATATTGGCGAGAAACTGGTTGCCGAGCCCTTCGCCCTGCGACGCGCCTTTGACGAGGCCAGCGATGTCGACAAAGGTGAGCCGCGTCGGGATGATTTCCTTGCTCTTCGCCGCCGCCGACAGCGTGTCGAGGCGAGGATCGGGCACCGCCACCTCGCCGACATTCGGCTCGATGGTGCAGAACGGATAATTGGCGGCCTGGGCCGCCGCCGTCTGGGTCAGCGCATTGAAGAGGGTCGACTTGCCGACATTTGGCAATCCGACGATGCCGCACTTGAAACCCATGACTACTCGTCTCCGTTCTTTGTCTTCTGATTTGTCTTCTGGTCTGGCGGAGCCGGCTTCTTCTTTTCCGGTTCCGGATTCAGCGCGAGATGCACCTTGTTGGCGAAGCTGTTGAAGTGTCCTTCGCCCATCAGCGGTGCCGCGTCCACGATCGCATCGAGGAAGGGCTCGAGCCACTTCATCTCCGCCTTCGAGAAATCGCCCAGTACGTAGCCGAGCACGCGGTCCTTGTCGCCGGGATGGCCGATGCCGAGACGCACGCGGCGATAGTTCTGCCCGATATGCGCATCGATCGAACGCAGCCCGTTATGCCCGCCATGTCCGCCGCCGAGCTTGATGCGGAGCTTGCCTTCGGGCAGGTCGAGTTCGTCATGCAACACGACGACCTGATCGGGCTCAAGCTTGTAGAAGCGCATCGCTTCGCCGACCGAGCGGCCGCTTTCGTTCATATAGGTCATCGGCTTCAGCGCGACGACCTTCTCGCCGCCGAGCGTCCCTTCCGACACGAGCCCCTGGAAACGCTGGCGCTCGGGCGAAAAGGAATGGCGGTGGATGATCGCATCCACCGCCATGAAGCCGATATTGTGCCTGTTGAAGGCGTATTTGGGACCTGGATTGCCGAGACCGACGAGAAGCAGCATCGCGCCGGCTCCCGGCTGACCAGATTACTTCTTGCCTGCGGGCTTCGCAGCGGCCGCAGGGGCCTTTGCGCCGGCAGCCGGAGCAGCCGCACCCTTCGCACCGGCAGCAGCCGCAGGGGCGGCAGCAGCGGCGGCAGGGGCGGAGGCTTCCGCCGACACGACAGCCGCGGGCGCGGCAACCGTCGCGACTGTGAAGTCGCGGTCGATGGTCGGCTTCACGCCTTCCGGTAGCTTGACCGAAGAAATGTGGATCGACGTACCCATCTCGACGCCGGCGAGATCGACTTCGATCGCTTCGGGGATCGATTCCGCCGGGCAGGCCAGTTCGATTTCGTGGCGCACGATATTGAGCACACCGCCGGCCTTGAGGCCCGGCGACGCTTCGTGATTGACGAAGTGCACCGGCACGTCGACCGTGATCTTGGCGTTCTTGCCGAGGCGCAGGAAGTCGACATGGATGATGAAGTCGCGGACAGGTTCGCGCTGCACGTCGCGCGGAATGACGCGCTCCTTGCGGCCGTCGATATCGATGTCGAGCAGGTGGCTCGTGAACGTACCCGTCTGGTAGAGGGCGTTGACGTCCTTGTAGGACACCGAAATCAGTTCAGGGGTCTTCTTGTCGCCGTAAATGACGGCGGGAACGCGGCCTTCGAGACGGAGCGAACGAACAACCCCCTTGCTGCTCTTCGTGCGCGCCTCGGCCTTGAGCGTGGTGGACTCGGCCATGGCATTGATTCTCCAACAAAAAATGGCCCGGGGCGGTATGCCGACAGGGCCAAACGGCGTTTCCTCCAGGGGTGTGGACGCCGAATGGGCCGCGTTATAGCGCCCAAAGGGGGAAAACTCAACCCGTGGAAAGGGGTTAGGGCAGGGGCCGAAGCCCGGCCAGCTCAGTCGAACAGGCTCGACACCGAGCGTTCCTCGGCCGTGCGGCGCATGGCCTCGCCGATCAGGGGGGCGATGGTGACGGTGCGGATATTGTGCGCGACGCGCACGGCTTCGGTCGCCTGGATCGAATCCGTGATGACCAGTTCCTTGAGCTGCGAGGCCGAGACGCGGGCGACCGCGCCGCCCGAGAGGACGCCGTGGGTCACATAGGCCGAAACGTCGGTCGCGCCCTGCTTCAGGAGCGCCTCGGCCGCGTTGCAGAGCGTACCGGCCGAGTCGACGATGTCATCGACCAGGATGCAGGACCGGCCCTTCACGTCGCCGATGATGTTCATGACTTCCGACTCGCCGGCCCGCTCGCGGCGCTTGTCGACGATGGCGAGGTCGGCATTGATCCGCTTGGCGATGGCGCGGGCGCGCACGACGCCGCCGACGTCCGGCGAGACGATCATCGTGTTGTTGTTGTCGTAATGTTGCTCGATGTCGCGGGTCAGCACGGGCGCGGCGAAGAGGTTATCGGTCGGTATGTCGAAAAAGCCCTGGATCTGCCCGGCATGGAGATCGAGCGTCAATACGCGGTCGACGCCCGCCGTGGTGATGAGGTTCGCGACGAGCTTCGCCGAAATGGGCGCGCGGGGCCCCGGTTTCCGGTCCTGCCGCGCATAGCCGAAATAGGGCAGCACCGCCGTGATGCGGCGCGCGGAAGCCCGCTTCAGCGCATCGACGATGATGAGGAGTTCCATCAGGTGGTCGTTGGCGGGGTAGGAGGTCGACTGGATCACGAAGACGTCCTCGCCGCGGACGTTTTCCTGAATCTCGACGAAGACTTCCATGTCCGCGAAGCGCCGGACGACGGATTTGGTCAGGGGAAGATTGAGATAGGCCGCGATCGCCTCGGACAGCGCACGATTCGAATTGCCTGCGACGAGTTTCATGGCCCTGGACCCCCGGATACCGCGCTCTTTGTGACGCCCGCGCGACGGCGCGAGCGCGTTGTAACAAGGCGATTGGGGCCTGTAAACAGCGCCTCCACGGACGCCCGAAACAGGCTGGAGGGTGTCTCTTTAAGGCACCGCCCCTTTCAATCGCTCATTTCAGGCGCCGCCGGCGGGGCGGGCGAGAACGGCCAGGACGCCGCTCGCCGCCGCTTCCGCTGCATCGCCGGCCAAGGGCCCCCAATGATGGGCGACGCTGGCCGGCCCGGTCGCGCTGACCTGCGTGACGGTGCCGAGAAGCTGGCCGTCCTCGGTCATGACCTGCCAGCGGATCGAGAGCCCCGTATCGCCGGTCGCCGTTCCCGCGAGCGCGACCTCGCCACGCAGCAGGTAGCGTCCTTCGTTCCATTGCGAGGTTGGCGCACGGCGGCTGAGCGCCTCGCCGAGGGCGCTTGCAAGCGCCTCCCGTCCGTCGCCGGGAGCGGGCGCCATGTCGATGTCGAAATGCAGACGAGCGCCGGGCGTCGTGGCATCGGCAAGGCGCGCGATACTGCCAGTCGCGAAGTCGTCATCTGTTCCCATATTGCCAACCCTGCTCCCGGCCAGCGTCTCGTCGGGCCCGAGATCGCCGGGCGCGAGCGCTGCCATGGTTTGGCCGCCGGCCCCGTTGCCGCCGAAGGATGCCATGTGCCAGGCGGCGAGCTTGGCGACCGCATCGCGCGCAAGTTGCGCCAGATCGGCGGGGGAGAGCGCCATTCCGCGCGTACCCTCGATCAGCGCGTCCTCGACAATACGGTGAAGCTGGGCGCCGCCGCTGTCGCGGACGTCCAGCACGGCGACGAAATAAGTCCCCGCCGGGGCCGGGCCCGCATCGACCGCGCCGGCAATCGCATATTTATGCCGGGTGTCGCTGGCGAAAGGCATGCCCGGCAGCGCCGCCCGCTCCTCGATGAGGGCGGCAAGGCGTTGTGTGTCGTCGGCGCTGACGCCGCCGAGGGACGTCAGCTTGACCTCGATGGCGGCTGCGGATTTTGCCGATTGCGTCTTTGCCGACTTGGCTTCGGCGGGGCCTGTGTTTTCCGTGCAGCCCGCGAGGCCGAGCAGCGCAACCGCCACCCCGACCCGCAGCCGTCTTGCGAGACGCTTGCGGATTCGTCGTGGAGTGTCTGCTTTCGATACGCCTGGCACGGATACGCCTTGCACGCCTGTCCCGCCCATCGCGCGGTTGCGATTCGGGCGATTCGTCGTTGAACAGGGTATCAAGCAAGGCGGGCGGCGCGAAGCAAGCTTCAGATCCCGGGCCGCAGCACGATCGCCGACATCTGCCGGCCGTAATCGGATTCGCCGCGATGCGTGGTGCGCCGGTAGGAGAAGAATCGCTTCTCGTCGGCATAGGTGCAGTGCCCGAGCGTCGTCACGGCACCGATTTCGGCGGTCTCGAGGCGCGCGCCCGCATAGCCCGGCAAGTCGAACATGAAATGATCCTCGCGCGCGGAGGGAATGAACCACCTCTCGTCGGAAGGGCTCGTAAACTGCGCGCGGAATTCAGGGCCGATCTCATAGGCGTCGCGCGAGATGCAGGGGCCGATTGCGGCGACGATGCGCTCGCGCGCCGCGCCGAGCGCGATCATCGCCTCGATCGTCGCTTCGAGGACGCCGCCGAAAGCGCCCTTCCAGCCCGCATGGGCCGCGCCGATCACGCGGGCCGCGTTGTCGGCGAAGAGCACCGGCGCGCAATCGGCGGCGAGAACGGCGAGCGCGATCGACGGCCGGTCCGTCACCATCGCGTCGGCCTGCGGCGCGGTCGCGGGCTCCCAGCCGTCGGTGACGCGAATGACCGTGGGGCTATGGATCTGATGCACGGTGAGAAGCTTTTCCGGCGCGACGCTCAGGGCCTGCGCGACGCGCGCCCGGTTCTCGCGGACCGCGCCCTTGTCGTCGTCGGAGCCGTAGCCGCAATTGAGCGAGGCGTAGATGCCTTTCGATACGCCGCCCTCGCGTGTGAAGAAGCCGTGGCGGATGTTCGTCAGGACGTCGAGAGATTTTGCGGTGAGCATGAACTTGTGTCCTGTCAGAATCCTGCGGGGTGCGACGTATCGGGTGCGGTCAACGCCAGTACCTTGAAGAGGCTGCCCATCCGATCTTCTCCGGTCAATCGCGCCAATGCGACATCGATGGCATCGGCCTGGGCCGGTGTCGCGCGGGTCTTCAACGCTTGCGCCCGAGCTTCGATCCCGAGCGCTTTCAGGAATGCGCCTTGCTCGACGGGTCCATACACACGCGCACCGCCGCGCATGGCTGCTGCTGCCAGTGCCTCGAAATCGACATGAGCGGTCAGGTCCGCCTCGCCGGGGTTCTCGAAGGGATCGACGAAGCGATGCGCCTTCAGCGCCTGCAGCGTATCGCCGGCCGCGCTTCTCGGATGGCCGTAATCGACGACGAGCGCCGCACCGCCCTGCGTGGCGATACGCATGCCGACGGCTTCGACGATAGCGGTCGAAGCAGGCGATATCTCGCCGATGCTTCCGATCGGCGCACCGCGTGTCGCCGGCGGCAGCACCGCATCGGGCGTCGGCATGGGCGCGAGGACAGGCGCGAAACGCGGCGCCTCCTCGCTTGCATTCTCCGCCAGCGCCACATGGCGTTCGCACCAGCCGCGTTCGGTCTTCACATATTGCGCGATCGGAAGCGCGTCGAAAAATTCATTGGCGATGAGAAAGAGAGGACCGCCGGGCAAATCGTCGAACCGTTCATGCCATGTCGCGCGCGGCACGAGGCGCTGCTGCGCGGCGCGCAAGGTCGGGCTCGTCTCGACGAAATGCACCTGGGCCGCGTCGAGGGCGCCCGGCACGGCGCGCAGCGCGCGAAGTGCATCGGCCATCAGTGTGCCGCGTCCGGGACCGAGCTCCGCGAGGATGAAAGGCGAGGGGCGTCCTTGAGCGATCCAGGCGTCCGCGATCCAGAGCCCGACGAGTTCGCCGAACATCTGGCTCACCTCCGGCGCAGTGGTGAAATCGCCGCCGGCGCCGAGCGGATCGCGTGTCATGTAGTAGCCGTGCTCGGGATGGCCGAGCGCCAGCGCCATGTAGTGCGACACCGGGATCGGCCCCGTCGCCGCGATCAGGCGCGCGATGTGGCGCGCGAGTTCGGTCATG
>NZ_DATKFR010000354.1:0-3043 GCF_035511255.1 Parvibaculum sp.
GCCACAGGTTTTGGAGACTTCTGCGCCTTGGGTGCGGCGGCAAAGAGATCGCTGGTGTCGTCGGATTTGGACGTCTTGCGGGCGGCCATGAAAACTCAAACTTCAAGATGGGGGAACGAATCGAGGCCGATTGTAGGGCGCAGAGGCGGGCAGGGGCAATCGGCACAGCGGCTTCGCCCTTCGAGACGGCGCTATCGCGCCTCCTCAGGGTGAGGGCGCTGAAGTGGTTCCTCACCCTGAGGAGGGCCGCAGGCCCGTCTCGAAGGGCGAGGCCGAAAGCCTCACGGCCTCCGTATCAAATCGGACTCCCCTCGATAACGCTGGCGAGCGAGATCGTCGGCACGATGCGGTCGAGGCGGAAGCCGGCCTTCGCCATCAGCGCGCGATATTCCTCTTCGGTGCGCTCGCGGCCCGTCGTCGCGACCAGCATTTCGAGATCGAGGAATTTCGAGAAATGCGGAACGCCGGGCGCGGGGATCACATGCTCGACGAGGAGGAGCTTGCCGCTCGCCGGAATCTTCGCGCGTATGTTCTTCATGATGAGGATCGATTCCTCGTCCGACCAGTCGTGAACGATATGCTTCATCAGATAGGCGTCGGCACCGCCCGGCACGCCGTCGAAGAAGCTGCCGCCCTCGACCGTCACGCGCGGCCCGAGGCCTGCCGCTTCGAAATAGCGCTTCGCGCCATCCGCCGTCTGGGGCAGGTCGAAGAGGACGCCCCTTGCGCCCGGATTGAGCATCAGGATCGAAGCGAGCACGGCGCCGTAGCCGCCGCCGATATCGGCAATCGTCTTGAAAGGTGAAAAATCATAGGCCGCGAGTACCGGATCGAGTTCCATATCCGAGACGTTGACCATGCCCTTGTCGAAAATGTCGGCGCGTTCCGGCGTGCCCGAGATGTGCTCGAAGGGTTTTTTGCCGTGCAGGTGTTCAATGGCGTTGCCGCCGGTCCTGGCGCAATGGTCGAGCGCGCCCCAGTTGTCCCAGTTGAGTTGGCCCTGATAGATCGAGAAATAGCGCATCGATTGCGGGTGGTCGGTCCTCAGCGTCGCGCCGATCGGCGTCAGGCGAAACTCGCCGGCGCGGTCCTCCGCGAAGATGCCAACGGTCGAGAGCGCCCGCATGATGCGGTAGAGCGCATCCGGGTGAAGCTCGAGCTTCTCGGCAAGCGCGCGGGACGACGTCGCGGCATTCTCGCTCATGTGATCGGCGACGCCGAATTTCGCCATGACCGAGATCGACTGCGAGGCCCAGAAGCCCGTCAGCATTTCGACGACGGCGACCGGGGGCGGCACCATGCGGCGCGTCAGGCCGGTGAGCCCGTCCCTGATCCTGCCGAGAAATCCCACAATGGCCGCCGGCGGAAGCTTCGGCTTCGCCGTCCGGAATTTGAGCCCGTCCATGATTCCCCCCTCTGGAACGCTGAATTTACGCATCTCTCCGGCCGCGCCGCAATCGTCTCGCTTCGCCGTCTTGATCGGTCCGACCGATCTGTCACATTCGGTCATCGCGAAATTCAGGGAGGAATTCCGATGTCCGGCAAGATCACCATCTCGACGCCCTTCACGCTGCCCTGCGGCGCGGTGCTGAAGAACCGTCTGTCCAAGGCGGCCATGACCGAAGGGTTGGGCGACGGACGGAACCGCGCGACCGAAGGCCATGTGAAGCTTTACCGCCGCTGGGCGGAGGGCGGGGCGGGGATGCTCATCACCGGCAATGTCCATGTCGACCGGCGCTATCTCGAACGTCCCGGCAATGTGGCGATCGACGGGCCGCAATCGAACGAGGCGATCGCGGCGCTGCGCGACTACGCCAAGGCGGGCACGGTCGACAACACGCATCTCTGGATGCAGATTAGCCATGCCGGGCGGCAGACACCGGCCTCCGTTAACAACGAGCCGGTCGGCCCTTCCGACAAGATCCTCGACATGCCGGGCGCGCAATTCGGCAAGCCGCGCGCGCTCACCGGCGCCGAGATCGAGGACGTTATCCGGCGCTTCGCCTTCGTCGCCACGGTGGCGCGGGATACGGGCTTCACCGGCGTACAAATCCACGGCGCGCATGGCTATCTGATCTCCGAGTTCCTTTCGCCGGACGTCAACAACCGCACCGACGAATGGGGCGGCAGCCTCGAAAACCGGGCGCGGCTTCTCCTGGAAGTCGTGCGCGCGGTGCGCAAGGCGGTGGGCGCCGACTTCCCGGTTTCGGTGAAACTCAACTCGGCGGATTTCCAGCGCGGCGGCTTCAGCCATGAGGACTCGTTGAAGGTCGCGGGCTGGCTCAACGACGAGCATGTCGATCTGGTCGAGATTTCAGGCGGCACCTACGAGCAGCCCGCGCTCACCGGCCGCGAGGACATGACGCTCCATCCAGAGCGCACCGAGAAGCGCCGCCAGAGTACCGTCGCGCGCGAAGCCTATTTCCTCGACTACGCCGCCGACATCCGCAAGACCGTCACCCTGCCGCTGATGGTGACGGGCGGCTTCCGCACGCTCGACGGCATGAACGCGGCGCTGCAGTCCGGCGCGACCGACATCATCGGCCTCGGCCGCCCGCTCTGTGTCGATCCGGCGATTGCGGCGCGTCTTCTCAGCGGCGAGCTGCGCGAGACGCCGGCCTTTGAAAAGACGCTGCGCATCGGGCCCGGGCTTCTCGGTCCGTCGAGCCCCGTCGCGCTGGTGCGTGGCCTCAATGGCTGGGGTCAGCAGGGCTGGTTCTGTCTGCAGCTTCTGCGCATGGGCGCTGGCCTCGATCCAGATGTGAAACTCGGCGTCTTCAAGGCGTTCCGCGATTACGCGAAGAACGAGGCGAAAGCGGCGGCTGCAATGGTGCGCTAACGTATGCGCTAGACCCAAATAAAAAGTGTCGTCCCGGGACTTGTTCCCGGGACCCGTCTTCGTCGTCGTGTTGCGATCTGGCGCCGGGAATAAAACCCGGCGCGATGTTTAGGGGGGCGGAGAAACTCACCACCGTCCGCTCGCGCCGCCGCCGCCGGAGCTTCCTCCACCGCCGCCGAAACCTCCACCGCCTCCGCCGAAGCC
>NZ_DATKFR010000355.1:0-10280 GCF_035511255.1 Parvibaculum sp.
CGCTCGGTCAACGACGTTGCCGCCACCGACATCCCGCTCCAGCACATCGTTTTGCCGCTGGCGATCTCCTTCTTCACCTTCCAGAAGATCGCCTACCTGGTCGATGCGGGCAGGGGCCATGTGGAAAAGCACAGCTTTCTCGAATATTGTTTTTTCGTGATGTTCTTCCCGCAGTTGATCGCGGGACCCATCGTGCACCACCACGAAATCTTCTCCCAAACGAAGCGGTCGCGTAGCTTCGCCTTCGACCGCATGAACATCGCCATCGGCCTCACGATCTTCTTTATCGGCCTCTTCAAGAAGGTCGTCCTCGCCGACAATCTCGCGCCGTTGGCAAGCTCCGTTTTTGCCGATGCCGGCGCAGGGCACGACATCGTCTTCCTCCGCGCCTGGGAAGGGATGCTCGCCTACACGTTCCAGCTCTATTTCGATTTCTCCGGCTATTCGGACATGGCAATCGGCGCGGCGCGCATCTTCGGCATCAAGCTGCCGCTCAATTTCCATTCGCCCTATCAGGCGACGAGCATCGTCGATTTCTGGCGCCGCTGGCACATGACGCTGTCGCGCTTCCTGCGCGACTATCTCTACATCGCGCTCGGCGGCAATCGCAGGGGCAGGGCGCGGCGTTACGTCAATCTCTTCCTCACCATGGCCATCGGCGGCCTCTGGCACGGCGCCGCATGGACCTTCGTTTTCTGGGGTGCCATGCACGGCGCCATGCTGATCCTCAATCACGCCTGGCGCGCCGTCTGGACAAAGCCGCTGAACACATGGTGGTCGCACGGCATCGCGCGAAGCATTACCTTCCTCGCCGTCGCGCTCGCCTGGGTTTTCTTTCGCGCGCCGAGCATCGACGCCGCCTTTGCCATCTACAAGGGCCTGATTGCATGGACACCGGATATTCCAGCTCACGCACTCGGTGTCGATCTCGCCTGGGCGGCCTTCTGGATTTCCGTCGTATGGTTCTGGCCGAACACTCAACAATGGATGGCGATGGTGCGGCCCGCCTTCAATTACTCGCGCGCCGACCGCCACAAGGACCCGCTGCTCGTACCGCTCGACGGATCGCGCTGGCGCCGCGCGATCTTCTGGCGACCCGCCGCGCCTTACGCCGCCGCAGTGGGCGTCGCCGCGGCGGTCGCCTTTCTGAGCCTGCAACGCGTCAGCGAATTTCTCTATTTCCAGTTTTGAGCAGAGATGAAAATGCCTGCGCACGCCACATCCTATCTTTTCGCATTGTTCGGCACGCTGGCTCTATGCTGCGCGCTCGCATGGACATTCAACGCACTCGTCGATCCGCTCTGGTACTTCGGCGGCAACAAGCTCGGTCCGATCAACTACGCCTTCAACGAACGGCTGTCGAAGCCAAACCTGATCGCCGGGCATGAAGACGAATATGACTGCGTGATCTTCGGCGACAGCCGCGTCACGCTTCTTCCGGAACATCGAATCGAGGGGTACCGCTGTTTCAACTTCGCCTTTTCGTCGGGCGTCGCGCCGGAGTTCGTCGATTACGCCGAATGGCTGAAAGCGCGCGGCTTTTCTCCGAAGCTTGTGGTTGTCGGCTTGAGCGCCGGCGACTTCCGCTCCATCCCGCAAGCGCATAACACTCCCGCTTTCATTCGAGAAAAATCTCCGCCTGAGTCGCCCTATCTCGCCTATCTCTCGCTCGACGTGCTGGCCATGTCCTGGCGGACGCTCTTCGGAACGTCGCCGCTCGATCGCGTTTACGATTCCGACTTCCGTTGCCGCGCGGCTTCTCTTCAACGTCTTTATGACCCGCGTGTGCCGATCCGCGACCTGCGTTCGGGCCCCTTCGACAACCGCAAACCGATCGCCACCTATCGGACGTTGAAGGCCGTCTTTCCCAATGCCCGCTTCGTCGGCTACGCCTCGCCGCTATCGGCTTGGGCAATCGCGGAATATGCGCGCATGGGCTGGCTTGAGAGCTATACGCGGGCGCTTCACGACGCTTCGGAGGTCTTCGACCGCTTCACCGATTACAGTATCCCCTCCGCCATGACAGCCGATCCGGCCATGACCTATGACGGCACGCATTACTCACCGACGGCCAATGAAGCGATCGCCCGCACGCTGACCGGCGGCCACGCAGAAGAGGCCCTCGATCTCAAGTCCATCTCCGCCGACGAGATGACGGCAACCTATCGCGCCCGCCTTGCGCGCTACGACGAAACGCTCAGGCGTGGCCTCGCGGCTCACTGAGCGCCGAAACTCTTCAGGAATTGACCGGCTCTCGCGGCGAGATTTGCCCGGATATTCATGTAGAAGAGGTTGTAGTCGTAGATATGAAAATCGCCGCCCCACGAGCCGAAGTTGAAGGCGTCGTTCGCCGGCGAGACGACCAGCAGCCCGCCTTCGCATCGCGCGCCCGTCAATGCCTTCTCCGGCGCCGAAACGGGCGCATCCGGCTTGGCGAAAGGCATGCCGCCGAGATTGGTTGATGCGTCCGCCTCTCCGTCGAGCGTCCAGGTCAGTGGATTGACGCAGGCGATGGTCCGGCCATGAAGGCGCTGGTAACGTCCGTCGATCCAGCTAATTCCCTGTTCGGTCCAGTTCCCGCGCGATTTCGTGTCCAGCACCGAATTCCAGTTGATGTAGCAACCCGTTTGCGTCGGCGTCGCACAGGGCACGAGGCCGGGCGTGCCCGAATCGCGCACGGCGGAAGAGCCGATGAGATAGGCCGCGACAAATCGCTTCTCGAGCGGCGTCCCGACGATCTTCTCGGCAATCAGCCGCATGCCATGCAGCGAACCCTGACTATGCGAGGCGATGATGAACGGCCTCCCACTATTGCGATGCGCGATGAACTCGTCGAAAGCGCGCGCGACGTCCTGATAGGCGACCTCGAACGAGGGATAGCCTTCTTCTCCCTCCGTGACGAAGGAATAGAGCGTCGCTTGCCGGTAGCGTGGCGCGAAGATGCGGCAACAACCGTTGAAAGCGCTCGCCTGAAAGCGCAGCACGCCGCTTTCGAGTTGCTCGCGCGTCTTGCCGCCCTCGTCGTAAGGCGCGTTCCAGCCGTTCTTGCTGAGATAGGTGGTCGGATGAATGAAGAAGACGTCGACACCGGCCTTCGCCTGGTTGTCCGCAGCGCCGCTGTCCGGCGGAACGATGTCGGCATTGCTCGGCACACCCGGCAAAGCCGCCCAGGCGTCGTCCTTCGTGTAGTCGGGCGCGGGCGGCAATTTCGAAGCGTCGAAGGCATGCCAGGGCTTGAACATTGCCGCCAGCATCAACGGCCGGTCGAAATAGAAGAGGGCGCCGATGGCGACGAAGAGCGCGACGACGGCGCCGATTCCCCAGAGAATTTTCCTAAACATCGCGTCCCCGCTTTATTTCAGCCGCCGATTTCTTCCAGCGCCCTCACATAGCCCGAATAATTGGGCTGGTCGATTGCAAGCTTCGTCAGCGTGATCTCCCAGAGATGATCGACCAGTCCCGGCGTGTCGAGGGCGATGTCGCCGCGCTCGATCCTGGCGCAGAGTTCGCGGTTGAGGTCTTCCAGTGTTCCGTCGCGGCCGAGCAGGGCCTTGAGCCGGTCGAATTCCTCGGCATTCCTCCGGGGCGCGATCTCGAGTTCGCGTCTCACGATGTCGAGCGCATTGGCCGCGACGCGCGCATGGAAAGCAGCATGGCCCTGCAATTGCGGCATGGCGTGGTTGCGGATGAAATCCGCGACGATGTCGACGAGCTCGATGGCCGTGGGCTGATCTTGCATGTCTTCACCCCTTCTTTCGCGGCGCAAGCAAGCGCAACAAGTCAATTTCCGTTTCCGACGAACGCCGCCCGATCGTCGCGCGCTCGACCGAACGGTCGCCAGCCTTGAAGGCCATCACCATGGTGGTGCACATGACACCCCATTTGAGCGTGCCGAGCACCTCCCAGAACTTGACGCGCTCGGGATCGACCCTGCCGCCGCCAGCCGCTTCATAGCCCGCGAAGAGATCCTCGCGTTTACCGAACCCGCCGACCGGATTGTCGATATTGCCGAAGCGCCACGAATTGACGCAGATCCAGGCGAGGTCCTCCATCGGATCGCCGACATGTGCGAGCTCCCAATCGAGCACGGCGCGCAAGCCGTCCGGGCCGATCATCAGATTGCCGTGACGAAAATCGCCATGCACCAGCGTCAGCTCGGTCGTGTCCGGCGGCGCATTGTCCCTCAGCCAGCGGAAGGCGAGTTCGAAAACCGGGTGAGGATGGTCGTGTGTCTTGTAGGTCTGGAAATATTGCTCGATCTCCGCGCCGGCGGGCGAGACCCGCAAGGGCGGCAGCTTCGCCTTGTCGATCCGGTGCAGCCGGGCCAGCATCTCGCCGCATTGCCGCGCGAGTTTCGGTCGCACTTCGGCGAACTCGGCGTCGCGCAGGATTTTCCGCGCGATGGTCTCCCCCTCGATGCGGTCCATCACGAAGCCCTGGCCAACGCCGTCTTCCTCGCCGAGCACCAGCCGCACCGGCGGCACGGCCACGCCGGCGGCCCCCGCGAGCCGGATCAGTTCAGCCTCGGTTTCGAGCCCCGCGGCCGTGCCCGATCGTCCTTGCGTCCGCGTGCCGCCGGGCGCACGACGAAGGATCAACGGAATGCCCGCGCCCTCCGTCGTCGCCTCGAAGGCCCAGGTCTCCTGGCTTGCGCCGCCGGACAGCCGCTTCAGATTGGCGATGCCTGTCGTGCCCGGAATGGCTTTGCGCACCGCATCGGCAAGCGGTGCCGCGAAGGAAATCACCTCGGCTCCCATGTCAGCCTCCGATGCTGACCGGCTTGCCGTCGACGATCTGGTCGAGATATTCCGAAAGCCCATAGCCGACCTGACCGTTGCACCGATATTCCGTCATGCCCTCGGTGATCCGCGTAACGAGCTCGTTGCCGTCGGAATCGTGGCGGCGGTTGCGCAGCGGGATCAGCGACAGCACCTTCGCCTCGACGTCGTAGGTCGCGCCGGACTCCGTCTTGATGTGGGAACGAAATGCCGTCTGGTACCAGTTCTCGTCCCAGTCGCTATCGATTGAGACTTCGGTGATGAGATCGTATTTGCCATCCTTCAACACCATGCCGCCCTGGCGCGGCTCGCCCGTTTCGCCCGCGACGATCGACAGCATCATGCCGAAGTCACGGCCGAAATTCATCGGGCACCAGCGATACCAGTGGATCGCCTGCCAATAGCGCGGTCCCCAGCTCTTGTCGCGTAGGCCGAAGCCCGAAACCTCGAAGCGCTCGTCGCCGATGACGAAGCTTCCCTTCGCCGCCACATGCTGCTCGTAATGCGCCTTGGCGAATGACTTCTCGGGATCGATGTCTAGCGCCGAACCGTCTTCCTTCACCGTTTCGCCGCCGAACATCGGCGAGACGCCCTCGAATTCGAGATCGACCTTGCAGGGCACGACCGGATTGCTCTTGAAGGCCTTCGACGGCTCGGCCATGTCGTTGGGTTCCTTCAGCACCACAACCTTGCCGTCATAGGTGACACGCAGCCGCTTGAAGGGCTCGAGCACCTGCACGCGCAATCCGCCGGCATTCAGCTCCTTGTTGTCGCCGATTTTCGGTTTGGCATACATGAAGGCGACGCGACCGTCCGGCAGATAGAGGCAGACGGACATTTCGGCATAGCCCTCGTTCGGTCGATTGCCGATGCGGAACCAGCCGCCGATCTTTTTTATCGGGTCGAACATGTTGAAATACATGCTCTCATTGTAGTTGGTGGCGGCGTCGGGCGTGTGCGTGTACTCGTCCTCGGGCGCGAGACGGATTTTGAAACCTGCCGGGGCTTTCGCCATGATCTTCTCCCTTGAATATTTCCGGGCGGACACATTTCGCGGCCCGCCTCAAACTCGTAAATTCTTGTTATGAATCCTGCCACGAACGAAGCATGATAGGAAAAGGAATCCACTTGCGCTCCCTGTTGCCGAGCGGCTTTCGAGGGCGACGCAACGTCAAGGATTTACGGTACAGGCCAGCATGACCGACCCCGACAGCCCGCCGCCCGGTTCCACCTCCGGAATGCCAAGCCCTGACGACGAAGCGCCCCTGATTCTGCCGCCGCGCCGGCATGGTTTCATGGCGCGCCTGCGCAACTACTTCTTCACGGGCCTCGTCGTTGCGGCCCCCATCGGCCTCACGGTCTACATCACCACCTGGTTCGTCGATCTGGTCGACACCTGGTTCGTGCCGCTGATCCCGGCGCAATATCAACCGGACCGGTATCTGCCCTTCGAGATTCCGGGCCTCGGTCTTCTCATCGCCTTCGTTCTGTTGACGCTGCTCGGCGCGCTGACGGCGAACATCTTCGGCCGTGCGATCCTCTCTTTCGCGGAGGGGCTCGTCGATCGCATGCCCGTCGTGCGGTCGATCTACGGCGCCATCAAGCAGATATTCGAAACGGTCGTCTCGCAGTCGACGACTTCTTTCCGAGATGTCGGCGTCATCGAATATCCGCGCAAGGGCCTCTACACCATCGTCTTCGTCACCTCGCAGACGACATCGCAAATTGGCGAACAGATGGGGCATGATCTCATCAGCGTCTTCCTGCCGACGACACCGAACCCGACATCGGGTTTCCTTCTTTATGTGCCGCGCCAGGACGTGACCATCCTCGACATGTCGATCGAAGAGGGGGCGAAGCTCATCATTTCGGCGGGGCTCGTCGAACCGCCGAAGAAGAACGGCAAGGACGTCACCCCGAACGCAGATACCTGATCGCTTCGTCACGCTCGAAGAGATAGAGCAGCACGCGCAGCGCCTTGCCGCGCTCGCTTTCGAGTTCCGGGTCGCGGTCGAGGATCATGCGTGCGTCGTCATAAGCGGCGGCGAGAAGCTCGCCCTGACGTTCGACGTCGGCGAGGCGGAAGGTCGGCAAACCGCTCTGCCGCGTCCCGAGCAATTCGCCGGCGCCACGTAAACGCAAATCTTCTTCGGCAATGCGGAAGCCGTCTTCCGTCTCGCGCATGATCTTGATGCGCGCCGCCGCTGTCTCGCCAAGCGGCGTCTGGTAGAGGAGGAGGCAGCTCGACTTGTCCGCGCCGCGCCCGACGCGCCCGCGCAACTGGTGAAGCTGCGCCAGTCCGAAGCGCTCGGCATGTTCGATCACCATGACGGTTGCGGTCGGCACGTTGACGCCGACTTCGATCACCGTGGTCGCGACCAGAATGCGCGTCTCGCCGGCCTCGAAGCGCGCCATGGCGGCATCTTTTTCGGCCGCTTTCATGCGGCCGTGCACGAGACCGACGGTCTCGCCGAATATCGCTCGCAGAGAATTGTAGCGTTCCTCCGCCGCCGTCACATCGAGGTCTTCGGATTCCTCGACCAGCGGACAAACCCAATAGACCTGTGCGCCCCGCGCCAATGCCCTGTGCAACCCGTCGACGATCTCGTCGAGCCGTTCGAGGGGCAAGGCGCGCGTATCGACAGGCTTTCTGCCGGCGGGCTTCTCGGTCAGCTTCGAGACATCCATGTCGCCATAAGCGGTCAAGGTCAGCGTGCGCGGGATCGGCGTCGCCGTCATGACCAGAATATCTGTGCCCGTGCCGCCCTTCGACTGGAGTTGAAGGCGTTGATGCACGCCGAATCGGTGCTGCTCGTCGATGACCGCGAGCGCCAGCGCCTTGAAGGCGACATCCTCCGAGAAGAGCGCATGCGTCCCGACCAGAATGTCGATCTCGCCGGTCGCGAGCGCTTGCAGGATCGCGGCACGACGGACGCCTTTCTCCCGGCCGCTCAGCAATTCGAGCTTCACGCCGGCCGCCTCGCAGAGCGGCACCAGCGACGCGTGGTGCTGGCGCGCCAGAATTTCCGTCGGCGCCATCATCGCCGCCTGAAAACCCGCCTCGACGGCGCTGAGCATCGCAAGTAGCGCAACTATCGTCTTGCCGCTGCCGACGTCGCCCTGCAGAAGCCGCAACATGCGCCGGTCCGAGGCCATGTCCGCATCTATTTCCGCTAGCGCCTGCACCTGCGCGCCGGTCAGCGCGAAGGGTAGGGCGGCCGTGACCTTCGCGCGCAGATGCCCGTCGCCCTTGACCGCGCGCCCTGGCAGGCGCCGCATCCGCAGGCGCACCAGGCCGAGCGCCAGCTGGTTTGCGAGCAACTCATCGAAGGCAAGCCGCGCCCGCGCCGGCGCGTCCGGGTCGATATCTTCGAATGAGTCCGGCATGTGAGCGGCCATCAGCGATGTTCGCCATGGCCCGAAACCGCGCGCCTTGAGCCACGGCCCGTTCTGCCACTCGGGCAATTCCGGCACGCGATCGAGTGCCGCGCGGATCGCCTTCTGCAACGGCTTCAACGTGACGCCCGCCGTCAACGGATAGATCGGTTCCAGCAACGGCAGGGAGGCGAGCTCTTCCGGCGCGACGATATGATCCGGGTGCGTCATTTGCGGCTGGCCCTGGTAGAACTCGACCTTGCCGCTGACGACGCGTGTCGATCCTTCCGGCATCGCCTTCGCCAGATAATCCCCATGCACGTTGAAAAAAACGATCTGCATCTCGCCCGTTTCGTCATGCACATGCACGCGATAGGGCAGGCGCTTCAGCCGGGGCGGCACATGGAGCCCGACCTGAACTTCCATTGTCGCGATCTCGCCATCCCGCGCTTCCGCGATCTTCGGGCGGCGGCGGCGGTCGACGAGGCCGACGGGCAGATGCCAGCACAGATCGACGACCTTCGGGCCGGCGAGCTTCTCCACGAGTTTTTCGAGGCGAGGGCCGATTCCGGGCAGACTGCGGATGGGAGCAAAGAGCGGGAAGAGAACTTCCGGACGCATCGCGGGCTCAGGCCCGCGCCTTGAGGAAATCGGTGACGGCCGCATAGGCATTCACGGCCAGCGAGAAATGACCGTCATTCTCGCTGAAATGCGCGACGGCACCCGGCACATGCGCGGCGTAATGCTCGCCGATGGATACGGGCACGACCGTATCCTCGCGTCCGTGCCAGATGCCGGTCGGCACCGCGATATCCTTCAGCGCGAAATGCCAGGGCTCTCCGTAGATGCGCGCATCGGCGGCCATGCCCAATGAGGAGCGTCGCAATCCCTCGCGCCAACTTGCCACCATGAACTGCATCATCGGCCCGTTGCGAAGCTCCATGTCGGCGGCCGGACGCGGCCTGCGACGCATGCGCCATGCTCGCATCCGGTGAAGCGCACGATCGGACAACATGATCCGCCGCCCCAACGCCGCCATGAAGACGCGCGCACCTGGATAGCGCAACGCCGAGCCGACGCTGCCGGTCCGGCCGAACATCATGCCCGGCGCGTCCGGCGGCCCGAGGCCGCAGACCAGTGCCAGCGCATTGACCCGGTCGGGCAGCCCATGCGCGACCGAGGAGGCATAAGGGGCACCGCCGGAGACGCCGACGACGCCGAAGCGCGCCAGCCCGAGATGGTCGGCCAGCGCCGCGATGTCCTGCGGCCAGTCGGCCAGCTTGCGGCGCGGGCGGGGCGTGCTGAGCCCATAACCAGGCCGGTCGACACCGATCAGCCGGATGCCCGAGGGCGGCAGCAGGGTGGCCTCGAGACGCGAGCCGGGAAAACCATGGAAATAGAAAACCGGCACCCCGTTCGGGTCTCCGCCTTCGGCATAACCGAGCTTCCGGCCTCCGGGCAGTCGGCAGGTTCGGTTCGAGCGTTCAGGGTCGTTGGGAGCGGTGGCAAAGGGAGAGTCGGTCATGGAAGCAGTCTATCGCCAATCGAAGCCGGGCGGGAAATATCGCGCCGGGGCTGACAGGCTCCCTCGGCAGGTCTATATCCCTCCTCAAATGGGAATGACTGATATGGCCGACAACCCACCGACCGAACACGACATTCGCCTGCGGCGGCTTAAATTCCGCTCCTGGCACCGTGGCATCAAGGAGATGGACCTGATCCTCGGCCATTTTGCCGACGAGATCATGACGACCCTCGACACGGCCGATCTCGACGATTACGAGCGTCTGATCGAGATCGAGGACGTGACCCTCTACAACTGGATCACCGGGCACGAGAAAGCCCCGGCGGAGTTCGAGACACCCGTCTTCGCCCGCATCCGCAGCTTCCAACATCTGAAGGCAGCCCTTTGGCAGCAGAACGGCTGAGCAGTACCCACTTGCGCGATCTGACGAAAATTGCGGCTGCCCCCGGCCGGCTGACGCTCGGCGAGGCGCCCGAAGGTTTCGACGCCCTGGTGCTGGCCGACCTTGCGCGGGCGCGCGCCGAGGGCGCCGTTGCCGGCGTCATTCATATCGCACGAGACGATGCCCGTCTGGCGGCCATGGAGGAAGCGCTTGCCTTCTT
>NZ_DATKFR010000356.1:0-4137 GCF_035511255.1 Parvibaculum sp.
CGCCCGACGGCGACCACTTCGCGCCATCGAGAATGGCCCTGACCGTCGCCTCCGGCACCGGTCTGTCGAGAAACGCCCGGCACGAAATCCGCGTCTTCAGGGCTTCGGTTACGTTCATTGTGTGGCTCCCGTTTTTATCTGCTGTCACCCCGGGCTTGTCCCGGGGTCCAGGGGCCGCTCGCTCCGACTATGTTGCCCCTGGATCCCGGCACGAGGCCGGGATGACAGCGGGCGGAGAGCGCACCCGTTCTCTTCACCGTCCCGTCACGTAAGGCCACAGCTCATCCGCGCCCCGCGCCAGCGTCTCGCGGCCGAGCCAGTCGGCCCACTCCGCGCCCGAGCCGAACTCCGCCCGCCACGACCAGAGCCGCCGCGTCGCGAAGTGAAGCCCGTGCTCATAGGTAAAGCCGATCGCGCCATGCACCTGATGCGCGATCGAGGTCGCGATGCTCGACGCATCGTCGGCCCTGACTTTCGCCACCGCGATCTCGAACGCCGCCGCGTCGCCTGACGTCACCTTGTCGGCCCGCGCTGAAGCATGCGCCGCTGCGATGCCGACGGCGGCGGCCTGCGTCGACAGCACGGCGAGTTGCTGCTGGATCGCCTGGAACTTGCCGATGGGCTTGCCGAACTGCGTCCGCTCGTTCGCATATTGCACCGACTGCCGGATGAGATAGTCGAGCGCACCCGCCATCTGCACCGACCGCGTCAGCGCGCCGTAAAGCCTCACCGCATTGCCCGGCAAGCCGGCCCAGCCCGTATCGACCACCACATGATCGAAGCTCAGCGTGTCGCGCGGCTCGCGCGCGAGGTTCTGGCCCTTTTCGATCCGCGCATATTGCAGCGACGCCAGCACCGTCTCGACGCCCCAGCCGCTTTCGACCAGCGTCACCGCGTGAGACGCGTTCCGTCCCCATGGCACGGCCCGCGCGACGCCGGAAAGCCGCCCGTTCTCGAGCGTGAAGTCGCCTTCCATCACCGTGACGACACCGTCCGGGATCGCGATCCCCGCGCGGCCCAGCATGAAGCCCGCCAGGATCGCCTCGGCGAGCGGCACCGGCGCGGAGGCAGCCCCCGCCGCCTTCAGCACGACATAGGCGTCTTCCCATGTCGCGCCCGCGCCTTCCTGCGCTTCCGGCACGAGGATGCGCGTCATGCCGCTCTCGACCAGCGCCTCCCACAGCGCGGCCGGCCAGGTGCCATCCTCCGCCTGCCGGATCGTGTCGGCGGTAACGAGATCGTCGAGCAGCTTCGTGATGCTGTCGTTGAGAAGCGTCTGCATTTCGTTCATGACCTTCTCCTCACCGCAATCCGAGCCCGCGGGCGATGATGCCGCGCAGGATTTCGCGTGTGCCGCCCCTGAGCGAGAAGGACGGCACGGTCTGCGTCAGATAGCCGAGCACCTCTTCGTAGTCGCTTCCGCCGCCAATCGTCGGCGCGATCCCAAGCAACTCATGCGCCTTCACCGGCATGTCCTGCTCGAAGACGGCGCCGAGGTCTTTCACGACGGAGGCTTCAAGCGCCGGGTTCTCGCCCTTGTCGAGCATGCCCGCGACGGAGAGCGACATCTGTCTCAGCGTCACCAGATGCGCGACGAGGCGCCCCACTTCGCGGGCGCCTTCCGCGCCGCCGCGCTTCTGCAGTTCACGGATCATCTCGACCATCAGCAGGAAGCTCGACAGATAGCGTTCCGGCCCCGACCGCTCGAAGGCGAGCTCCGCCCCCACTTGCGCCCAGCCCGAACCTTCCGACCCCACCAGCATATTGTCCGGTACGAAGGCGTCCTGAAACACCACCTCGTTGAAATGCGAATTGCCGGCGAGATCCCTGATCGGCCGGATCGTGATCCCGTCGGTGTTCTTGAGATCGACGAGGAACTGAGTCAGCCCCGTATGCTTGTCGGCGCTCGTGCGGAAAAGCCCGATCATGTAGTGCGCGTGTTGCGCGCCCGAGGTCCAGAGCTTGGTGCCGTTGACCCTGTAGCCGCCCTCGACCTTCTCGGCCTTCGTCCGCGTCGCCGCGAGATCGGACCCCGAATCCGGCTCCGACATGCCGATGCAGAAATAGCATTCGCCGCGCGCGACCTTCGGCAGGATGAGCTGGCGCTGCTCTTCCGTTCCGAAGTTCAGCAGCAGCGGCCCCGACTGCCGGTCGCCGATCCAGTGCGCGCCGACGGGCGCGCCGGCGGCCAGCATTTCCTCGAGCACGACATAGCGGTCGAACGCGCTCCGCTCATGCCCGCCATATTGCTTCGGCCAGCGCATGCCGATCCAGCCCTTTGCGCCCATCTTGCGGCTGAATTCGGGATCGGAGCCGGACCATGTCTGCGCCCGCGTGACGAGCGGCACATGGCGCAACTCCTCGGCGAGAAAGGCCCGCACCTCCGCGCGAAGCCCTTTTGTCTCCTCCGGCAGCTCGCAGAGATCGAAACGGAAGGTCTGCATGTTCCTGGTCTTTCAGAATGGCCGCTATCTCTACCCAAACGACAACGTCATCCCGGCCTTGTGCCGGGATCCAGGGGCCGCTTGCGCCGCGCCTGCCGCCCCTGGGCCCCGGGACGAGCCCGGGGTGACATCGCCCGGGGTGACATAGAATGTGAAACCCATGTCCATCACACCACCAGCGCCGTTGTGCCGCCGTCGATGCGCAGGTTGAGCGCCATCAGCGCGCCGGCGCGCGGGGAGGCGACGAAGGCGACGAGGTCCGCGACCTCCGCCGGCAGCGTCACGCGGCCCGTCAGATTGTTCATGAAACTCTTCAGCACATGCGGCTCGATCTCGTCCCATGTCGTGCCCCAGCCCTTCTCGTATCCTTGCGCGAGGAAGCGTTCTTCGACTTCCTTCGTGCGGATGAGACCGGGACTGACGATATTGACCGTGATGCCCGTTCCCGCGAGGTCCTTCGCGAGGCTCACCGTCATGGTCGCGAGCGCGCCCTTCGCCGCGTAGTAATGCGGCATGCGCGCCGCGGGCTCCGTCGAGCCGATCGTGCCGAGCATGATGACGCGGCCCCAATGCTTCGCCTTCATCGCGCCGACGCAGAGCCGCGTCATGCGCACGGCCGACAGCACGTTCTTCTCATAAGCGTCGATCCAGTCGTCCGTCTCCGAACGCGACCAGGAGCCCGCTTCCGCAACGCCGTAATTGTTGACGAGAATGTCGATCGCGCCCGCCGCCGCCACGGCCGCGTCGTAGGCCGCCTTCGCGCCCTCGTCCGCGGTGATGTCGCCCGCGACGCCGACGGCATCGCCGCCCGCATTCACGATGTCGGACACGGTGGCCGCCGCCTCGCCCTCGGCAAAGCCATGCACGACGACGCGCGCGCCTTCGGCCGCGAGCCGCTCCGCGATGGCGCGCCCGGTACCCCGGTGCGATCCGGTGACGAGCGCCGTCTTGCCTGCGAGCTGAAGATCCATGCCGTTTCCCGTCCTGCCGCATTCCGCGGTTCTATGCGCCTGCATATTTGGCGTGCCAGCATATTTGGCGTGAACACGTGCATGCGGCAAGCGCTCAAATGAGCACAGCGCATCTTCAGAAAAGACGAATGTCAGAATTCCGCTGCGGTAACCGACGCGATCGACGACGTGCTGAAAAGCTCGGGGAAATTGCGGCCGGTATAAACGCCCGCCGCGAAGATCAGCAGCGTCGCCAGCGCGAGGCCGAGGAACCGCCCATATGAGCGTCTCGGCCTGGTCTCCGCGAAGATCATCCTGCGCGAGGAAAACATGCGGCGCGAGGAGAAGATGCGGCCACGAGCCATGAAGCCTCCTCATCAAGACAGGTGAAGCAACGGATGTCGCAGGGCCCCTCGCCCTTTATAGGGGCTGAGGAGCGGGGCGTCACCCCTCAACGCGGCAGCCGGAGCCGCAGCCCGTTCGCCGGCCTGTCCTTCGCAAAGCCCACATTGAGGGCGAGAATGTCGATGAGGCGATAGAGCCGCCCCAGCGCCCCGCCGCCGTCGCGCGGCGTCGGCGTCAGCGCCGCCACCGCCGAGGCGATGCCGACGACATGAAGCCCCATGTCCAGAACGAACCGGACCGCCTCCATCAGATCCGCGAGCGTCAGCCCATGGGCCGCGATGCTCGCCGTTGCCGAAAACTCGAACATGATACATCTCCCTTTCTCCACCGCGTCATCG
>NZ_DATKFR010000357.1:0-2737 GCF_035511255.1 Parvibaculum sp.
CGGCCTGCCCTGGCCGATGCGCGCGGCGGTGGCGCGTGGCGCCCGGAAGAGCGTCATGGCCAGGCTGGACGGGCACGGCATCGGCCGGCACAGCCGGGATGAAATTTATGCCCTGGGTGCGGGAGACCTGACGGCGCTTTCGGATTTTCTCGGCGGCCACCGTTTCTTTTTCGGCGACGAGCCGACGCTCGCCGATGCGACGGCCTTCGGCTTCCTCGTCAATATCGTCGGGCCCGATTTGCCAAACCCGCTGAAAGACGCCGCGCTCGGCCACGCCAATCTCGTCGCCTATACCGAGCGCATGGGCGAGGTCTTCGCCTCGACGCGGCAGCCGCGCCGGTTCAAGGCCGCCGCCTGACACGAAAAGCCCGGGCCGAACGGTCCGGGCGTCGCAACGCTCAGTGTTTTTTCTTGTTCTTGTCGGACGAATGTTTCGGTTCGCCGGCATGGGTGCCGGTCCAGGACGGCGGATCGCTCGCCGGGAAGGTCTCCTCGCCGGCTTCGTCGACGAGGTCGTCCTTCGGCGGCGCGGGCTTCTTCCTGTCGGGGCTCGGCATCGGAACCTCCTTGCTCACCCTTGTGAGATGGACATTGTCCGCCGCTTTTCAGCCCATGACGAGGCTTAAAATGCGCTCGACCAGCGCGCCGCCGAGCCAGGAGCCGAGCGGCAGCGCGAGATAGAGGCCGAAACGGAAAATCGTCGGCATGTCAAGCGGCCATTCGCGGGCATGTTCGACGCGGGCTTCGAGCGCGAGCAGCGCAGCGAGCCGGGGCGCAGCCCTGTCGCTTTCGGGGCCGGTCTTCTCGAAGATCGCGCGGGCCGAGGCGATTTCGCGCCGAAGCCGGATGAGTTCGCGCGTCTTCGCGTGATCTATCAGCCGATGAACCCGCCACATCGGCCAGGCGAAGACCACTGTGGCGCTCGACACGAGCCCCGCGATCAATGGCCAGAAAAGCTCGGTCGATTGCTGTCCGAGAAGCAGAAGCAGAACGATCGTGCCGGTGACGAGCCAGGGCAGGGCGCCCCTGAGCGCGATGCGGCCGAAGCCGTCGAGCTTCGAGATGTCGAGAAGATCGATATTGATGCGGTGATCGATATCGCGCACGAAGACGGAGGTGTCGGTACGCAGATAAGAGAGGCTGCGGAAAATTTCGCCAAAAAGACCTGCCGTCATCAGGAAGAACCATGCCGACGTCACCGTAGCCGTCGCGAGGTGAACGCGATGTCCGTTCGGCTGATAGACCTGCGTATAGAAGACCATGCCCCCGAGCGCGCCAATAAGGCCGAAGAAGAGCGCGCGCCGGTTGGCGGCGCGTGTCGGACCGCGTTCGAGCTCGGCGAGCCTTTCGGTACTGATCGAGAGCCCAAGATGAGACAGCTTCCAGGCGTCAGCAAGATTGGCCTTGCGCGTATACTGACCGATGCTGACGATGCTCCACCAGAGAAGCGCCATGCAGAGTGCCGTCCAGGCATCCGACGACAGCGCCGGATCGCCGTCGCGTTCGATCACGACCGGCACATGGTTCCAGGCGGCGCAGAGAAGAAAACTCGCATAGACAAGAAAGGCGAGGATCGCGCCCGTCCAGAAAAGATTGACCGGCGAGGCGAGAACGAGCCGCGTCTCCCAGCCGAAGGATCTTTCCCGATGGCTTACCGCCGGCTTCGCATCCTCCCCCGCGCCGCTCATGGTCTCAATGGGCCTCGTCCCAGTTGTTCGCCGCCCGCGCCTCGACGTCGAGCGGCACGGAGAGCTTGACCGCCGGTTCGGCGGCGCTGGACATGATCTTCGCGACGAGAGCGCAGGTCTTCTCCGCCTCGTTCTCCGGCGCTTCGAAGATCAGCTCGTCATGAACCTGCAGCAGCATACGCGCCGAGAGCTTCGCATCGCGGAGCGCGTCGGGCATGCGGATCATGGCGCGGCGGATGATGTCGGCGGCGGCGCCCTGGATGGGTGCGTTGATCGCGGCGCGTTCGTTGAAGGCACGCTCGGCCGGGTTCTTCGAATTGATCGCCGGCATGTGGACGCGACGGCCGAAGATCGTCTCGACATAGCCGAGCTTGTGCGCCTGCTCCTTGGTCTGATCCATGTAGGCGCGGATGCCGGGGAAGCGCTTGAAGTAGCGGTCGATATATTCGCCTGCCTCGCCGCGCGGAATGCCGAGCTGATTTGCGAGACCGAAAGCGGAGATGCCGTAGATGATGCCGAAATTGATCGCCTTGGCGCGGCGGCGCACGGCCGGGTCCATGCCCTTCACCGGCACGCCGAACATTTCCGACGCCGTCATCGCGTGAATGTCGAGACCTTCGGCAAAGGCCGTCTTCAGCGCGTCGATATCAGCGATGTGCGCGAGAAGACGCAACTCGATCTGGCTGTAGTCGGCCGAAATCAGCTTGTTGCCTTTTTCCGCGATGAAGGCGGTGCGGATCTTGCGGCCATCCTCGGTACGGACCGGAATGTTCTGCAGGTTCGGATCGCTCGACGAGAGGCGACCCGTCGAGGTCGCGGCCAGCGAATAGCTCGTATGGACGCGGCCGGTCTCGGGATGGATGAACGACGGCAGCGCGTCCGTATAGGTGCTTTTCAGTTTCGACAACCCGCGCCAATCGAGCACGCGGCGCGGCAGTTCATGGCCCTGGGCCGCCAGCGCTTCGAGCGCGTCGGCATCCGTCGACCAGGCGCCGGTTTTCGTTTTCTTGCCGCCCTCGTGGCCCATCTTGTCGTAAAGGATTTCGCCG
>NZ_DATKFR010000358.1:0-1882 GCF_035511255.1 Parvibaculum sp.
TGCTCGGCTCTCGACCCGATCGCCACCATGCGCATCGAGCAGCTCATCG
This sequence comes from Parvibaculum sp., assembly GCF_035511255.1. Taxonomy (GTDB): domain Bacteria; phylum Pseudomonadota; class Alphaproteobacteria; order Parvibaculales; family Parvibaculaceae; genus Parvibaculum. Next base: position 50 of record NZ_DATKFR010000358.1, read on the forward strand.
AGGAGCTGAAATCGACCTACACCATCGTCATCGTGACCCACAACATGCAGCAGGCGGCGCGCGTCTCCGACAACACCGCCTTCATGTATCTCGGCCGCCTGATCGAATATGGCGCGACGAAGGAGGTCTTCACCAACCCCCATTCCAAGCGCACGGAAGAATATGTGACCGGCCGCTTCGGCTAGCACATCGCCACGAACCCCCGCTGCACGATCCCTCGCAAAACGCAGCGAACTAGCCCCGCCGGTTTCGGCGGGGCTTTTTTTATCGCCGTCCGCGCATGACCCGGATCGTCATGGCCCGCCTGTGCGGTCGTCGGCGTTTTGGCGACACTGGAACAAGGGCGGACGAGGGCGCAAAAACCCCCGGACTAGCCCTCTCCCTCTGGGAGAGGGTTGGGTGAGGGGCTGCACGGGGAGCCGTGCTTCACGGCTTGCCCTCACCCGAAACGCGTTCCGCGTTTCGACCTCTCCCATAGGGAGAGGTGAAGATGAAGCGTGCGGCGGCGCACAAACAAAACCCCCGGAGCCGAAGCTCCGGGGGTCTGCTCTGAAGACCTGCGAGGATCGATCAGAAAGCGAACTGGGTACGCAGTGCGACCGAGTTGAAGGTGCCTTCGCCCTTCGGGCCGCCGCCTTCTTCCTTCGCACGTATGTAATCGAGCATGAACCGGACGTTGTTGTTGACATACCAGTTCAGGCCACCCGTCCACATCTTCTCTTCGCCGCCCTTGGTAAGGCCGGAACCGGAGTCGTTGAGGTCCGCGGTGCTGTAGCGCACGGCAAGTTCCCATGCGCCGATGCCACCGCCCAGCGTGAAGGGGCTGGCCGGCTTCACGCCCTTATAGGCCGCACCGTCCATGCTGTACTTGTAGGCTTCGCCCGTGATGACCCAGGACGCCTGTGCATACCAGGCGCTGAAGTCCGCATCGGCCGCCCCGAGCGTGCGATCGAAGCTGTAGCGATAGTATTCACCCTGCGCCTTGAAGGGGCCGTAGCTGACCGCGAGTTCCGGGCCGTAGAACAGCGCCTTGTCGACCTTCGTGATGCTCGGCGTCGAGATGTACTTGATATCGTCGACGCGGATGCCGGGACGATCGCCGATGCTCGGATCCTTGTAGAAATGCGGCGTATAGGTGCCGGACAGACCGAGGTGGATGTTGGACTTTTCGACCGGCTGGAAGGCAACGGCGACACGGCCCACGACGTTGTCGCTTTCGGCATGCGTCGTCGCATCCGTACCGACGGTGTCCTTCGTGTAGTAGAGCATACCGAAGACGTTGTCGGTATTTCCACGCACACCGAAGGCCGTGCGGCTGTCGTCCGAACCGAGGCTGATCATCATGTTCGCGGCGCTGGAGCGCTCGATGAACGTGATGTCGTTCGAGCTCGTCGCGTAGTCGAGGGTCAGCGGAACGCCGATGGCGCCGCCCTGGATCTTGATGCCGGAGATGCCGTTATAGGAGAGATAGGCTTCCTTGATGATCGTCGGCGAAGAGTCCTTGGTGCCGCCGAACTGCAGACCGAGCACATAGCCCCAATCTCTCATGAATTTGCCTTCCACGCCGATCTCAGCGCGGCGGAAATTGGCGCCGTTGTTGTACGGCGTGAGCGTGCCGTCCGTATCGCCCGTCGCGACGTCGAAATGCGCACGACCGCGGATCGACATCTCGAAGAGGCCGTCGCCCGTCTTGAAAGTCGGCTTGCCGTCCTTGAAGTCGATCTGAACGGCGTCCTGCTTCTCCTTGATTTCCTTCAGCTCGTTGCCCTGGGAAATCTGAAGATCGTCGAGGCGCTGCTGCAGATCCATGATCTGCTGCTTCATCGTATTGAT
>NZ_DATKFR010000359.1:0-1882 GCF_035511255.1 Parvibaculum sp.
TCGCGATGCAGCCGATCAACCAGCCCGTGGAAACGGCCGACCGCGAAAAGCAGCTCGGCAAGGAATCGAAATCCGAAGTCCGCCTCGCCGCCGTCACCGGCGAACCCGACTGGCAACCGACCTTCGCCTTCCGCGCCGGAAGACCGACGGTCGCGGCCCCGGAAAGTCCGAGGCGGGCGTTGCGGGATGTGACGGACTGACTCACCGCCGGAAAAAGCAGGCGTCGCCGTTTGGAACATGGCACAAGGCCGATCTTGACGGCTCGTGCCGCGCCGATCATCTATTCCGCGCCCATCCGGCATGTCAGTGTTCCAGGAGTAGTTCCATCTTGAAGTCCCGCCTTTTCCTCGCCGCCGCGCTTCCTCTTCTCGTCGCCGGCTGCGCCTCCACTGAAACCGTCATTGCCACCCAGGCCGTGACCATTTCCTGCACCTATGTGAGTTCGACCTCGATCGAACCCGCGCCCGGCGGCCTCGAAGTCGAGGTGCCGACGACCTTCACCGTCACGAAGACGGCGACGAATGCGGCAGACGCCGCAGCGGCGATCAAGAAGGAAACCGGCGGCAAGCCCTGCACCCAGGTGTCGATGAACACCAACGGCGCCGCGGCCGCGCACTGACGGCCGAGCATATCCGCGTCATGGCCCGGTTCGCCGGGCCATGACCGTTCGTCCGCGATCGTCGTGAAAATGAAGAATTAAGCTGCCACCGGCGCGCGTTCGCGCGTCGCCGAGAAGCGCACATGCGGCCATTTCTCGGCCGTATAGCCGAGTTCCCAATTGCTCTTGGCAAGGAAGACCGGCGCGCCGTCGCGATCCTCCGCCATGTTGCCGCGATGCGCCTCGACGAACTTCTTCAGCTCCGCCGGATCTTCCGACATCACCCAGCGCGCGGTCTCGAAGGGCGAGTTTTCGAAACTCACCTTGATCTCGTATTCGGTCTCGATGCGTGCCGCGAGCACTTCGAGCTGCAGGCGCCCGACGACGCCGACGATCCAGTTGGCGCCGATCTGGGGTTTGAAGACCTGCGTCACGCCTTCCTCGGCGAGGCTTTCGAGCGCCCGTCGCATGTGCTTGGCCTTCATCGGATCGTCGAGCCGCACGCGCTGCAGGATTTCCGGCGCGAAATTCGGAATGCCGGTGAAGGTAAGGTCTTCGGCTTCCGTCAGCGTATCGCCGACGCGGATCGTGCCATGGTTCGGAATGCCGATGATGTCGCCCGCGAAAGCCTCGTCCACGAGTTCGCGGTCCTGCGCGAAAAAGAGCGTCGGATTGTGAATGCCGATCGTCTTGCCGGAGCCGGATACTTTCAGTCGCATGCCGCGCTTGAACCGGCCTGAGCAGATGCGCATGAAGGCGATACGGTCGCGATGATTCGCATCCATGTTCGCCTGCACCTTGAAGACGAAGCCGGCAACCTTGGGCTCGTCCGGCTGCACGAGCCGCGCCGAGGACGGCTGCGGACGCGGGCTCGGCGCGAATTGCACGACGGCATTGAGGAGTTCGCGCACGCCGAGCTTCCGGAGCGCGCTGCCGAAATAGACTGGCGTGAGGTGGCCTGCGCGATAGGCGTCGAGATCGAAGGCGGGCGAGCCCTCGCGCGCGAGTTCCATCTCCTCGCGGAACTGCACGAGCTCCTCGGCGCTCATATGGTTCGCGATTTCGTTGCCGGAGAGGCTCGTCGCCTCCTTGCCCTCGCTCATGCGGTCGTAAGGAATGAAGCGGTCGCGCTCGGGATCGAAAATGCCCCTGAGCAATCCGCCCATGCCGGCCGGCCACATCATCGGCGCGGTGTCGAGCGCGAGCTTGGTCGCGATCTCGTCCATCAGCTCGAAGGGGCTGACGCCTTCGCGGTCGATCTTGTTGATGAAGGTGATGATCGGC
>NZ_DATKFR010000360.1:0-5888 GCF_035511255.1 Parvibaculum sp.
ATGGGGCTGACGCGGTTTTCTTACGAAGTTTTAAACCAGAAGCACGAGGTCGTGATGACCATGGTCGGCTGGGCCATGTATGGTCGCCGCCATCCTGGCCAAACGGTGGAGGCCTGATGCCCTGGTTCGAAGACATCGAGATCGGCACGCGGACTGAACTCGGGACCTATCGCTTCAGCGAGGAGGAGATCATCCGCTTCGCCACGAAATATGACCCTCAGCCTTTCCACATCGATCCCGTAGCGGCGAAAATCGGCCCCTTCGGTGGGCTCATCGCCAGCGGCTGGCACACGACGGCGACCTGGATGAAGCTGATGGTGCCGCATATTCGCGGCCGCGTCGACAAGCCGGACGAGGACGGGCGCACACCCGCTGCGGGCCCCTCGCCCGGCTTCCTCGACATGAAATGGCCGACGCCTGTGAGACCCGGCGACACGATCAGCTATTCGACCACCGTCGTCGAGAAACTCGACATGCGCTCGCGGCCCGGCTGGGGCATCCTCAGGAGCCGCAACGAAGGCGTGAACCAGAAGGGCGAACTCGTGCTGAGCTTCATCGGCCAGGCCCTCATCGAACGGAAAACACCAGCAAGGGAGACGAAGTGATGTCGCACAAGGGCAAGATGATCACGCTGAAGAGCGGCGACGGCGCCGACATTCTCGCTTACGAAGTGAAGGCCGAAGGGGCGCGCAAAGGCGGCCTCGTTCTCATCATGGAAATCTTCGGCGTCACCGATCACATCAAGGATCTCTGCGACGGCTATGCGGCGCGCGGCTACGACGTCGTCTCGCCGCAGCTCTACGATCGGCAGATCAAGGACTTCAAGGCGACCTATTCCCAGGAAGACATCCAGAAGTCGCTCGAGTACCGGGCGAAGAACCCGATCGAAAACGCGGTCATGGATGTGCAGGCGAGCATCGACCGGCTGCGCGCGGAGGGTGCCGAGAAAGTTTTCATCACCGGCTATTGCTATGGCGGGACGGTTGCCTGGGTGGCGGCCTGCCGCGCCAACGGGCTCGATGCGGCCGCCTGCTATTACGGCGGCGCGATCAAGGATTTCGTCGCCGAGAATCCGAAATGTCCGACCATCAATCATTTCGGCGAGAAGGATCATTCGATCCCCATGGACGTCGTCGAGAAGATCAAGGCCGCGCATCCGGACGTCCCCTCTTATGTCTACGACGCCGACCACGGCTTCAACTCCGACCGCCGCAACAATTACGACAAGGCGGCAGCCGAGTTGGCGCTGAAGCGGACGCTGGAACTGTTCGAGAGCGTCTGAGGCGACCCGCAGCTCATTACTTTCCCAAAAAATCAGTGTCATCCCGGCGAAGGCCGGGATCCATCTTTACAGCGTCAATTGTTGAAAGACCCGTGGATCCCGGCCTGCGCCGGGATGACAGTCATTTGGTGCGACGCAATTCCATTGCGTCATTGCCAATCATCGCCATATTGATGGGTGTCCAATGCGAGTGACGCCCATGAAAAAGCCGAACGACCTCCAGCTTCTCGACAATCAGCTTTGCTTCGCGCTCTATTCCGCGTCATTGCAGATGACGAAACTTTATAAACCGCTGTTGGCCGGGATCGGCCTTACCTACCCGCAATATCTCGTCATGATGGTGCTGTGGGAGGAAGACGGGATCACCGTCGGGGCGCTGGGCGAGCGGCTGTTCCTCGATTCCGGCACACTCACGCCGCTTCTCAAGCGGCTGGAAGCTGCGAAACTCGTGAAGCGGATGCGCAACGAGGCGGATGAACGGCAGGTCCTGATCCACCTCACCGACAAGGGACGGGCCCTGAAAAAGGCAGCAGCCGGCATTCCGGTCCAGGTCGCCTGCGCGGCAGGGCTTCCCATCGACGAACTCGTCAACATCCGGAAAAAGCTCGAGAAACTGCGCGGGAAGCTCGCGGCGTAACCGAAATCGCGAAATCCCGCCATGAGCTTCGCGGAAGCCATACGCGGCTGGAACCTCGAAAAGATTCGATAAATATATTGCGCACAATATAATTGATCACTACATGACGGCTGCAACCGACCTCAACAGGAGACCTCCATCATGAAGATCCTCTATGAAGCCCAGGCCACATCCTCCGGCGGCCGCACCGGCGAAGCGAAAACCGCCGACGGCAGGCTTGCCGTCAAGCTCGATACCGTGAAGGAGCTGGGCGGCGCGGGCGGCGACGGCACCAATCCCGAACAGCTTTTCGCGGCCGGTTATTCGGCATGTTTCCACAGTGCGATGAAATTCGTGGCGGGCCAGAAGAAGATCAGGGTTCCGGCGGATTCCGCCGTTACCGCCCATGTCGGCATCGGCCCGAACGAGAAGGGCGTCGGCTTCGCGCTCGATGTGACGCTTGAAGTTTCGCTGCCGGGGCTCGATCATGCGGAGGCGGAAGCTCTGGTTCACGAGGCGCATCAGGTGTGCCCCTATTCCAATGCAACGCGCGGCAATGTCGACGTGAAACTGGTCGTCCTCTGACGAACCGAAAAGGCAGGAGCGAGCCATGAGCGACCGGAACGCATTCGATTTCACGTTCACCAGCCTCAAGGGCAAGCCCCTGCCTCTGAAGGAGTTCGAGGGGCATCCGCTGCTGATCGTCAACACGGCCTCGAAATGCGGGTTCACGCCGCAATATAAGGGGCTCGAGGCGGTGTGGCAGAAGCACAAAGCCGACGGCCTTGTCGTTCTCGGCGTGCCGTCCAACGATTTCGGCAATCAGGAGCCGGGCAACGCGTCCGAGATCGCGACATTCTGCGAGACGAATTTCGGCGTCGATTTCCCGCTCACGTCGAAAGTCGTCGTCAAGGGGCCGGACGCGCATCCGCTGTTCAAGTGGATGGTTTCGCAGGGCGGCATCCTCTCGAAGCCGCGCTGGAACTTCTACAAATATCTGATCGGCCGCGATGGCCAATTGAAGACCTGGTTCGCCAGCATCACGACACCGGAGTCGGCGAAGTTCCAGCGCGCGATCGAGGGGCTGGTGAAGCGGTGACCCTCTAGCCCTCTCTCCTCCGGGGAGAGGATTGGGTGAGGGGCGGCCGGGAAAAGAGTCTTGCGAAGTAGCCCCCTCACCCGACCGGCTATGCCGGTCGACCTCTCCCCGATGGGGAGAGGTAAAGATCGATACGCCGCTTTCAGGGCCCCGGAGCTTCGAGGATCGTGCGGAAGCCGAGGTGGCTCGTCGCGAGATCGGCCTCCTGGCCCTGCCGCGCGCCGGCGCGGTAGCGCATGCAGTAGTTCGGCGCGCAGAGATAGGAGCCGCCCTTGATGGTGCGGCGCGCGGCGTCGCCGTCATAGATGTCGGTGGTCCATTCCCAGACATTGCCGATCATGTCGTAGAGGCCGTAGCCGTTCGGCTTGTAGCAACCGGCGGGCGCGAGGCCGACGAAGCCGTCATCGCCCGAATTCAGGACCGGGAAGATGCCCTGCCAGGTGTTGGCCTCTTTCGGCTGCTCATGCTCGGCGAGCGGACGGGATGAGCCGCCACGCGCCGCCCACTCCCATTGCGCCTCGTCGGGGATCGTACGACCCTTCCAGCGGGCATAGGCCTCAATGTCGGCAAGTGCGACGGCGACGACCGGATAATTCTCGTGGCCGTCGATATTCGTCCGCGGGCCGCCCGGATGGCGCCAGTTCGCGCGGGGGATGTATTGCCACCACTGGCTGATGTCGCCCGAACCGTCGACCTTGTTCGGCATCACGAAGACGACCGCGCCGGGCGCGCGCATGTCGGCCGGCAATTCGGGATGCGCCGCCGCGTCGACCGGACGCTCGGCCACGGTGACATAGCCGGTCGCCGCGACGAAGGCCGCGAACTCGCGGTTCGTCACCTCATGGCGGTCGATCCAGAAGCCTTTCACATCGCGTTCGCGGATCGGCCCCTCCTCCGCATAGACCGTATCGCCCATGCGGAGCCTTCCGCCCGGCACCCAGAGCATGCCGGGATGTGGCCCCTCCGTGTCGAGCGAAGCCGGGAGACATTGCTTCGGTTCCGTACGGGCGAGCTTTTCCGCATCGCGCCCGCCGACGAACCAGAGAACCGCGATCGCGGAGATGGCGATGAGCGCAATGCCCAGAGCCACCGCCGCGATCAAGCGTCTCCCCCTCGGAGGCATCAATTGGCCCAGTAGATATATTCGTCGTCCGGGCTATCCGGAAACTTCGCCGGATTCTCCGGATGGTCGATCGCGATCGGTCCTTCGGCGAGTTCCGGCCAGAGCGGCTTTGCCTGCTGGCCGTCGATACCGGCAAGGACGCCCCTCAGTTGCTTTACCTTCTCCGGTTCGACATCGGCGAGGTTCTTCTGTTCAGTGGGATCGTCCTTCAGATTGAAGAGCCAGTCCTTCTTCGGCCGCTCCGAAACCTGCAGCTTCCAGTCGCCGTCGAGCAGCACCTTGTAGTCGCCCGAGCGCCAGAAGAGCGTCTGGTGCGGACGGCCTGCTTCCTTGCCTTCGAGGAAGGGCAGAAGGTTGACGCCGTCGATGACCCGGTCCGTCGGCACCGCCGCGCCGGCCGCGCCGGCGGCGGTGGCGAAGATGTCGACATGGCCGACGGGCAATCCGAATTTCGCGCCGGCCGGCAGCACGCCCGGCCACTTCATGAAATAGGGCACATGGATGCCGCCTTCGAAGAAGGTCGCCTTCCAGCCGCGATAGGGCTTGTTGAGATCGGGCAGGCCGATGTAGCTCGCGCCGCCATTGTCGCTGGTGAAGATCACCAGCGTGTTGTCGTCGAGCCCCTGCTCCTTCAGCGCCTGCAGAACGCGGCCGACATTGCGGTCGAGCGCGCGGATCATCGCCGCGTAGACGCGCAACTCATGATCCTGGATCATCGGCAGCGCGTCATAGTCCTCCTGCGTCGCCTGCAGCGGCGTATGCGGTGCGTTGAAGGCGAGATAGATGAAGAAGGGACGGTTCTTGTTCGCCTTGATCGCGTCCACCGCCTGCTCGCCGAGATAGTCGGTCATGTATTTGTCGGGCGCGAAGCGCGGGCCGCCGTCCTTGCTCACGGCATAGGGCAGCGCCGCCCAGAGGAACTTGTCGATCGGGTCCCAGGGTTGCTTCGCCTCCTGGATGCCGGGCGCGCCCGACGGCGCGTAGAGCTGGCCGCCCATCAGGAAGCCGAGCGACTCGTCGAAGCCCTGCGCCTGCGGCCGCATCTCGGGCAATTCGCCGAGATGCCACTTGCCGAACATCATGGTGTGATAGCCCTGCTTCTGCAGGAGCTTCGCCACGGTAATCTCGCTCGGCGGCACACCGAGCGAATTGATCGGCGGGTAGTTCTTCGCGTTCTCGGCGAAATAGATCGGGTTGCGCAGGCCGCGATTGTCCTCGCCGACCATCTTCATGAAGATCGGATGCGAGGGCGTGAACTCATAGCCGAAGCGCGTCGCGTAGCGCCCGGTCATGATCGCGGCGCGCGAGGGTGCGCAGGTCGCGTTGCCCGCATAGCCTTGCGTGAGATCGACGCCCTGATGCGCGATGGAGTCGATGTTCGGCGTCGGCACGACACCGCCCGCGACGCCGCCGCCATTGACCGTGATGTCGTTCCAGCCGAGATCGTCGGCGAGGATCAGCACGACGTTCGGCGGCCGCTTGCCCTGGGGCGCCGTCTCCGGACCCTGCTGCCAAACGACGGGCTGGTTCGGGCCGATGGGGTCCTTGAAGCGGGTGACGATCCGCAGCAGCACGATCGGGTTCTGCTTGACATAGATCGCCCCGCCGACGGCGACGACCGCCAGCACGGCCAGCGTCGCCCCGCCCCATTTCAGGAATTTATTCATCTCGCTCCCCTCCCCGCATGGAAGCGCCCTGTTGGAGCGGGCGCTTCTCATTTAATGTGATCCATTAGAAACTAACGGAAGGCGGCGGGGATGGCAATGGG
>NZ_DATKFR010000361.1:0-1643 GCF_035511255.1 Parvibaculum sp.
CTGGAATGCGCGATCAAGATGGCGCGGCGCTATCACTTCGTCGGCGATGCGCCGGAACGCAACGAACTCATCGCCTTCGAAGGCGCCTTTCACGGCCGCACGCTCGCGACCATCGCGGCCGGCGGCAACAAGAAATATCTCGAAGGCTTCGGCCCCGAAATGCCGGGCTTCGTGCATCTGCCATTCGGCGACATGAAGGCGCTGGAAAAGGCGATCACGTCAACGACCGCCGGCATCCTGATCGAGCCGATCCAGGGTGAGGGCGGCATCCGTGTACTGCCGAACGAGGATTTGAGGAAGATCCGCGCCATGTGCGACGAGGCGGGCATCCTGCTGCTGCTCGACGAGGTGCAGACGGGCTTCGGGCGGACCGGCAGGCTCTTTGCGCATGAACTTGCCGGCATCACGCCCGACATCATGCCGGTCGCAAAGGCGCTGGGCGGCGGCTTCCCGGTCGGCGCCTGTCTGGCAACCGAGAATGCCGCGCGCGGCATGACGGTCGGCACGCATGGCTCGACCTATGGCGGCAATCCGCTGGCGATGGCGGTGGCGGATGCCGCCGTCTCGATGATGATCCGGGAAGACTTCCTCGCCCATGTGCGCGATATCGGCGTGAAGCTGAAACAGAAGCTCGCCATGCTTGCCGACCAGCATCCCTCGATCATCGAGGGCGTGCGCGGCGAAGCGCTGATGCTCGGCATCAAGTGCCGCATCACCAACACGGACCTCGTGCAGGCGGCGCGAAAGGAACATCTGCTGACCGTTGGCGCGGGCGACAATGTCGTGCGCCTGCTGCCGCCGCTCATCATCGACGAGGGTCACCTCGATGAGGCAATCGGGAAGCTCGACCGTGCCTGCACGGCGCTCGAAGCGGATATTGCGAAGAAGCCCGCCCAGGCTGCGGGAGGTGCCGCATGAACGCGCATGATCCCAGGGCGAAGTCGCCCCGGCACTTTCTCGATCTCGATCTGATCGAAGGTCCGGCGCTCCGTTCGATCCTTGACGGGGCGAAGACCCGCAAGGCCGGCCGGAACGGCAAGGCGCAGGCCGAGCCCGACACGGACAGCCCCCTGAAGGGCAAGCTTCTCGCCATGCTTTTCGAAAAGCCCTCGACGCGGACGCGCGTCTCCTTCGACGTCGCCATGCGTCAGCTCGGCGGCGAGACGCTGCTGCTGAACGGCAACGACACGCAGCTCGGCCGCGGCGAAACCATCGCCGACACGGCGCGGGTTCTTTCGCGCTATGTCGACGCGATCATGATCCGTACGACCGATCACAAACATCTGATGGAGCTCGCCGAATATGCGAGCGTGCCGGTCATCAACGGTCTCACCGACAAGTCGCATCCCTGCCAGCTGATGGCGGACGTGATGACCTTCGAGGAGCACAAGGGGCCGATCAAGGGCCGCAGCATCGCCTGGGTCGGCGACGGCAACAACATGGTGACCTCGTGGATCCACGCGGCCGCGCAGCTCGAATTCGAGCTGAGGGTCGCCTGCCCGCCGGAATTCGCGCCGGACCGTGCCGCCGTCGACTGGGCGCGCAAGAAGGGCGCGAAGATTTTCGTGACCACCGATCCCTTCGAAGCGGTGAAGGGCGCCGACTGCGTCAACACCGATACCTGGGTTTCGATGGGAACCCCG
>NZ_DATKFR010000362.1:0-4680 GCF_035511255.1 Parvibaculum sp.
CACCTGCCGCCGCCGCACTGCGCTCGCGGGACAAGGCCTGAGGCAGAGTGGTTGGACCGATACGATATGAGCCGATATCCGGCCGGCGGGCCACCGGTTTCCCGTCGAGGCCGACGAGCCGGTAATGGAAGCTGTGCGGAAGCGTCCGGTGGTGGTAGCCGGCTCCCGCGATATTGCAGGTCCACCACCAGTCGACGCAGCCCCAGCCGCGCGCCGGATCTTCCAGGGGGAAGGGAACCCGGTCCAGGAGCAGGCGCGGTGCGAAGAAACTGCTGGAATAGGCTTCGACCGCCAGCAAATCACGGATGTCGAACGACGGCACGGATGTATCGGACTGGAACTGCGTCCAGTAGAAGCGGTGATCGAAATAGTCGGAGCCGACCATGAGGACGATCTCCGGCCGCCATACAGTCGGCTGTCGAGATGTCCGCGCCGCCGTGAATGCATCGGCGAGCCATGTCGCCGACCACATGTCGCCCTCGTCGACCAGGCCGACACAGGTCCCGCTCGTGGCGGCGATACCCGCCTGCCGCGCGGCGCCGGTCGAGGAGGTCGGGGCCTCTATGCAGGTCCAGCCCTCAGGCAGGTACTCGGCGACCCACCGGTTCATATGTGCGGTGGGTGCACTCACCACGAGAATGCCCTCTACCGTCCGGCCCTCGGCTTCCGCATGCCGGATGGCGCGTCGTACGGAGGTCAGCGTGGCGTTGAGCGCGACCGTGTCCTCGTAAGCACGAACGACGACAGAAATATCGATGCCCGTCATGCCGACACTCGCTCCCGCTCGACAGGTTGCATGTAGCCCGGGATGCTGTGAAGCGTGGACGAGAACGCTTCCCAGCTGTGGCGCTCGACGAGCAGCCGGCGAGCCGCTTCGGCGCGGCGACAAGCCTCCGCGGGATCGCGTCTGATATGTTCGAGCGCCGCCCGATACTCATCGACGGCATCGGGGCCGCTCACCAGCCACCCGGTGTCCTCGCGAATGAATTCGCCGATCCCGCCGACATTCGGTGCGACGATGGGCAGCCCGAGCAGCGCCGCCTCAAGAAGAGCAATGGGCATCCCTTCGGCACGGGTCGTGAACATGTAGGAGTCGTAGTCTTCCACCACGATATCGGACAGGGACTCGAATTCTCCACGATATGACACATTGGACAGCCGATGCGTCCAGGACATATCCACCTTCTGCGCGACTTTCAGCACTGCGCCGAAAATATCGAACTGGCGATCCGGCGTCTCCGTCGCAACCTTCTGCAGGACGTCGAGGCGCTTCTCCACCGAGATGCGACTCATCCAGAGCGTCCTCTTCGGCCGGGGCCCGGGTGCCATGTCGGCGAAGCGGTAGGGCGCACGGGCGCCGTCCAGTCCCAGTATCGGGGTCCGAATGACGTGGAAACGACCCATCTGCTCGTCGGTGAGACCGAAGCATTCGCGCGCCCTGCGAATGACGGCTTCATTATCGGCGAAGACGCCCGAGAACACATCCGTCATTTGAGGGAGGAATTGCCAGAAAAAGCCCACCGGCATTCCGTCGTCGAGCCTTATGTCGCTATATATATTCGCATAGAGGTTGGAATCCCGACGGTAAAGATGGCCTTTCTCGCGAAAGGCGATCCAACCTGTCAGCGAATTGATGCAATGGACTGTCGCGGGCCGTCGTTCGATCATCATCCGGTCGAAGACGTAAGTGCGCTCCGCCTGAGACAATTCGGCGGCGAAGTCGTTGATGGCAACGATTTTCACGCCAAAGCGAGTCCGGGCTTCGGCCGGCAATTCGAATGCCTGCTCGGGGGCGAAGATGCATAGCTCACCGTCGGCATAATGTTCGCGCAGAAGGGCTATAACGCGCTCAGTGACCTTTTCGGAGCCGCCGGAAAGACCGAGCCAGGGCACGACCACGAGATGGCGAATGCCCTCCGGAATAGCGTCGACGATTGCCGTGGCGTGGCGTCCGATAGAGGGAAACGGCAGCTGGCGCTGATCGGCGATGAACCGCCGTTGAATTTCCATTGTCGGCGTCGCGGTATTGGCGACGTCGCGGAGGCCCGACAGGTCGGCGCGAATTCGCGGCCACAGATCGACAATGGCGTTCCGCGGCGGAACCGCGACGGGCTGCGGGCCGGCGACCGGCGATGCGGCGGTCGGGATTGTCTCTACGCCGGAGCCCGGTCGATAGCCGCCATTCTTCGAGAACACGAGGAAATGCAGGACAGGGCCGTATTTGGCGGCGGCGCGGTGTTCCAGAAGATAGTTGCGTTGCGAAAACCACGCATTCGGATCCGCAAGTTTCCTGTTTCCCACAAAACAGAAATCCAGCATCGGAAATTTTCTTCTGAACCGGCGCTCCTTGTTCGTCATTACGTAGAACCGCCGATCGAGGAAGCCGCGGTTCAACCGAAGCGCGATGAGGACGGCGAGTCCCTGAAATACAAATGCGGGGGCGGTTCCGACAAAGTAGAGTGTCTTTGCCAGAATCCTGAAAAAGCGGCGCATCACCGCTCTCCCGGATATCGCAAGCCCGCGAGATGATTCATCCGTCTCCCGCGGCCGCCCGGATGCGGAAGCTGAAACTGCTTGCGATCATGATCCATATTTGCCCCCTCTTATCCTGCGAACGGGCATGCCCGGTGCCCCGACGCTATTGTTGTTCTGCTCTTTCAAGGATGGCACATCGCACTTGCCTTTTCACCTTATGGCAACATGTAATGTGCCGGTGTCAACATATTTCCCGGTCTCTCGCGTGTCGCATCCGCCCAAGATTTCAGTCATCATCCCAACCTACAACAGGGAAAAGCTTCTCCCGCTCACGCTCGACAGCATTCTCGGTCAATCCTGCGAGGATTTCGAAATCATCGTGGTCGACGACGGTTCGACGGATGGAACGAGAGCGGCAATCGACGCCCGCGGGGATCCCCGTATCCGCTATGTCTACAAACAGAACGGTGGCGAATCGTCGGCGACCAATTACGGATGGCGGCTGGCGAGAGGCCGATATGCAGCCGTCGTGTCGTCGGACGACCCGGTGTTGCCGGGCTGGATGGAAACCATGGAGAAATTCATGGATGCGAACCCGTCCATTCTCGTGGCCTATCCCGATTGGCGTCTCATCGATATCGACGGAAATCTCGTCCAGCATCTGAAGACGGAGGAGTATGCCTTCACCCGTATGGTATCGTGGCTGCTCACGATGCCAGGCCCCGGAAGTTTCATCCGCAGGGAAGCGCTCGGCGACTTCGGCGATCTTCGGGACGCGCAGTACCGGTATGCTCCCGATCTGGAAACCTGGCTGCGGCTCGCGTTGAGGGGCGATTTCGCACGTGTGCCGCATGAACTGGCGAGCTGGCGTACCCATGCCACGTCGATCACGGTTGCCGATCGTTCGCTCGCGCGCGCCCGCGAGATGCCGAGGCTGGTGCGTCACTTCTTTTCGCGGCCGGATCTTCCGCCGGAGATTCGGCGCCAGAAGCGTTATGCGCTCAGCCGCGCTTACTGGACCGCCGCATGGATCCTGCATGAAAACCGTCCGCTTCTGTCGGATTGGTACCTGCTCAGGTCCTATTGGCTCGCACCGAACGATCCGCCGGAACTGCCCGCCTATCTCAAGCGCTTTCATCGACCGAGTCCAGCGCGGCTCTGGCGCAATCTGCTTGTGGCGTTGGGCCTAAACCGGAATTAGCCGGACCGGACGGATCACGAGCCGAGATCGTTCCCGCGGATGCCGTCCCACGCATTGGACAGGGGGGCTGTTCCGAGGATCAGGTTCACGACACGCTCGGACGTGTCGGTCACGCAATAGTCGGCCGGCACCGGATGCGGACGTCCCTTGGCCTCGCGTTCGGAGAACATGCGCGTGACCGTCTCGACGCCACGCAGGATGGCCTCGCGGGAAAGTCCGGTCATCGCCAGGGCGCCGACATCGAGTCCTTCGGGCCGCTCAATGGCGTCGCGCGGAGTGACGGCGGGAAAGCCGAGGATCGATGCTTCCTCGGCGATGGTGCCGCTGTCCGAAATGACGCAGAAGGCGCTCATCTGAAGACGGTTGTAGTCATGGAAACCAAAGGGCTTCATGAACTGCACGCGCTCGTCCGTCAGCGCACCGAGCTCCTCCAGCCGGCGTCGTGTGCGTGGATGTGTCGAGACGATGAGCGGCTTGTCATAGCGCGCCGCCAGCGTCGACAGAGCGACCATGAGTTCACCAAGGCGCGCGCGGCTGTCCACATTCTCCTCGCGATGCAACGACACAACGAAATATCCTCGCGGCGACAGTCCAAGACGCGCCAACACATCGGAAGCGTCGATGCGGTCACGATAATGGTCCAGCACCTCACGCATCGGCGAGCCGGTCAGATAAATGCGACGGTGCTGGATGCCTTCGGATATGAGGTGCCGGCGTGCGTGCTCGGTGTAGACCAGATTGAAATCCGAGATGTGATCGACGAGCTTGCGATTGGTTTCTTCGGGCACATTGCGATCGAAGGAACGGTTTCCGGCCTCCATGTGATAGACGGGAACTTTCATTCGCCGCGCCATGATGGCGGAAATCGCCGAGTTGGTGTCGCCCAGGATCAGCACCGCATCCGGCCGCTCGGACGCAATCACCTTCTCGCTCTCGATCAGGATGCGTCCAAGCGTCTCGCCGAGCGAACCTCCACCCGTTCCGAGAAAGTGATCCGGGCGGCG
>NZ_DATKFR010000363.1:0-8362 GCF_035511255.1 Parvibaculum sp.
CTGATGACCGAGCCGCCCTCGATCGACGGTCACGAGATCACCGACAAGGGCTATGTCAACCAGCGGGCGACGCTCGACCGGCGGGCGCATCTCGTCCAGCGGCTTTACGAGGAGACGGCGCCGGAGGATGTGATCGTCGTCTGACAGGCCCGACTAGCAATACAAATACAGGTGTCGTCCCGGCACTCGTTGCCGGGACCCATAAGACACGGCACTATGTCGCGCGCAGATGGATCCCGGGAACAAGTCCCGGGATGACATTGAAAGCTCGGAAAGCCCATGCCCATCGCCCGGCCTCGCGAGATTCTCGATTTCTGGTTCGCGGCCGGGCGGGACAAATGGTTCGCGACCGATCCGTCCTTCGACAGCGAAATCCGCAAACGCTTCGGCGACACGCATATGGTCGCCTGCGAGGGCAAGCTCGACGACTGGATGAAGGACGCGCAGGGCGCGCTGGCGCTCGTCATTGTGCTCGACCAGTTCTCGCGCAATCTCAATCGCGGCGATCACCGTGCCTGGGCGAATGACGAGAGAGCTCTTCGCGTCGCGCGCGAGGCGATCCGACGGCGCTTCGACGTCGAGCTGCCGATCACCGCGCGGCAATGGTTCTACCTGCCCTATATGCATGCCGAAGACGTGGCGGCGCAGCGCGAGAGCCTGCATTTTCACGCGACGCGGCTCGACGATCCGGAAAGCCTTCGCTTTGCCGAAATCCATGCGGACATCGTCAAGCGCTTCGGCCGCTTTCCGCATCGCAATGCCGTGCTCGGTCGCGAGTCGACGCCCGAGGAGCAGAGCTTTCTGGCAGAGGGTGGCTTCGCCGGCTGAACGTCATGCGTGGACCAAGGCGCGATAGGTCTCCCAGGTAGGTCCTCCGACAAGCTCGCCGCCCTTTCGCGCAGCCCAGTCGGCCGCATGGTCGATCAGGGCGCGCCCGATCCCCTGTCGGCGAGCGTTACGATGGACGACGAGTTCGCCGATCTCGACCGTCCGCATTCCCGGCTGGTCCCGTAACATCAGCGTGGCGAGGCCGTGAAGGATACGCGCGTCCTTTTCGGAGGCGACGTAAATGGCGCTGTGCGGCCCGGCGATAAGGCGCGCGATCTGCGCCCGTTCCCGCCGCTGTCCGACGCCGAGCTCCGCGAAGAGGTCGCAAAGCTGTTCGTAATCGGCTTCGGTCGCCTGCCGGATGGTCAGTGTAGGTGGGATCACGATAGGTCTCCTCGGAGGGCCGTCTGGCCGGAGACCATCTTTCAAGACAATGCCGCCGGCTTGCGGCGGCATTGGTCAAACAGGATCGACGCCGCGCTTATGTAAGCAGCGTAAAATACCAGGCGTGGATGTGGCGCGTTGCGATCATGGCCGGACCATAGCGCCGGGAGCGCGGCCGGGCAATGGCCGAAAATGTCGCCGTTCGCGGATTCTTCCTCTTGGTTCCTCCCCGTCGCTAACCATATGCCCCTCGGATAGGGATGGAGGAGGGACCTCATGAAGCGGCAGACCGCGATCGTTCTGGGCGTCGGCCCGGAAAACGGGCTCGGCGCGACCTTGAGCAGGCAGGTCGCGGAGGAGGGGCTCCATGTCTTCGTCGCCGGGCGCACGCTCGCCAAGGTGCAGGCGGTCGCCAATGCGATCAACTGGGCGGGCGGGGAAGCGACCGCCGTCGACAGCGATGCGACGAACGAGGAGGATGTCGTCACGCTCTGGCGCGCGGCGGAGGCCGAAGGTCCGGTCGGGCTGGCGATTTACAACGCCGGCAACAACATGCCGGGCGGCGTTGAGGGGATGGAGGCGGATTATTTCGAGCGTTGCTGGCGCGTCTGCTGTTTCGGCGCCTTCGTCTTCGCGCGTGAGGCGGCGCGGCACATGAGCCCGCGCGAGGACGGCACGCTGCTTTTCACTGGCGCCTCGGCCTCGATGCGCGGGCGGGCGGGATTTGCCGCCTTCAGTTCGGCCAAGGGCGCTCTCCGCAATCTCGCGCAAAGTACTGCGAAGGAACTGGGGCCGAAGGGCATCCATGTCGGCCATGTCGTCATCGATGGCGGCATCGACGGCGAGAAGCTGCACAGGGGGCTGCCCGACTATGCCGCGCAGCGCGCGCAGGAGGGCCGGCTCATCGACCTTGGCGGCATCGCCGAGGTCTATCTCGGCCTGCACAGGCAGCGCCGCGCCGCCTGGACCTTCGAGGCCGACGTCAGGACGCATAACGAACCCTGGTAAGGGCGGAAAAATCCGCCGCCATGTGTCTTTCCGGCCGGGCAGGCTTTACCCATACGACGAAGCCGAGCCCGTCTAGCCCCTTGATTCCATTCAGAGACGTCTCTGGCCCGAGGGTTGCAGAAGCATGGGAACAGCTCGCCAATTGATCGAAAGACTGTCCCATGATGACCGACCACGAACTCAGCCTGCTCGCCGCCTACATGTTCGACACGCATGGAATGAAGGCTCTCGATTATGCCGATACGGCGGTTGAGGAACTGGAGCAGATCGGGGAAAAGCTGCGCGCCGATGCCTGGCGGGCACTCAAGGTGTTCGTCGTCGAGATGGCCGAGGGCCGCCGCTCGCGCGAGGGAAATATCCTCCACTGAGGAGGCGCTCATCGCGAGCTTTGCGGAACCGCTTCGGGCCCGCTAAAACTTTCTCCCAACAAGAACAAATTGCTAATTGGGAGAAGGAAATGGCACTCGACCCTCAGGTCAAAGCGCTTCTGGACGGCATGGCTGCGAATACCGATGTACCGCGGATCATCGACCTGCCGCCGCAGGGCGCACGGGAGATGTACCGTGCCATGGCGGCACAACTCGACGCCCAGGGCTTACCCATCGGCAGAACCGAGGATCGGACGATCCCCGGACCGGCGGGCGAAATCCCCGTCCGCATCTATACGCCGGTCGCGGCCGGCAGCGACGCGCTGCCCGTGCTCGTCTATTTCCACGGCGGCGGCTGGGTCATCGGCGATCTCGAAACGCATGACGCGCTCTGCCGGACCTTCGCCAACGAAAGTGGTTGCAGGGTGATCGCCGTCGATTATCGCCTCGCGCCCGAACACAGGTTTCCGTCGGCGGTCGACGACGCGCTGGCCGCCGTACAATGGGTGGAGGCGAATGCGTCCTCGATAGGTGTCGACCCCAATCGCATCGCGGTGGCCGGCGACAGCGCCGGCGGCAATCTCGCCGCAGTTGTTGCGCAACTCGCACGCGATACAAAGGGACCGCAGATCGCCTATCAGATTTTGATCTATCCGGTGACCGACACAGATACGGAGACCGGCTCCTATCAGGCGTTCGCTACGGGACACTTTCTCGAGCGCGACGGCATGGTCTGGTTCATCGATCATTATGCGGGCGAAGGCGACCGTGCCGATCCGCGTCTTGCGCCGCTCAAGGCCGCCTCGCTTGCGGGGCTTCCGCCTGCCTATGTCGTCACCGCCGGTTTCGACGTACTGCGCGACGAGGGGCGCGCCTATGCGGAGGCGTTGAAGGCAGCGGGCGTTCCGGTCGAATACGTCAATTACGATGGCATGATCCACGGCTTCTTCAACCTGCAGGCTGTTCTCGATGTGGGTCGCGATGCGGTGAAGGCGGCGTCAAAGGCGCTGAAGGACGCGCTGGCCTGATCGCCATCCTTCGAGACGCGCTCCTTCGGGTCGTTCCTCAGGATGAGGATTTGAGATTGACCTCACGTTGAGGAGGCCGCGTCATATGCGGACCTCCCGCTTCTCCACGACAAATTCAAGTCCAAAAGCTGGATGGATGGTCAGATAAGCATGGTGTAGAGGGGGACAAACACCGGGAGCAAACGATGACCGCACCGACCTTGAGAACGCCCGCCGTCCACCCGTTTTCGGGCTTCGACGTGCCGCATCTCCTCGCGCTGCACGCGGCGGCGCGGCCGGCGCACCCCTTCCTGATCTGGGAGCCTCTCGAAGGGCCGTCGCGGAGCTGGTCCTATGCGCAGTTCGCGGATGAGACGCGGCGCGTGGCGGCCGGGCTCAAGGCGCGCGGCGTCATGTTCGGCGACCGCGTGCTCGTCCATCTCGACAATTGCCCGGAAGCGATCATCGCCTGGTATGCCTGCGCGCATCTGGGCGCGGTGGCGGTCACGACCAATGCGCGCTCCGTCGGCGACGAGCTCACCTATTTCGCCGAACATGCGGGCGTCGTCGGCGCGATCACGCAGCCGAAATTCGCGGCGCTTGTCGCCGAGAGTTGCCGCGCGATCAGGTGGCTCGCCATCACCGAAACCGACAATGGCGCGCCGGCAGCGCCCGGCAACCTGCCGCAGAAATCGGAGTCCTTTGCGGCGCTTTACGGCGATGCGGCCGCCGCGCCGCTGAGACCCGCCGATCCCGCCGCCAATGTCGGCATTCAATATACGTCGGGCACGACGTCGCGGCCGAAAGGCGTCGTCTGGACGCATGCGAACGCGCTCTGGGGCGCGAAGCTTTGCGCGATGCACGAGACGCTGACGGCGGACGACGTGCATCTCGTCTATCTGCCGCTCTTCCACACCAATGCACAGTCCTATTCGGTTCTGGCGACGCTCTGGGTGGGCGGCACGGTCGTCCTGCAGCCGCGTTTCTCGGCCTCGCGCTTCTGGGATGTTTCGCTCCGCCATCGCTGCACATGGACATCGATGGTGCCCTTCTGCCTTCGCGCGCTCATCAATCACGACGTGCCGGCTGTGCATCACTACCGGCTCTGGGGAAATGGCGTCGCCTCACTGCCGACCGATGCGCATTTCCGCGTCAGGACCATCGGCTGGTGGGGCATGACGGAGACGATCACGCATGGCATCGTCAGCGATCCTTTCGTGCCGGCGCCCGCCATGACCATCGGCAAGCCATCGCCCGCCTATGAGATCGCGATCATCCGCGAAGACGGGCAGCCGGCGGAGGCGGGCGACACCGGAGCGCTGCTCATCAAGGGTGTTCCCGGCCTTTCGCTCTTCAAGGAATATTTGAACAACCCCAAGGCGACGGCCGAAAGTTTCGACGAACAGGGTTTCTTCATCACCGGCGACCGCGTGACGCTGATGGAAGACGGCTTCATCAAATTTGCCGATCGCGACAAGGACATGTTGAAGGTCGGCGGCGAGAATGTCGCGGCCTCGGAGATCGAAGTCGCGATCATGGCCGTCGGCGGCATTCAGGAATGTGCCGTCGTTGGACGGAAGGACCCCATGCTCGACGAGGTGCCGGTCGCCTTCCTGCTGGTCCCGGGTGGAGAGGCGGGTGCGGCAAAAGACCTCAAGGAGCGGGTCATGGCGCATTGCCGGAAATCGCTTGCGGATTTCAAGGTGCCGCGCGACATTCGCATCGTCGATGCCTTGCCGCGCTCGACTCTCGAAAAGATCGCAAAGGCCGAGCTGCGCCGTCAGCTTGAAGCCGAATAAGACGCGCAGGGCGCTCCTTTTCCCCGTATCGGGGAGGTTTAGCCATGCCGACTGCGACCCAACCCGCGGAATCCCGCTGGTCCTTGTTCATTCCTAAGCTCGTCACCGTTCTCCGTGAGGGATACGGCGCGGCGGAGTTTCGACAGGATTTCATCGCTGGACTGACGGTTGCGATCGTCGCGTTGCCGCTTTCGATGGCGCTCGCGATCGCGAGCGGTGCGACACCCGACAAGGGCATCATCACGGCGGTGGTGGCGGGCTTTCTCATCTCCGCGCTGGGCGGTTCGCGCTTCCAGATCGGCGGGCCCACCGGCGCCTTCGTCGTCGTCGTCTTCAACGTCATCGCGCAGCATGGTTATGACGGGCTCATCCTCGCGACCATGATGGCGGGCCTGATGCTAATCGCCGCCGGCCTCTTACGCATCGGCACCTACATCAAATATATCCCGCAGCCCGTCGTCACCGGTTTCACCTCCGGCATCGCGATCATCATCGCATCGAGCCAGATCAAGGATTTCTTCGGTCTCGTCGTCGATAAGGTGCCGGGCGATTTCTTTCCGAAGCTTGCGGCGCTTGGCGGCGCCCTATCGACGACGAGTCCGGCGACGCTGGCCGTCGCCGCCGGCGCGCTTGCCGTCATCGTGCTTATCCGGCGCTACCGTCCGACATGGCCACAATTCCTGATCGCGGTCGTCCTCGCCTCGGCGGCGGTCTATGTCTTCCATCTGCCGACCGACACGATCGGCTCGCGCTATGCGGGGCTCACGCCCCATTTCGAAATGCCGACTCTGCCGACGGTCACGTTCGCGCGATTGCGCGAGCTTTTTCCGACCGCTTTCACGATCGCTTTTCTGGCCGGCGTCGAGTCCCTGCTCTCGGCCATGGTCGCCGACAGCATGACGGGCCGGCGTCACCGCTCGAACTGCGAGCTCGTCGCGCAGGGCGTCGCCAACTGCGCCTCGGCGCTCATCGGCGGATTGCCCGCGACCGGCGCCATCGCACGCACGGCGACGAATATCCGCTCCGGCGCGAAAGGCCCCGTCGCCGGCATGCTGCACGCGGTCTTCCTGCTGATCTTCATGCTCGTCGCCTGGCCGCTCACGGCCTATATCCCGCTCGCGGCGCTTGCCTCCGTGCTGATGATCGTTGCCTGGAACATGAGCGAGATCGACAAGTTCGCCCATCTGATGAAGGCGCCGATGGGCGACCGGGCCGTGTTGCTCGTCACCTTCGCGCTCACCGTCATGGTCGACCTCACCGTCGCGATCGAGGTCGGCGTGGTGCTTGCCGCCGTCCTCTTCATGCACCGCATGTCGGAGGCGGTCGAGGTTCAGGCCAATGTGAAGCTTCTCGACGACGATGTGGCGGACGATACGCCGCATGAATCGCGGCCTGTCACACAGGCCGAGTTGCCACCGGGCGTCATTGCCAGCGTCATTCGCGGGCCGTTCTTCTTCGGCGTCGCGATGCGGCTCGGCGAAACGCTCGACCGCATCGGCAAGCCGCCGCGCGTATTGATCCTGCGGATGCGCGGCGTGCCGATGGTCGACGGTTCCGGCGCGAGCGCCATCCAGTCGCTGCTCGACCGTTGCGCGAAACACGGCACGAAAGTCATCGTCACCGGCATCCAGCCGCAGCCGAAGCAGGTGCTAACGGAAATGGGCATCCTTGATGAGAGCCGCGTGACGCTGGTGCCGAACATCGAGGTCGGACTCGCGACCGCACGGGAGATGGTGGGGGCGTAACCCAACCATCATGTCATCCCGGCTTTATGCCGGGATCCAGGGGCGGCAAATTCTGAGCGTGCGGCCCCTGGGCCCCGGGACAAGCCCGGGGTGACAGTTGTTGTCTACCCCAACAACTTCCCCGGATTGAGCACGCCGGTCGGGTCGAGTTCGCGCTTCGGCGACTTCAGCACATTGTAGCCGATGGGGCCCTTCTCCTCGGCGAGCCACGGGACATGGTCGATGCCGACGCCATGGTGGTGGCTGATCGTGCCGCGGTTTTCGAGGATCGCGTCGGAGGCGGCGCGCTTGATCGCCTGCCATTGCTCGATCTCGCGGTCGAGCTGGCGCGGGAAGACGAAGGTGAAATAGAGGCTCGCGCCGTCGGGATAGGAATGGCTCAGATGCGCCATGACGATGCCGCGTCCCGTCACTTCCGGCATGTTCGCCTTCATCGCGCCGTCGATGGCGTCGACCACGGCCTTGTGAAGCTTGCCCATATTCGACCAGCGCGTGGCGGTTTCGAGCGTGTCGAGGCCGATGCCGTGGTCGAGCATCGGATCGCGGGCATGGGGCGAGTTGAAGCGGCCGTGATACCATTTCTGTCCGGGCCCGGTGCCGAGCGCCAGCGCGCCGAGCTTCTTCGCAATCGCCTGCGTCTGCTCCTGCGCCCAGATCACCGTCTCGGCGTCGCCTTCATGGCCGACCAGCATCAGGCAGGGCTCGCCGTCGAAGCCCTTGAAGCGGAGATAGGCGCGCTGGAGCCGCGACTTAAGGCTCGTCTCGGAATGCGTCGCCGAAAAGGCCTGGAAGAAATGCGTTTCCGGCGCGTCCGAGAGGCGCACCATCGCGACCGGAATGTCGGCGTGGTTGATGCGACGCGCCGCCTCGATGCCGCTGGCGAAATCCTTGAAGAGATAACCGCGATAATCCTTGCGGGCCGGAATCTCGTGGATCTTCACCGTCGCCTCGCAGATGACGCCGATGGTGCCTTCGGAACCCGCGATCAGCTGATTGAGGTTCGGGCCGGCGGCGGAAGCGGGCGTTGCCTCCGTCGTCCAGAAGCCCTTCGGCGTCGCGACTTTCGCGGAGACGAGCCACTTCTCGGCCTTGCCGTAGCGGTTCGACTGCTGGCCCGCGCCGCGCGCCGCGATCCAGCCGCCCACCGTCGAGAATTCGAAGCTCTGCGGATAATGCGCGAGCGTTACGCCGTGCTTCTGCAGCTGCTCCTCGAGCGCGGGGCC
>NZ_DATKFR010000364.1:0-11255 GCF_035511255.1 Parvibaculum sp.
CAAGGCGCGCCCGCCGCCGCTGTGAACGCGCCGCCTGCCCCCCGCCCCCTTCATCAGGCACGCCTCGCAGGCGCCTGATGTCTGCCCGCCGGAAGCCCCCATCCTGAGCTTTCTGGCCTCTCCAACGCCGCCCGGTCCCCCGCCGGGCGGCGTTTCCTTTTTGCGAGGCGACTAGCGTCGTCGAGGGGCCCCGGGTCCTGCTTGCGCTTGTGCGATACGTCCATCGTCGCTATGTCCTGAACGGAACGAAGACGTGGGGCTCGAAGCTCGCCCCCCTGCAACCGGCACGAGACGGCATGAGCATAGAAAGTCTGATCGAGGATTTTGCCTTCCTCGACGATTGGGAAGACCGCTACCGCTACGTGATCGAGCTCGGCCGCGAACTCGAACCGCTGAGCGAGGCGGAACACGCGCCCGAGAACAAGGTTCAGGGCTGCGCGAGCCAGGTCTGGCTCGTCAGCGAAGCCCGGCGCGAAACGGGTGAGACGCATCTTGTCTTCCGGGGCGACAGCGACGCCCATATCGTCCGTGGTCTGATCGCCATTCTGCTGCGCATCTATTCCGGCCATACGCCGGAAGAAATCCTTGCGATCGACGCAAAGGACATCTTCATGAAGCTCGGTCTCAACGAGCATCTGAGCCCGCAGCGCTCGAACGGCCTCTATTCGATGGTCGGCCGCATCCAGGCCGACGCCCGGGCGCAGTCCGAAAAGGTATAGAGCGACTCCGTTTTGTCGGAACCGGATTGACATTCCGCGGGCCGCTCATTCCCGTTTCCTTTCGCGCGGATGCCCGGCGCCCCCCTCGTTCAGCCCGTAATGCGCGGCCAACCGGTCGAGCGCGATCTGCAGCACAAGCTTGCCCGACCGTCTCGGCCAGCCGAAGGTCTGCTCCGCCTCCTCGAGCCCCTGCAGATGGCAGATGACGGCGAGAAGCACGTCGGAAAGCCTCGGCCCCACCTCGTGCAGCGCACGGGCAAGCCGCGCGCGCGCCGCGAGCGCCCGGTCGGACACATCCGCGGGATCGCGCGGGCCGCGCCTGCCTCCATCCGCGGTCAGCGCCAGCGACCAATCCGTCGTGACGCGCGGGGTCATGCAGGCCAGCGTGAAGTCGCGCCGCAACCGTTCTCCCGCCTCGAATTGCGGAGCCGAGACGAGCGGTTGTCCGTCCGGCCCCTTGCGCCGCCTGAGCCAGCCGAGCGGCGCCTCCCCTTCGTTGATCTCGACCGCGACGCTTCCGTCGCCGGCGCCGATCCGCCGGGACGCCACGAGTTGGTGCTGCGCGCGGAATGGCTCGGCCAGCGCGTCGAGGCGCCGCCAGTAAGCAATCCCAACGGCGCTCGGACGCCACGCTCCCTCGCCCGCCGGCTCCACGAAATCTCGCCTTTCGATCGCCGCCCACAGGGGCGGCTCGATCGTCAGCACCGGCGCCCGCCAGCGGTTGCGGGCGACGAAAATGCCGAACGCACCGTCGCCGAATCTCGCGGCATGCGCGCCGCGCTCGCTGAGGCGCGGAAAAATCCGGCGCACCTCCCGTTCGATCTCCCGCTCAGCGAGATGGTCGGCCGCCTTCTCCCGCGCCGCCATTCTGTCCCGCGCCATCATTGCATGACATCCATGATGGGGAAGGCGCGCAGCGCACCTTCGAGCCGGTCGAGCATCACGTCGAAGTCCCGGTCGTCGCGCCGGTCCTCCATCTGCCGGCAAGCATGGGCGGCGGTCGTCCTGTCCCGGCCGAAATGCTGCCCGACCGTCGACAGGCTAAGTCCGAAGGCGACATGGGCGAGATACATTGCAATCTGGCGCGCCAATGCCACCTGCGCCCTCCGGCGCGTCGTGGCGCGCAACTCGCCGACCGGCACGTCGAGCGCCCGCGCTATGATTTCCTGGGTCAGCGCAATCCGCGCTGCGCACTCGATCTCCTCCGCCGCCGGCCTTGCGATGGACGTCCGATGGGCCGGGCGCCCCTCAAATCCAAGGAAAACCGCCCGTCTCGTCTCGCCGAACCCGGCAAACTGACTTTTTACGACAACTTGCATCTCGTCCCCTCCTGCGCGCTTGACGGAAAGACATAGGAACATTACGAGAACAATCGCGTGTTCCTATGGAAAAATTACGCATTCCGTAAGGCCCGGGGATAAGTTTGTGTAATTAATGTGCCGATTTGAAACAGGAGGGAGCGCGTGTGAGGACGAGAATTCGGTACTTTCGCAGGTTGCGGCGCTTGACCCAGGCCGAACTGGCCCGTCGCGTCGGCACCACGGCCGCCACCATTTCCCGGCTGGAAACCTCTGATATGACCGTTTCGACGGATTGGCTGGAGAAGCTGGCCTCGGCCCTGGGACTCCGGGCGGCCGAACTCGTCGGCCAGCCGCAGACATCCCATATTCCCTGCGTCGGTCAGATTGGCCGCGACGGTCTTTTCGATCGGTCGCTCGCGGCGGGCGACGAGACGCTGACGCTCGAAGCGCCGGCGCGCGATCCGGTCGCGCTCAGAATCCACGCCGATGTGGGGGCCTATTGTGCCGGCGACGTGCTCATCGCCGATCGCCTGCCGCCGGAACATGCCGCCCGCGCGCTCGGCCGCGACTGCATCGTGGAGATCGATGGCGAGGCGTCGGGCTTCGGACGCTTCGTGTCGTCAGCCGACGGGAGCTTCCTGCTCGTACCGCCAGATCCCGGCGCGCAGGCGCGCTTTCTGCCGACGCCGGACTGGATCGCGCCCGTCGTCATGCTCATCCGTCATTTGTGAGAAGTCCTTCGCCGGGATCGCGACGACGGGCGAACCCCTCGATCCCTCGTCTACCGGTTGCCGCAGACGACCTTCACCGTCTGCGCGCCGCCGGCGGCATTGCCGCATTGCATGCCGGGAAAACACATCGCCTGGGGAATGTCGGTGAAGACGAAGGCGATATAGGCATCGCCCTTGTTCTTCTCGACCGTGCCGTTGAGCTCGTAGCGCTTGCTCTCACCCGGCTGCAACGTGGTCGCGTCGCCGACAGTCGGCTCCGACAGCGGAACATAGTGTTCGCCGTCGAAGATCAGCTTGGCGACGCCGCCAGCGCTGACCTCGCACCAGGCGGCCAGTTCGGACGACGTGTCCCTGGGCGCCGTCACCTTGAATTCGGCCGACTCGCCCTTCGAAATGACCTTCTCGCCCTCTTCTATTTTCGCCGTGGCGGCTTCGGCCGCCGAGACGCCGGTCAAGGCCAGCAGGAGGCCGGCCGTGAGAAAAGCGCTGAGAGTCCGGTATTTTGCGGCTGCGAACATGAAGGAGGCTCCGGTTTTATCGTCCGGCTCGAGTGTGCCGCGTCCGGCGCCTGAAACTCAAGCGATCCGAAGATTGGCGCGACTCGCCAGCGCATGGGCCTTTTCCGACTGCAGAAAGGCGTCGTGCCCGAGCACCATGACGATGTGCCCGTCGGCGTCGACCAGCGGCAGACGCAACCAGAACTGGAAGATGTGAGGCTGGCGCCACGGCGTCAGCGGTACGACGCCCTGAGCCGGCCGTCCCGCCTCGACCACCTCGCGATAGGCCGCGTCCCAGTAGCCTTTCTGGTCCCCGAGGTCGAACTCGTCGAGGCAGCGCCCGGTGATCTCGATGCCGAGATAATCCCTGAGCCGTGTGCCGGCGAGCCGGACGCGCAGCCTGAGCGGCTCTTCCGGCAGCACGTCGAGCAGACTGAGCGACGGCAGCAGCGCTTTCAGCTCGGCCGGCTGGATATCGGCGCGGCGCGGATAGGACGTGTCGCTGCATTTCGCGCGCCAGTAGTCGAAAAGCTCTCGCTGCTCTGGAATGATAAGCTGTGCGCGGATGGCCTGTTCGGCGGCGGTCGGAATGGTCGTCTCCCCTGCGGCACGCTGGCTGATGCGAATCACATGCAGCAATCATGAGTCCCGTCGCCCGCCTTGGCAAGCGACATGGTCCGGGAGGTCCGACCGGGACCCGAGATGTGCATGGCGGGAGGAGGTTTTTTGTCTACCGCGAACCGCGGCGCGAGGTGGTGCGACGCCCCTTCTGGCCGAGACCCATTTTCTTGGCGAGCTTGGAGCGAGCCTGGGCGTAATTCGGCGCGACCATCGGATAGTCGCGCGGCAGAGCCCACTTCTCACGATATTCGTCGGGACTCAGATTGTAATGCGTACGCAGATGACGCTTCAGCGACTTGAACTTTTTTCCATCTTCCAGGCAGATGAGGTAGTCCGGCGTGATCGACTTGCGCACGGTGACGGCGGGCTCCGGCCGCTCGGCATGAACAGGCGACGTGCCGCTCTCGACCTGCAGGAGCGCCTCGTGAACCTTGAAGATCAGAGTCGAAAGTTCCTCGGCCGCGACGCTGTTGTGGCTCACATATGCCGACACGATATCGGCCGTCATGTCGATCAGTGCTGCCTTTTCGCTCATATCGTCCCCGAAATCCCGTGCGGCCCGTTGCACTCAACACAGCCAGTAGTAAGTCAAAGGTAAAAGAACACCGGCGCCTTTATATCAATCGGAATTCTTGCCAGCAATAGTCGTTGAATCGAAAGAATACAATAACGGATATCAACAAAATATTCGGCAAAACAGGTCAAATGTAGGCGTCCACTATAACCCTCCGGTCTGTCTTGAGCGCGTTTCACGAGCAATTGTTTGGTGTGAACGAGAAACCCTGCCGGCGGATAACCTTGTATAATCCTCCTGCCGCCGCCCGAGATGCGGCTTATCACCGCTTGTCGCGAAAGGGCGCGTGACGCGGCGTCGGAACGTCGCATAGTGTTCCATCGCGGCACTTCGGAACGCCCTGGCTTGCCTGAAGATCGGAGTTTGACTTGTTCCTGAGAGACATCTGGTATTTCGGCACGCCGGGAGAAGCCGTCGGACGCGGCGCGATGATTCGTAAGATTCTGTTGGGCGAGCCCGTGCTTATCGGCCGCACGGAAACGGGCGAGGCTTTCGCGCTCAGGGACATCTGTCCGCATCGTGGCGTGCCGCTCTCCGCGGGACGCCTTTATGACGCAAAATCGAGCGGTTGCGGCGATAACGCCGTCGAATGTCCCTATCACGGCTGGAAATTCCGCACCGACGGCCATTGTGCCGAAATTCCCTCTCTTGTTCCGGGCCAGGACGTCGAGGTTTCGCGCATCCGCGTCCGCCGCTATCCGGTTCGCGAGATTCAGGGCAACATCTGGATCTACATGGCGGATGAAAAGCGCGCCGACCTGCCGCCGGCGACGGAGCCGCCGGTCATGCCGGGCTTCGGCGAGGTCGCGCCGAATATCCGCGAGACCATGACCTTCGGCTGCCATGTCGATCACGCCGTCATCGGCCTGATGGATCCGGCGCATGGCCCCTTCGTGCATCGCTCCTGGTATTGGCGCTCGCAAAAATCGATTCATGAGAAGGCTAAGGATTTCGCGCCGTCCGAACTCGGCTTCGCGATGGTCGAACATGCCCCATCGAGCAATTCCTTCGCCTACAAGATTCTCGGCGGCGCGCCGCGCACCGAAATCTCCTTCCGCCTCCCCGGCATCCGCATCGAGCGCATCACCGCCGGCCGCCACCGCGTCGTCGGCCTGACCTGCGTGACGCCGGTGGACGAGAAGACGACCGAGATCACCCAGTCCTTTTACTGGACCATGCCGCTTCTTTCTGTGCTGAAGCCCGTCCTGCGTCCCTTCATGCGCGCCTTCCTGAAGCAGGATGGCGACATGGTCGATCTTCAGCAGGAAGGCTTGCGCTTCGATCCGCGCCTGATGCTCATCAACGATTCCGATGTCCAGGCGAAGTGGTATCACCGCCTCAAGACCGAATGGGCCGAAGCCGGCGAGCAGGGTCGGCCGTTCCAGAATCCCGTCAAGCCCGTGACGCTGCGCTGGCGGAGCTGACCGTCAAGCTTCGACCGCGACGCCGAGCCGCCCGCGCAGAAAGCCGCCAAGACCTTCGATCGCCGCCCCGCCTTCCTCCAGCATCTGGTAAAAGGCGTGCCAGACATGGATCATGCCCGGCCAGACCTCGATCTCGGCGGCGACGCCCGCCTCGCGGGCCCGTGCTGCAAGGACGCGCGCATCGTCGAGCAGCACCTCGTCCGTGCCGACCTGGATGAAGAGCGGCGGCAGCCCCGACAGATCGGCGAAATTGGGCGACGCGAGCGGATGCCTCGGATCGGCGCCGCCGAGATAGGCCTGCGCGTGTTCGTCGATCCCCGCCTTGGTGATGATGGGATCGAGATGGGCGCAAGTCTCGTAGGTCGGCGTGTCGCAGGTAAGGTCCGTCCACGGACTGATGAGAACGGCGCCCGCCGGCATCGGCAGACCGGCATCGCGCGCCGCCAGGAGCATCGCCATCGCAAGCCCGCCGCCAGCCGAATCTCCGCCCAATGCGATTGTCTCCGGCGCATGTCCCTGGCCGAGAAGCCAGCGATAGGATTTGAGCCCATCCTCGACGGCGGCCGGAAAGGGCGCTTCCGGCGCGAGCGCGTAATCGACACTCAGAACCCGGGTCCGCCCCGCGAGCGCCAGTCGCGCCGTCAACGCGCGGTGTGAGAGAGGCGATCCGACGGTATATCCGCCGCCATGAAAGTAAAGCAGCACCGGTGCGTCGGCCGCACCGTCGACGATCGTCCATTCCGCGCCGAGCCCGTCGAGATCGGCGCCCTCGACCGACACGCCCGCGGGAACCGGGAACACTTCGATGTTTCGATTCATCGCTGCGCGTCGTTGCGCGAGCGACAACGAACCGCGCGATTGCGAACGCGTCGCCACCAGCGCCTTCAATTCGTCGATCGTCTTCGTCTTTCGCGCGCGCTCCATGGACATTCCCCCCTCTCTATGCTTCGATCTTCCGCTCAGAGGCATCATGACCGGCTCGGTGCGGGATACAAGAGCGCCTACGTCGATCCTGGACGAGCGCGAAAATGGCGCAGGCGGAAACCGCAGCATGAACGCGACGAATCGGCTATCTGACGACGGTGCCATGCGAGAACCGGAATCGGCGCCCGGAGCGCCCTTTGCCGATATTGGAGCCGAGCATTCGTGAGCGACCCCGATTCCATCAACCGATCAGGCGGCAAGGACCATCAGCGTTTGATGGGCCCAGACGGCCAACCGCTCTTCGTGCTGGTGCCGGTCGCCGAATATGAGACCCTGACGAACCTCGGTGATGCGGCGGGCGAAATGAGCCGCGCCCATGCGATTCTCGCGGAACGACTCGGCGGCGCGCCTGCCGGCGTCGCACACCGGATCGCCGAGGGCGAAAATCCCGTGCGCGTGTGGCGCGAGTTTCGCGGACTGAAGGCGGTGGCGCTCGCCCGCGCAGCCGGCATCAGCCCCGCCTACCTCTCCGAAATCGAAACCGGCAAGAAGGACGGAACCTTCCGCACCATGGCCTCCATCGCCCGTGTGCTGGGCGTCTCGCTCGATGACCTTGCGCCGGCCGCCGACGAGGCTGGCAAGCGCCTGCGCGAACGCAATGCTTTGATCGATGGCGTGCGCGCGCATGTCCGCACGCTGGTGACGCTCGTCACCGGCCCCGTCGATTTCAACACCGCCGCCGTCCGCCGCACCGTGACGTCGCTCGCCGCCGATGCCGTCGCGTTGAAGGCGCAGGACTGCAATCCGGACGGCTGGCTCGACGGCGTGCTCGCCGGCGTCCGCGACGTTCTCGATCTGGTGGACAAGGCCGAAGGCGACATTATCGCGACCGCGCAGAAGGCGCAGCATGCGCTGGAGCACATCGTCAAACAGCCGGCTTTCCAGCCGCCGGACCATGCCGGCGATCTCCAGCCGGCGAGCTCGGCCGTAACCGCCGCCGAATAGCGGGAAGAGCGTTAGAGGTCGTCCGGCATCGCGATCTGCGCTTCGTTCGAAAGCAACCAGTCCCACGAATGAAGGACGAGATCGGCGCGGTCGATCGAGAGTGCGTCGAACACGGCGACATTCCGCTCGATATCGCCGCGCGATGGAACGGTGCCGCCGCGAATGCTCGCGGCATGAACCGTGAGGTCGCCGAACTCGGCGCGTGCAAGACCGATGGCCTTTGCGAAAACCGCCAGAGGTTCTCCGCCGATGTCGTTCACGATCCGGAACATCGTCTCTTGCCGCACGCGGCCGGCTTGCGCCAGCGCGGCGAGGAAATCCTCGCCATGGCCGGAACTTGCCAGATGGCCGAACTGTACGAGATGCGATTTAGGCGCGAGCCGCGGCGGACTCACCAGTGACAGGACCGCCCTCAAGGGCTCGTCGTCGCCGCTCGCCGCAAGCCCCGCCTCGAGCACGTCGCCGAGCGCCACATGCATCATGCGCCGTTCGACCGTAAAGCGTGTCAGGATTTCCGACCGTGTGGCGGCGGGGCTCCACCAGAACATCAACAGTGCCAGGCGCGCCGTGAGTTCAGGCCGGCAGAGCAGCAGGGGTACGAATTCGGGCTCGCTGGCGCTCCGCCGCGTCAGCGTTTCGATTGCGGTCGCGGAAATTGTCGCGCCGGGATTTGCAAGCATCCGGCAAATGCCCCGGGCATTGCCATGTTCGATCAGCGCCTCCACGACCGCATGCGGAAGCGACCGCCGGCCGGCGATGGCAAACGCATGCTCCGGTCCGGTGTCGCGGAGAATGCCGACGAGGTCGCCCGGGCTGAGACTTACGGAAAGGCCGAGGAGAGGTTCGGCGACGAAAAACTTGTCGCGCGCCAATGCCAACGTCAATTCTCGTGGCCCTTCGGGAAGCATCGCGACGCGTTCGGCAAGACGGCGGCGCTGCGCCTCGTCGAGACGCGACACCGCTGTCGCCATCACCATGTCGACGAGGCCGCGCTCCTGAGGCGTGATATGTCCGGCCGGCAGCACGGCGAGGTCGGCGAGACGGCGGAGCAGCAAGTCGCGGGCATGCGTCCCCGGCGACGCGGCGGCGTCGGCGAAGCCATTTCCCGGAATTGCGATCGAAGCCATCGGCCACTCCATCGGCCATCGTTCATGGACAAGGGCGCTGTATGGCGTCCTTCCCGACAAGGCGGCATCTGAGCATCCCCGGCATTAAAAGGTCGTAAACTATATGTGCCGTTTGCCTGCGAGGCCCGCTATGCTTCGCGCCAACCCCGCCGGAGAGAGATTATGACGAGAACCGTTCGCAAAGCCGTCCTGCTCGGCGCCCTTCTGGGGCTCGGCCTTTCCCTGTCCGGCTGCGCCAGCGACGACACCAAGGACCCGGATTATCAGTCGGGCTATTCGGCCGGCTGCGGCACCGGCACGGGC
The DNA here is from genome assembly GCF_035511255.1 of Parvibaculum sp. GTDB lineage: Bacteria > Pseudomonadota > Alphaproteobacteria > Parvibaculales > Parvibaculaceae > Parvibaculum. The sequence continues at coordinate 9,227 of NZ_DATKFR010000364.1, forward strand.
TATGTGCCCGGCAACGCCTCGACGGTCATCCGCGACCCCGACCTGTGGCGCACGAGCAAACCCTACCGGGCGGGCTGGAAGGCCGGCTTCAACTCCTGCCGCGTCAGCACCTCGAATGCGCCCGGCTCCGGCAGCGAATACGGCTATGGCCGCCGTAACGGTCCAAGCGGCTACTGAACGGCACAAAGAAGAAACGGAGAAACGGAATGCGGATCGTCCTTGGCCTGATTGTCGTCCTTGTCGTACTCCTGATCGCCACGCCGCTTCTGCGCTACGGAACGCTCGATCCCTGCCGCATCCTCGCCAAGGACATGGCGCGCGACGCCTATTCGCAAATGGCGCGAGCCGTCGGCGCCGAGCCCGGCGAAACGCCGCAAGCCGCCGAGAACATGGCGCGCATGATGACGAGCCAGTATTCGGAGGGCGAATGCGTCTCGCGGCTCAAGGATCGCTGGCTCGGCCTCGAACAGCCCGCGAATTAGCCTCCACCTTCCTGAAGCCCCCCTTGAGGGGGAAGGTTGGGTGGGGGAGCGTCAATCTCCGACCATGACTGAAACATCCAGCCCCGCCTCCGCGGCCTCCGCAATCTCGCGCCAGACGACGCCCTCGATCCCTTCGACCAGCCCCGCGCCCGCGATGTCGGACGGCAGATAAAAACCGCCTTCGCGCGCGCCGCTTTCCATCAGCGCCCGCGCGATCAGCAACGCGGCGTCGGCCGTGTAGATCGCGGCCGCCGGCGTCTCCAGCCGCGCCCGTGCAACCTTTCCGTCCGGCGTGCGCGCCTCTCCCCAGACGGTGGCGCGGCTGCGCGCCAGTTCCGCGTCGGTCGGTCCCTCGCGCCCGCGCGTCAACCGGCGCTCGATCCTCTTCAGGCCCCATCCACGGCGTAACATCGCCCCCGCGAGGCTGCCGCGTTTCAGCAAGCGCACCAGCACGGGCGGCAGCACTTCATAGGTTTCGATCGTCGAATAGGGCCCGCGGCGTCGCCAGACGAGCCCCTCGCCGCGCCAGGGTGCAAGCTGCGCCGCCTCCGCACCCTGCCCGAAATCGCAATTGAGAACGCGCGCACCGGGTTCGGCCGGAGTGAGCTGCCCGTTTCTGATCGTCTCGCCGGGAAGATGCAGCGCGGCGACAAGCGCCCGCGCTTCCGCCGCGCTGCGCCCGCTCCGCTTGACCGCCAGCATCAGCCCCCGCGCCGTCGGCAGGATCGTCGCGAGCCGCGCCGCCACGGCATTTGCCGCCGCAAAATCGAAGGATGCGCCCGGCACCAGGACGACGCCCGCCTTCACGGCCTCGTCGTGCCGTGCGAGCAGCGCCGCGATATGCGCGCGATCGCCGCCGAGATCGAGGTAATGGGTTCCCGTCTCGAGGCAGACGTCGATGAGCGGCGCCGCCGTCCCGGCGTCAGAAGACGCGCAATTGAGGAGAACGCTCACGTCGTCGAGCAACGAAGCGATGCGCGTCCGGTCGCCAAGCCCGAAGATGCGCGGCTCGACCGGCCGGTTCTCGCCCTCGCCGGCTCCTGTTTCATTCGCATGCCCCGCGACGCGCGCTATTTCCCGGCCGGCTCCGATGTGCGGCAAGGATGCCGCCGCCCGCCGCGAGATCAGCGCGCCCTGCCAGGTGTCGACGCCATAGATGAGCAGCCGCGACTTCATGCCCCCGTCCCCCGCGACCGCCCCTTCAAACCGGTGCCGCCGCTCCCCACTTCGATGGTTGCCCCGTCTGTTGTATTGTCGCGGGCAGGAGGAGGCTCTGCAATGAGTTCATCGACAAGGGCGGCCCTTTTGCTGGGGCTCGCCGCCTTGATCCTTGCGTCGGCGCCCGCCGCCGCCCGGACCCGCATCGCGACCGGCCGGGACCTCTATGCCGCCTGCCAGGTTCTCGCCGATTATATCCTCGACCCGAAGGGCGGGACGCCGCGCGCCGGGCTTTACTGCCGGCAATATATCGCCGGCTATTTTTCGGCCGCCCGCCAGGTCCGCCAGAATGGCGACACGACGAAGGCGCTCGACCTGCCGCTCGCCGC
>NZ_DATKFR010000365.1:0-2265 GCF_035511255.1 Parvibaculum sp.
AATCCGGTCAGTCGCGCAGAAGCTCGTTGATCGAGGTCTTCGAGCGCGTCTGGGCGTCGACCGTTTTCACGATCACGCAGCAATAGAGGCTGGGCGAGGGCGATCCGTCGGGATTGGCCCGGCCCGGCAGCGAGCCCGGCACCACCACCGAATAGGGCGGCACCTTGCCGATATGGATCTCGCCGGTCGCCCGGTCGATGACCTTGGTCGAGGCGCTGATGAAGACGCCCATCGACAGGACCGCGCCCTCGCCGACGATGACGCCCTCGACCACTTCCGAGCGCGCGCCGATGAAGCAATTGTCCTCGATGACGACCGGATTGGCCTGCAAGGGTTCCAGCACGCCGCCGATGCCGACGCCACCCGACAGGTGACAGTTCTTGCCGATCTGCGCGCAGGAACCGACGGTCACCCATGTGTCGACCATCGTGCCCTCGTCCACATAGGCGCCGAGATTGACGAAGGAAGGCATCAATATGACGTTGGGCGCGACATAGGCCGAGCGGCGGACGATGGCCCCCGGCACGGCGCGGAAACGCGCGTCACGGAATTCCGCCTCGCCCCAGCCCTCGAACTTCGACGGCACCTTGTCCCACCAATGCGTATTGTCCCCGGGCCCGCCCGCGATCAGCCCCATGTCGTTCAGACGGAAGGAGAGCAGCACGGCCTTCTTCAGCCATTGATGCACTTCCCAGTTTCCGTTGAACTTTTCGGCGACCCGCACCTCGCCCTTGTCGAGAAGGTTCAGCGCGGTCTCGACCGCGTCCCGCACTTCGCCTTTGGTGCCCGTATTGATCGTGTCGCGCGCGTCGAAGGCGCTTTCGATGACGGACTTCAGCTGGGCGGTGCTCATGGAGGGCTTCCTCGCGCGGATTGTGATGCGCGGGCAAGATAGCGCCCGCGCCGCGCCTGTCAAACCGTGCTCCCCTCACCCTTATCCGTCATGGCCGGGCTTGGCCCGGCCATCCACGCCTTCCTCCATCGAAAGGCAGCAGGAAAGACGTGGATGCGCGGGTCAAGCCCGCGCATGACGCGAATGGGAGAATTGAATGGGCTTTTTAAGCCGCGACCGCTGCGTCGATGGTGGCGCGCGTCACTTCCTCGCGCACGGGCTTGGGCTCGCCGAAGAGATAGCCCTGGCCGTATTCGACATTGAGGTCGAGTACGTCGACGACTTCGCGCTCGGTCTCGATCTTGTCGACGATGAGCTGGATGCCATTGCGGCGCAGCAGTTCCTTGATGTCGCTGGCGTGGATGTCGGTATCGTTGTGCTGGTTGCCGACAAGCGTCGCCGCCGAAATCTTGATGAAGCGGAAATTGCGGTCGTGCAGCAGCGGCGCGTTGATCTTGAGGTTCGTCACCTGATCCATCGAGAAGCGGAAGCCGAGCTTGGCGAGCGCCGTCAGGCTCTCTTCCTCGATGGGCCCCATGCCGTTCACCGTCGTCTGGCTGAATTCGAAGATCAGGTGCTGCGCGAGATCCTGATTGTGCTGCATGTATTCGACGAATTGCGGGAAGAAGTCGCTATCGAGCAGAGAGAAGGCCGAAATGTTGCAGAAGACGCCGGCATTCTTGTTGCGGCTCGCGAGCTTGCGTACGACCTGGATGCAGCGGAAGAGAAGAATGTTGTCCACCGTCGGCATCATGCCGGCGGGTTCGGCGACACGCATGTAGTCGCGCGGCATGATCAGCGCGCCGCGCTCCGAGCGCAGGCGCGACAGGCCCTCGTAATAGCGGACCTTGCGCTGGGGCAGGCCGACGATCGGCTGCAGATAGAGATCGACGCGATTGGCTTCGAGCGAGCGGCGGATCGTTTCGAGCAGCTCCGTGTCGCTCATCGTCGAGACGTCGGGCTCCGGCATCGGCGGGGCGAATTCCTCCGCCAGCCGGGCCTGCAGCATCGGCGCGCCGACGGCGACCGGGCGGGGCGGCGCTTCGCGCGTTTCGGCGAGCCGCTTCACCAGCGATTCGACGACGCGGATTTCCGAGAAGATGCGTTCCATGCGTTCCGTCGTCTCGCGCTCGAAGCGATCCTCGAGTTCGACGATGCGGTTGGCGGCATGGTCGAGTTCGCGCGAAAGACCGGCGGCAAGGCCCGTCAGTTCGGAAAGTTCGCGTCGAACTTCCCGGCGCTCGATCCCGCGCGAGATGGCGGCATGGGCTTCGGCCCCGACAAGGCAGGCGATGAGGCCCGCAAGCAGCGCGAGCTTCTGGTCGATGCCTGCAAATTCAGGCAGCGCCAGCGCGATGCCGATCGACGGCAGG
>NZ_DATKFR010000366.1:0-8684 GCF_035511255.1 Parvibaculum sp.
CTACTCCTTCACGTCGTTCCAGCCCTCGCGCAATCCGTCGCCGATGCCGTGGAAGAAGTCGCGGGTGCCGTGGCCGATGGCCTTGGTCGTGTCGCGGGCGGTGTGGCCGATGGTGGTCGTGACCTCTTTCGTGGTCGAGCCGACCTTCTTTGCCGCGTAGCCCGCATCCTTGCCGATCGTGCGGCCGCCTTCGGCGACGCTCTTCGGCTGCTCATGGACGGCCGGACCGGTCGCGGTCGTCCGCGTCGTCGTTTGTGTCGTGGCGGTTTGCGCGGGCTCGGGATAGCGGCCGACCTCGCGGGTTTCGATCTGCCCGCCTTGCTGCGTCTGCTGCTCGGGAATGATCGGATCGCCCGTATAGGGATCGATCTTCTGCGGCTCGCCGGCAAAGGCGGCGGATGTGAGAAGCAGGGTCGCGACGCATCCGAAACTTGCGATGCTTTTGAGCATGGCGGCTTTGATGCGCATGAGGGGCCTCCTGTCGAACTGGTCTTGCGTCCATAACGGGCAGCGTGATCCACCGTTCCGCCGGAGCTGTCTCAAGTTGACGCCGGAATGTGGCGAAAGCCGGGCATTTCAGAACATCCCCTCCGGCGGCGGGCGCTTTTTCGCGCGATGGGGGCGCTCCCAGACCACGCCCGGGAAGCCCTTCAGCGGACCGAGCTTTTCGCCGGCATAGGTCCAATCCTGCAGTTCCGAGATGCGCAGGTGGTAGCGCGGTTCGCGGCCCACGCGGGAGGCAAAGAGCGCACGCGGAATGTTGACCATGTGCGGCGAGCGGGCCGTTTCGTAAAAAAGCGGCGTGCCGCAGCGGGTACAGAAGCTGCGGGTCACCTTCGTTTGCGGATCTTCATATTGAGAGAGTGCGTCCTCGCCTTCCGTGACGCGGAAACGCTTGCGCCACGAGCCGACATAGGTCGCATAGGCTGCGCCATGGGCGATGCGGGCCGCGCGCCCGTGATCGTGAAAGGCCCATCGGGCGGGATACTGGATTTCGAGTGCAACCGCGCTGCACAGGCACCGCCCCTCGACCCATTGGGGTTTCGCGAGCGTCTTTCGTTTCGGCTTGTCCATCGTCCGCCCCCAAATTTGTCATCCCGGGCTTATCCCGGGATCCAGGGGTCGCACACTCGGAATTCGACGCCCCGGGATCCCGGCATAAAGCCGGGATGACAGCGGAGTGTAGTATCGCGCGCTTACCGCTTCTTGCGAAACTTATTGCCGCGCGTGCCCGGCTTGCCCGACGTCGAGCGCCCCTTGACCGGCATCGCGCCGGCGACCCTTTCCTCGATCGCCGATTGCCGCGCCAGCGGATCGTCGGCGACCGCGAGTTCGGTCGCTTCCAGCCGCTTGATCTCGTCGCGCAGCCTTGCCGCCGTTTCGAATTCGAGATCGGCGGCGGCTTCCTTCATGCGCTTTTCGAGATCGGCGATATGGGCGCGGAGGTTGTGGCCGATATAGGCTTCGTCCGCCTCGCCCGTATCGACGCGCACATGATCGCGCTCATAGACGCTTTCGAGAATGTCGCCGATGTTGCGGCGGATACTCTCCGGCGTGATGTTGTGTTCGAGATTGTAGGCCTTCTGCTTTTCGCGGCGGCGGTTCGTCTCCGCGATGGCGCGCTCCATCGAGCCGGTAATCTTGTCGGCATAGAGGATCACGCGGCCGTCGACATTGCGCGCGGCGCGGCCGATGGTCTGGATCAATGACGTCTCCGAACGCAGGAAGCCTTCCTTGTCGGCGTCGAGAATGGCGACCAGCGCGCATTCGGGAATGTCGAGGCCCTCGCGCAGCAGGTTGATGCCGATCAGCACGTCGAAGGCGCCGAGGCGGAGGTCGCGCAGAATCTCGATGCGCTCCAGCGTGTCGATGTCCGAATGCATGTAGCGCACGCGGATACCCTGTTCGTGCATATATTCGGTGAGGTCTTCGGCCATGCGCTTCGTCAGCGTGGTGACGAGCACGCGGCTCCCCTTCGCCGCCACCTCGTGGCATTCGGCGATGAGATCGTCGACCTGGCTTGCGACGGGTCGGATGATCGTCGGCGGATCGATGAGGCCGGTCGGACGGATCACCTGTTCGGTGAAGACGCCGCCTGTCTGCTCCATCTCCCACGGTCCCGGCGTCGCCGAGACATAGACCGATTGCGGCCGCATCGCGTTCCATTCCTCGAACCGCATCGGCCGGTTGTCGACGCAGGAGGGCAGGCGGAAGCCATATTCGGCGAGAACCGACTTGCGCCGGTAGTCGCCGCGGAACATGCCGCCGATCTGCGGCACGGTGACGTGGCTCTCGTCGGCGAAGACCAGCGCGTTGTCGGGCAGATATTCGAACAACGTCGGCGGCGGTTCGCCGGGCTTGCGGCCGGTGAGATAGCGCGAATAGTTTTCGATGCCGGCGCAGCTTCCCGTCGCCTCCATCATCTCGATGTCGAAGGCCGTGCGTTGTTCGAGGCGTTGCGCCTCGAGAAGCTTGCCCTGTCCCTTCAGCTCCTGAAGCCGGACCTGCAGGTCCCTCTTGATCTCTTCGATCGCCTGGCTGAGCGCGGGGCGCGGCGTCACATAATGCGAATTCGCATAGAGCTTGATCGATTCGAACTTGTCGGTCTTCTGTCCGGTCAGCGGATCGAACTCGGCAAGCTCCTCGATCTCGTCGCCGAACATGGTGATGCGCCATGCGCGGTCTTCGTAGTGCGCCGGAAAAACCTCGACCGTATCGCCGCGCACGCGGAAGGTGCCGCGCCCGAAGGCCGCGTCGTTGCGCTTGTACTGAAGCGCGACGAGATCGGCGAGAAGCTGGCGGCGATCGAGCCGCTCGCCGAGCTTGATCGAGAAGGTCATGGCCGAATAGGTCTCGACCGATCCGATGCCGTAGATGCAGGAAACGGACGCCACAATGATGACGTCGTCGCGTTCGAGCAGCGAGCGCGTCGCGGCGTGGCGCATGCGGTCGATCTGCTCGTTGATCGAGCTTTCCTTCTCGATATAGGTATCGGTGCGCGGAACATAGGCTTCCGGCTGGTAGTAGTCGTAATAGGAAACGAAATACTCGACCGCGTTCTCCGGAAAGAAGCTCTTGAACTCGCCATAGAGCTGAGCGGCGAGCGTCTTGTTCGGCGCGAGGATGAGGGCGGGGCGCTGCGTCCGCGCGATCACCTGCGCCATCGTATAGGTCTTGCCCGAACCGGTGACGCCAAGCAGCACCTGGTCGCGCTCGGCCGCTTCGACGCCCGCGACGAGATCGGCGATGGCGGTCGGCTGGTCGCCGGCCGGCTCATATTCCGAAACCAGCTTGAAGCGCTGCCCGCCTTCGGACTTTTCGGGCCGTTCCGGCCGGTGCGGCTCGAAAAGCGGCCAGTGTTCGGGGTCGCCCTGGAGCGCGCCCGCCCATGAGTCGCGGTCGGCCTGGGCCAGCGCCTCGCGGTCGGCGGGAATGAAGGAAGCGCCCGGCGCCTCGGCAAGGCCGGCCATGGCGCTCGACGGAAGCTGCTTTTCCGAGCCGCGCCCGAAGGATTTGAAGGATTTGCGTGCCATGGCCCTGAATATAAGGGCGAATCCGGGTTTCGCCAGAGCCATTGGAGCAACTTCGGCGGCGTCCTGTCAGCAAATGGCAGTAGTCTTTCAGACGGAGGCCCGACTTATCCCCGCCCGGCTCCCATTACCTATCCTTCAGGTGACGGACAGGGGTCGTCCATGCAACGAGTGTCGCCGAACGCCCCGGTTCGGTCCGAGCGGATGCCGGCGGAGGCCGAGAAACCATGAATCAGAGAAAACCCAACAAGCCGATCTTTTTCGACGCGACGGGCCGGCGCGCCACCCAGATGTCGATCATCGGCTGGACCGCGGCGGTGCTGAGCACGCTGATCGGCATCGCCTTCCTCGCAAGCCTCGTCGCGGTGCCGCGTTTTGCCGCACTGAAGCTGCCTGGCCAGTTGAGCGCCGTGGCACCGGCGAAATCGACGAGCGCCGAACTCGAGAAAAAGGCGAAATCGCCCGGACTGTTGCGGTCGGCGGCGCGTCTGTCGGCGGAGGCCCGCGGACGGCGCGAGAAGCTTGCCCGCGAGAAGCAGCACAGGCTGGAACGTGCCCGCAGCGCCAACATGGCGGCGATCCTGGAGCCGCAGGATGGACGGCCGCTGTCGATCGCCTTCTATCCGACCTGGGGCAGCACCAACTTCGCCTCCCTGCAGCGCGCGCTGCCGAAGCTCGACTGGGTGATCCCGACCTGGCTCAATCTGCGCGGGCCGGACATGACGCTCGGCTCGGCTTTCGACCGGCATGTGAACGATTATATTCGCGAGACGAAGCCCGGCACCGCCATCCTGCCGACGTTGCAGAACGCGGAAGGCGGCAAGTGGAACGGACCGGGCCTCGCGAAGCTCCTCGCCGATCCCGCGCGCCGGCGGGCGCTGGTCGCGGGTGTCGCCGATTTCGTCGGTCAGAACAGGCTGCAGGGCATCGTCGTCGACTTCGAGGATCTGCCGGTCCCGGCACGCGGCAATCTGAAACTCTTTCTCGGCGAATTGCACGACGCCTTCTCGTCGCATGGCTGGATCGTCGCCATCGCGACGCCGGTCGGCGACGACACATGGCCCTTCGCGGACATGGCCAAGCGCGTCGATTACACGATCCTGATGCTCTACGACGAACACTGGAGTTCGGGCACGGCGGGCGCGATCGCGGGCCAGAGCTGGTTCGAGGACGTGCTCGATCGGCGCATGAAGACGCTCGACCCTTCGGCCACCATCGTCGCGCTCGGCGCCTATGCCTATGACTGGAACGGCGGCGAGGTCGAGAACCTTTCCTTCGAGGACGCGGTGATCGCCGCGCATGATTCCGGCGCCTCGATCGACTTCGACGACGCGAGCAACAATCCGCATTTTTCCTATATCGAGGACGATAACATCCGCCACGACGTCTGGTTTCTCGACGGCGTGACCGCCTATAACGAAATCCACGCCGCCGATCCCTACCAGCCGGCGGGTTATGCGATATGGCGCCTCGGCGGCGAGGACCCGACGATCTGGAACGTCATGGGCAGGCCCTATGACGCGACGGCGCCCGCGGCCATGGGCACGATCCCGATCATCGACGACATCGACTTCGAGGGACGCGGCGAATTCCTGAGCGTCTCGGCGGAGCCGACGACAGGCGCGCGCGACTTCGAGATCGACCCGAAGACCGGCGATATCGCCGACGAAACCTATACGAAGCTGCCGACGACCTATGTCATCAAGCAGTTCGGCGCGGCCTCGCCGAAGAAGCTCGCGCTGACCTTCGACGACGGGCCCGATCCGGAATGGACGCCGAAGATCCTCGACATCCTGAAGGAGAAGCACGTTTCGGCGACCTTCTTCGACATCGGCGCGAACGCGGAAGCCAATCCCGGCCTCGTCCAGCGCGAGCTTGCGGAAGGCCACGAGGTGGGAAGCCACACCTTTACCCATCCCAATCTCGCGGTGACTTCGGACCAGGCGGTGACGCTCGAACTCAACGCGACGCAGCGGCTCTTCGAGGCGCTGACGGGCCGCTCGCTCAGGCTCTTCCGGCCGCCCTATCTCGGCGACGCGGAGCCCACCGACTATGACGAGATCGTGCCGGTGAAGATCGCGCAAGACATGGGCTACCTGACGGTGGGGCTCCATGTCGATCCGCTCGACTGGATGCAGCCGGGCACGCAGAAGATCATCGACGAGACGCTCGCGCAGGTGAGGGCGGCGACGCCGGACTTTCCGCGCAACATCGTGCTGCTGCACGACGCCGGCGGCGACCGCGCGCAGACCGTCGAGGCGCTGCCGATCATCATCGACCGGCTGCGCGCCGAGGGCTACGATTTCGTGCCGGTCTCGGCGCTGGTGCCGCTGACCCGCGACGAGGCGATGCCGAAGCTGCCGCTGACGGTCAGCCTGCTGACGGATCGGGCGGTTTTCCTGACGTTGAGCGCGGCCGGACATGCACTCTACTGGTGCTTCATCGTCGCGATCTGGCTCGGTATCGGCCGGCTTCTGTTTCTCGTCGCGATGAGCCTCTGGCGCCGCCGCATGGAACGGCGGACGCCCGAACCGCCGCTCGCGCAATCGACGGCGCGCGTCTCGGTCATCATTCCCTGTTACAACGAGGAGAACGTCATCGTCTCGACGGTGACGGGCATTCTCGCCGGTGACCACGCCGACATCGAGGTCATCGTCGTCGACGACGGCTCGAAAGACCGCACGCTCGCGGTCCTCACTGAGAACTTCAGCGGCAATCCGCGCGTCGAGATCGTCTCGATCCCGAATGGCGGCAAAGCCAACGCGCTCAATATCGGCATCGCCAAGGCGACGGGCGAGGTGGTGGTCGCGCTGGACGCCGACACCCAGTTCGAGCGCGACACGATCCCGCGCCTCGTGCGTTGGTTCGCCGACCCGACGGTGGGCGCCGTCGCGGGCAACGCAAAAGTCGGCAACCGCATCAACATGGTCACGCGCTGGCAGGCGCTCGAGTATATCGCGGCGCAAAACCTCGAACGCCGGGCGCTCGCCGCGCTCGGCGTGCTGACGGTGGTGCCGGGCGCGGTCGGCGCATGGCGGCGCGCGGCGCTGATCGAGGCGGGCGGCTTTCCGGCCGACACGCTGGCGGAAGACCAGGATCTCACGATCCATCTGCAAAGCGCGGGCTGGCGCGTTCTCTTCGACAGTTCCGCGCTGGCCTGGACGGAAGCGCCGGCGACCTTTGGCGGCTTGTCGAAGCAGCGTTTTCGTTGGTCCTACGGCACGCTGCAATGTCTTTGGAAATACCGTAAACTGACGTTCCGCCCGCGCTACGGCGCGCTGGGGATGATCGCGCTGCCGCAGGTCTGGCTGTTCCAGATTGCGCTGACGGCGATCGCGCCGCTCGCCGATCTTCTGCTGGTCTGGCAGCTCGTCAGCCAGTGGATCGCCTGGTCCGAGCACGGCGCGGAATTCCAGAACGGCGACCTGAAGCTCGTCGGCATCTACTATGTGATTTTCGTGGCGGTCGATCTCGCCGCCGCGATCTTCGGCTTCCTGATGGAGCGGCGCGAGCAATGGAGCCTCTTGTGGTGGCTCGTCCCGCAGCGCTTCGGCTACCGCCAGCTCATGTACTACGTGGTCGTCCGCTCACTGATGACCGCGATCCGCGGCCCCTTCGTCGGCTGGGGCAAGCTCGAACGCATGGGCACGGTGGCGCTGGGGAAGAAGCGGGCGGGGTGACCCCACCCCGACGCGCTGCACGCGCCGACCCTCCCCTGAAGGGGAGGGATGTCGTGGGCGAAGTCTTTCTTTCCCTCCCCTTGAGGGGAGGATGGATGGATCGCGCAAGCGATCCAGACGGGTGGGGTAGGGGCCACTCACCCCCGCCGGAGCTTCATCAGCGGCAGCACCTGCACGAGGATCGCGGCGGCGAGCACCATCGCGCCGCCGGTCCAGCCGAGGGGCGTCAGGCGTTCGCCGAGCAGCATCGCGCCGAAGAGCGCGGCGAAGAGGCTTTCCATCGAGAGCAGGATGGCGCTGTCGGCGGGCGGCGTATGCGCCTGGGCGATGGTCTGCAGCGTAAAGGCGAGGCCGCCGGAGACGAAGCCCGTATAGGCGATCTCGATCCAGGCGGCTCGCATCGCGCCGAGGCTCGGGCTTTCGAAGAGAAAGCCGCCGGCGAGGCCGAGCAGCGCGGCAACCGCGAACTGGATCATGGTGATGGTGACGGGGCGGCGCAGCCGGAAGGCGACGGCGCCGAGGCCGAGAATCTGCATCGACCAGAAGACCGCGCCCCCGATGACGAGCCAGTCGCCGGTATTGAGCCCGCCGAGTTGTGCGCCGCCGAGGAGGAAGGTGCCGGCGACGGAGAGCGCCGCCGCCGGCCAGATCGCGGCGGGCAGCTTGTGGCGCAGGAAGACCGCGCCGATCGCCGGCACCATCACGACATAGAGCACGGTGAGGAAGCCCGCATGGGTGACGCTGGTGGTGACGAGCGCCACCTGTTGCAGCGCCGCGCCGAGGAAGAAGACGGCGCCGATGCCGACAAGGATGGGAAGCCGCCGGAGCGGCAGCGGCGCGGGCGCGCCCCGCGCCTCGACGAGGGCGAAGGGCGCGAGCGCCAGCGTCGCCAGCGCGAAGCGCGCGCCGATGAAGGTGAGCGGCCCCATATGCGCCATGGCGGTCGCCTGCCCGACAAAGGCCGCGCCCCAGATGAGCGAGGCGAGGAGCAGCAGAAGATCGGCGCGGAGGCGGGTCATGGAGCGGGTTCGGGCGAGGGCGGGGCGGCGACTATGCCTCGCCCCTCATGGCCGCGCCAGCCCCCGCTCAGACGGGATTCGAACGAAGGCCGCCGTCGGGCGCCGGCATTTGCGGCGCCTGCATCGGCGGCATGCGGTCCTTCATGTACATGACCATGTTGAAGGCGAGCGAGCCTTGCAGGCTGAGGACGACGAGAAAGCCCGCGAAGATCGCCCAGCTCTTCCAGCTCTCGGCCGGACGCCCGGCCAGCGGATCGGGGCCGAAGCGGTTTTCGCCCTCGGTGCCGCGCAGGAAGGCCATCACGACGATCGGCCAGAGCTGCAGCAGCGGCACGAACAGCACCAGAAAGAACCAGCCGCTGTAGTTGCGATCGTGCAGCCGCTTGACGCCGACGGCGATCGACGGCCAGAGCAGGACGAGGTTGACGAGATTGAGCCAGCCGAACCTCATGCCC
>NZ_DATKFR010000367.1:0-1900 GCF_035511255.1 Parvibaculum sp.
TCGCTGATGGACGAACGCGATCCGGCGCGCCATGCGGTGAGCTTCCAGATCAGGCCTTTCGGCAGCGAGCTCGCCATCGCCTATCTCGGAGGACGCTTTGCCGACGAGATGGAACGCGAGGGCGAAGCGGCGATGGTCGACATGGCAAAATCCGCCATCGCCGACATGTTCGGCTCCTCGATCCTTGGATCGGTCGAGAAAGCGGTGGCAACGGCCTGGAGCGGGGACCCGCACACGCTCGGCGCCTATGCGAGCGCGCTGCCGGGCCATGCGGAGGCGAGGCCTATTCTTTCGGAGCCCGTCGGCGAGCGCATCTTCCTCGCCGGCGAGGCGGTGCATCCATCATGGTTTTCGACGGTGCAGGGCGCGTTTCTCTCGGGACGGGACGCGGTCGAGCGTGCCGCGCTGGCGATCGGCCATCGCGGCTGAGGCCATTGCTCTTCATGGAAGCCATTGCCAGAATGGCGGCCATCGAAAAACGACGAAAAACAAGACAGGGAGGATTTTATGTCTCAGCCGAAGCTGATTGCCGAGGGCTTGCAATTTCCGGAAGGCCCGATCGCCATGCCGGACGGCAGCATCATTCTCGTCGAGATCAAGCGCGGCACGCTGACCCGCGTGACGCCAGACGGGAAGAACGAAGTGATCGCCGATCTGGGCGGCGGTCCGAACGGCGCGGCCATCGGGCCGGACGGCGCCTGCTATGTCTGCAACGACGGCGGCTTCGAGTGGCACGATTTCGGCGGCCTGACGATCCCCGGCAGCAAGCCGGCGAATTATTCCGGCGGCCGCATCGAGCGCGTCGATCTCAAGACCGGCAAGGTCGATGTGCTCTACACCGAATGCAACGGCAATCCGCTGATCGGTCCGAACGATATCGTCTTCGACAAGGAAGGCGGTTTCTGGTTCACCGACCACGGCAAGCATGAGGACCGCATCCAGTATCGCGGCGGTCTCTACTACGCGAAGATCGACGGCTCCTCGATCAAGGAAGTCGCTTTCCCGATCCTCAGCGCCAACGGCGTCGGCCTCTCGCCCGACGAGAAGGTCGTCTATGTCGCCGATACCTATTCGGCGCGTCTCTTCGCCTTCGATATCGTTGCACCGGGCGAAGTGACGCCGCCGACCGGACCGGGCGGTCCGGGCCGTTATGTCGGCGCCGCGCCGGGGCATACCTTCTTCGACTCGCTCGCGGTCGATGCGAAGGGCAATATCTGCGTTGCGACGATCCTCAATGGCGGCATCACGATCTTCGCGCCGGACGGCAAGAACAAGCATGTTCCGATCGACGACATCCTCGTGACGAATATCTGCTTCGGCGGCAAAGACCTGAAGACGGCCTATATCACCGCGTCCTCGACGGGGCGACTGCTGTCGATGGAGTGGGAGACGCCGGGTCTGCCGCTCAATTTCCTGAATAAATAATGTGAGTTCCGCAGCCGGAAATTCCGGCTGCGGAATGGCTCTTTGCGAGCCGAACCTCGCATGCGATCATCCGCCCCCGACGGACGCAGAATCGCCGTCGATAAAAACTCTTGGGGAGATGGATATGCGCATTTTCTTTTTGACGGCGGTTGCGTTGGTCGCGTTCACAGGCTCGGCTTTCGCGGGCGATCCGCTCGCGAGCTATTACGGCAACACGGTCGTGCTCTCGAACCCGAAGACGGGCGATGTGCAGGCCTTCGTCAATCAGGACGGCACCTATTCGACGAAGCTTGCCGACGGCAATACCGTGAGCGGCACCTGGGCCGTGAACGGCGGCGAGACCTGCTACACCCAGACGACGCCTCCGCCGGCGGCGGGCGCCAAGCCCTTCTGCGCCGCGAACGAGGATCGCAAGGTCGGCGATAGCTGGAAGGTCGCGGCGGCGGACGGCTCGGAAACGACGATCACGATCAAA